>CAZNHN010000005.1:0-9328 GCA_964572415.1 uncultured Phaeodactylibacter sp.
CGGATGTTTCAGGCGCTGGAGACCGTCAAGTACGCCAACAGCCTGGACGCAGATGCCGTAGCCCACGGCAGTACCGGTGCGGGCAATGATCAGGTGCGCTTTGACCTGGTCTTCGAGGTACTGGGCAACAACCTGCAGGTCATCACGCCCATCCGCGATATGCAGCTGTCCCGGCAGGAAGAAATTGACTACCTGAAAAAGCACGGCATCGACTGGCCCTGGGAGAAAGCCAAATACTCCATCAATCAGGGCGTATGGGGCACTAGTGTGGGCGGCGCGGAAACCCTGACTTCCCACCAAACCTTGCCGGAGGACGCCTACCCCAGCCCGCTTACGCAAACGGAGCCCAAAGAAGCAACCCTCCACTTCAAAAAGGGGGAACTGACCGGGCTGAACGGGATTTCCTATGACCACCCGCTGGAAGCCATACAGGCGCTGCAGGAATTGGCAGCCCCCTACGCCATCGGCCGAGATGTGCACGTAGGCGATACCATCATTGGGATCAAGGGGCGGGTTGGTTTTGAAGCGGCCGCCCCGCTCATTATCATCAAAGCCCACCATTTGCTGGAAAAGCACACCCTTACCAAGTGGCAGCAGTATTGGAAAGAGCAGTTGGCCAACTGGTACGGTATGCTCCTGCACGAGGGGCAGCTGCTGGAGCCGGTGATGCGCAATATCGAAACTTTCCTGACCGAAACACAGGTGACAGTGACCGGTAGCGTTACCGTCCAACTGCACCCCTACCGCTTTGAGCTCATCGGCATTCAGTCAGATTACGATCTGATGAACAGCGGCTTCGGGCAATACGGCGAGATGAACAAAGCCTGGAGCGGGGAGGATGTCAAAGGCTTCACCAAAATCCTGTCGACTAACCTGAAAATCCACCATTTCGTACAGCAAAATGCACCAAAAGATGATTAACGCAGGCATCATAGGGGGAGCGGGCTACACAGCCGGAGAGCTGCTCCGCATTCTCATCAATCACCCGGATGTTGAAATCGCCTGGGTACAAAGCAATAGTCAGGCGGGCAAACCGGTCACTGCAGTGCATACCAGCCTGCTGGGCGAGACTTACCTCAATTTTCAGGCGGAAGCTGACTATGGCAGTGTGGAAGTGATCTTCCTCTGCATGGGGCACGGCCGCTCGGCCAGCTTCCTTTCGGAAAATGAAGTGCCGGAGGACATCCGCATCGTCGACCTGAGCACGGACTTCCGGGCGGAAAGCGAAGACCATGATTTTGTATACGGCCTGCCCGAGCTGCAGCGCGACCGCATCCGCTCGGCTACGCGTATTGCCAACCCGGGCTGCTTTGCCACGGCGATTCAGCTGGCGCTGCTGCCTCTGGCTAAAAATGGGCTGCTGGAAGATCACGTACACGTGCACGCCGTCACGGGCTCCACCGGGGCTGGGCAGGCGCCTTCAGCCACTACCCACTTCAGCTGGCGCAATAATAATATCTCCATCTACAAGGCTTTCCGGCATCAGCATCTACAGGAAATTGGGCAGAGCGTACGCATGTTGCAGCCCGATTTTGACCTGGACATCAATTTCCTGCCGCTGCGGGGCAATTTCCCCAGGGGTATTTACGCAAGTACCTACCTCTATACCGATCTGAAAGCTGAAAAAGCCACGGAGCTGTTTGAGGAGTTTTACACGGATTCCCCCTTCGTATTCTGTTCCCCTGCTAATCCAGACCTCAAACAGGTGGTTAATACGAACAAAGGCATCGTTTACCTCGACTGGCACGAAGGCAAGCTTCTCATCGTCAGCATGATCGACAACCTGCTCAAGGGCGCATCCGGGCAGGCGGTACAAAATATGAACCTGCTGTTTGGGCTGGACGAAGCGGCTGGCCTGCGGCTCAAACCTTCTCAATTCTAAACCTTATGCAGCATTTCACTTCCGTACACGATGTAGCGGACCCGGCAGCGCTGGTCCAAAGTGCCCTGGAGCTCAAGCAAAGCCCGCCGGAAGACCTGCTTTCCATTGGGCAGCACAAGACGATGGTCCTCTTGTTTTTCAACCCCAGTCTCCGCACCCGCCTGAGCACGCAGAAAGCCGGCCTCAGCATCGGCATGCAGGTGATGGTGCACAACGCCGGTCAGGGCTGGCAACTCGAGTTTGAGGATGGGGCCATCATGAATGCCGATAAGGCAGAGCATGTGAAGGAAGCGGCGGGTGTCATCAGTCAGTACGCGGATATTATCGGTGTGCGCACCTTCCCCAGCCTGACAGACCGCGAGCGCGATTATCAGGATTTCATACTGGAGCAATTCAAAACGCATGCGCAAGTGCCGGTCCTCAGTCTGGAATCGGCTATCCGTCACCCGCTGCAGTCCCTGGCCGACTGGGTGACGATTGCTGAGCACCGCCCGGCACACCGCCCAAAGGTCGTGCTGAGCTGGGCGCCTCACCCCAAAGCTTTGCCACAGGCGGTCGCCAATTCCTTCCTTGAATGGATGCAGGTTGCCGATGTGGACCTCTGCCTGGCCCATCCGGAGGGCTACGAGCTGGCCCCGGAATTCGTGGGCGATACGCCGGTCATCTACGATCAGAAAAAGGCATTCGAAGGAGCCGACTTCGTATACGTCAAAAACTGGTCGCCCTACCATGCCTACGGTCAGGTGCAAAACCAGGATGCCAGCTGGATGATTACCCAGGAAAAAATGGCGGTGACCAATGACGGGCGTTTTATGCACTGCCTGCCGGTACGCCGGAATGTAGTCGTTTCGGACACTGTGATTGAGAGCCCGCGCTCCCTGCATCTCGAGCAAAGCCACAACCGAACCTGGGCGGCGATGGCGGCGATTAAAGAACTGCTGAAAAGCCAATAACATGTCCACACTTACTATTCTAAAAATCGGAGGAGCCCTGCTACAGCAGCCCGAAGCCCTCAGCGACTGCCTGGATTACTTCCACGAGCTACCGGGGCATAAAATCCTGGTACACGGCGGAGGCAGGCGCGCCAGCCAAATCAGCAAAGCCATGGGCCTCACCCCGCGCATGCACGAAGGCCGCCGCCTTACCGATGAGGCCACGCTGGAGGTGGTGACGATGGTATACGCCGGCCTGGAAAACAAGCGCACCGTTGCCCAACTGCAAGCTCTCGGCTGCCCGGCCATCGGGCTGAGCGGGGCGGATGCCAATATCATCCTTTCGGAAAAACGGCGGGACGGAGCTGTGGATTACGGCTATGCGGGGGACGTAATCAGCGTGCAGGCGGAGCAACTACAGGCTTTACTGAGAGCAGGCTTAGTCCCCGTCTGCTGCGCCATCACCCACGATGGGCAGGGACAGCTGCTCAATACGAATGCAGATACCATTGCCGCTTCCCTTGCTGCAGGGCTGGCACCTTATCACGAGGTGGAATTGCAGTACTGCTTTGAGCAGCCCGGTGTGATGCGGGATATCAAAGACCCAGCATCCCTCATCCCGTCCTTGAACCCAGACAGCTACGCTGCCTACCGGGCAGAGGGTGTGATCGTAGACGGCATGGTGCCTAAATTGGATAACGCCTTCCGGGCGGTTCAGGCGGGGGCGAAGCGGGCCGTGATTGCGGATTTGGCGGGGTTGAAGGCTGGTGGGGGTACGGAGGTGGTTGACTAATCCATCTGTCTTGTTCCCCATCCATACCATTATTTATTTAATCTTCCTGATCTCTTTCTCCAGAATAGGAAGGTAGCGGGTAATGATAAGCCAAAGCACCTCATCTGAGACGGAATCGTATCCGTGAATTATCCGGTTTCGAGTATCTACGATTTTTCTGGAGTTACTGATTGAGATATTTGGCTCTACCCTTAAAATTCGGCTCATAGCTTCGCCAATGATTTCAATATTTCGTTCTACAGCTCTTTTGGTCTTGATGTCTTTTTCAAATTCTGTATACGTGCCTGAGCTGGGAAGGAAATCATTTATCTCAGCAATCGCTTTTTCAATATCCTCAAGCCATACCTTTATTTCCTCTTGCATAAACGATGGCTTTTTGCTTGTTCACTAAACCTTTGAAAACTTTATTCCTAATGGAACGCTCTTCCAGCAGATCAATCTTTCTTTCAAATATTTTTTCTAGCTCAAACTTCAGATTGAAGTAGTTTTCTGCGTATTCGATAGGATCAGTTGAAGAGATAGAGACGACAAAATCAATATCGCTTTCTGGATTGAATTTAGAAGTTAAAATCGACCCAAAAACAGATAATTCATCGACTTCAAACAATGAGCACACCTCTTCCAGTACTTCACTTTGTTTGCGAATTAATTCTATACCCATCTCTTAACCTCTTTTAATTTGTTCTTCTACGCTATCGTCTATATTACTCCAAGCCCCAAATAAATCTTTCCACTCATGATCATTCCGTTTGTTTGTGGACTGATCTACATGAATACTTTCCGTGAGCTCCGCAATAAGCCTGAGGCGGAGGTCAATATTCAGGTGGCGTAGCATTGCCATATAATCCAGAACTAAGCGGTCTTCAGTTGACATAAGAAGTTGATTATGCTTTGGATATTAGACGATAACATACTGCTTAAGAACAGCTAGCGGCACCAAACAGTTCCCGCTTCTGCTCGCAGGCAGGAATTCAATCCATTATCTGCCACCTGCTTATTTAAAGTCATGCTCAATCCCCGCCTCCTTAATCAAATATATGCCATAGTCCCGTATGGCATGGATAATAGGGATGCAGGTTTTGCCTTTCTCTGTCATTGAATTTTCCACTTTTGGGGGGCAATACTGCGTATACTTCCCGGGTTAACGAAGCCCTCCGCTAGCTCCCTTAGCTGTGAGGTGAGTATCTTGTCGGTAATGTGCGGGATGCTTCGCTTCAACTCGCTGTAGCGCATGACCTTGTCTTTTAGCCGCCACAGCGCCATGATCAAAGTTACAGTTTTTGATCTGTAATCGAGTCTGATCTATTAGGGGGCTAAAACAGCAATAGGTAAGGATTGATACCTCATATTAATATATTAATTTAGCATTAGTACCGTTCAAATAGAGTCACAACAACAACGTCTACAATGACTAACTGAAGACTCAGTACTAAATGAGACAGATAACAAGCCCGTCTGATTCGGGCAATTCTAAATACACTACCCTTACTCTTCGAACATAAATTTGATCAAATCCCCCTTAAATTACCGTAAAACTAGCCACAAAAGATATGAATACGCCACCACTTGCCGCCAATGCCATTGCCCTGCTGCGATCCCTCATCGCCACGCCTTCTTTCTCCCGCGAAGAAGAGAAGACGGCCGGGCTAATCGACCGTTTTCTGAAAGATGCAGGCCTAACTACGCACCAAAAAGGGCACAACATCTGGGCATTCAACCGGCACTACGACGAAACCAAACCCAACGTACTGCTCAATTCCCACCACGATACCGTCAAGCCGGTGGCAGGCTGGACAAAAGACCCTTTCTCACCGGATATGGAAGAGGGCACGCTTTACGGCCTGGGCAGCAACGACGCCGGCGGTCCTCTCGTCAGCCTGATCGCCACTTTTTTGCACTTTTACGAACGGGAAGACCTGCCCTTCAACCTCATTCTGGCCGCTACAGCGGAGGAGGAGATCTCGGGTGCGAATGGGGAGCCCACGCAGATGCAATTAGCCATAGCCGAGCGGGGCCTGATGGTGATTGATGCGGAAGTCACGGGTATTGCCGGGCATGCAGCCAGAAATGAGGGCGTCAACGCCATCTACCTGGCGCTAAAGGATATTGAGTGGATCCGTCAGCACGATTTCGAGCGGGTAAGCCGCTTGCTGGGGCCGGTGAAGGCTACCGTGACGCAAATTAAAGCCGGTCATCAGCACAATGTGGTGCCCGACCGCTGCGACTTTGTGATCGATGTGCGCACCAATGAGCATTATACCAATGCCGAGGTGCTGGAGTACCTACAGATTCACACACAATCTATACTCGTGCCCCGCTCCCTGCGCCTCAACCCCAGCGGTATACCGGAAGACCACCCGTTGGTGCAGGCAGGTATCGCTTTGGGCATGTCTACCTACGGCTCGCCCACGCTTTCCGATCAGGCGCTCTGCCCTTTTCCTACCGTCAAAATTGGCCCCGGCGACTCCGCCCGTTCGCATACGGCGGATGAGTACATTAAGATAGCTGAAGTGGAGGAAGGGAGTGAGCGGTATATTAGGTTGTTGGAGGGGTATGTGGAGCGGGTGTAGATATGAGTACTGCTGACGTGAATTGGCGCTTGGAAACTACTCAAAGCTTATTTTTGTTGTTTTGTTATTCAAGTTATCAATAAGTGTTATAATAAAAGACCTAGTTATGGTAGATTATAGAAATCATATTGAATCGAATCCGGATGTAATGCTGGGCAAGCCGGTTATTAAGGGCACAAGGATTACGGTTGAGCTCCTACTCCGAAAACTGGCGGATGGATACGATTCAGGGGAAATTTTGGAGATGTACCCTCATCTTAAGCCGGAGGACATATCAGCTGCCATTTCATACGCCGCATCGGTCATAGAGAGTGAAGAGGTCATCAAGGCTGCTTAACTATGGTGCTTGCAGATGAAGGACTAAATGGTAAAATTGTAGCCAAGCTGCGAAAACAAAATATTGATGTCACCTGGATACTGGAAGAAGCACCTGGTATTAGTGACAAAGAAGTAATTGAATACGCCAAATCTCGCAGCCAAATTCTCATTACTGAGGATAAAGAAAGGCTACAGTAAACCATTGTCGGTGCCACCTGAAAACTTATGGAGCATAAAAGGGAAAGGAAAACTAAGGGTTAATCTTGTTGACTTGCTCTAGATTCACGCTTGAACGTAGTAAAATTAATAGAAGGAAGTATTACCGGAGGATATCCAGCATTAATCATCAACGTAGATATGAAACTCCTCAAAAAGGGGAAAGTAATTGCTGGTGCATTCACATAGGGAAAATGAGAATTTTCAAACTCATCATCAATTTCTTCATCCGTCTTGAATACTGCAAGATATTTTATACTTAAGTCAAAAACATCAGGTTTTTTTATTTCGGACTCAAATACTAAATGAAATTCGTCTTCTTTATCCTTCGAGAAAAGGACCTTAAAATCCAGATTAAATCCCATTTCAGTCTCTTCATTTTTATCATCTACTCCTTCTACCAGACCAAAATGGAGATCAATAACTTGAGTATGTATTAATCTAATTTGCATGCTTCAAAATTAGGCTGCCATTGCATAATCCGCCGGCGGTGTTTGTTCAAAAACCGAATCAGAAGTCTGCAACTCAATTTTCACAGGTTGTGTTGGAAGCTTGTTCCAGTTGCCTTTACCCAATTGAATTTCTTCTTCAGAAACAGGAGTAAATTCGTATCCCATTTCTTCCAAATCACTGACGAGTTCTTGAGGAGAAACATTAGCAAAAAAATCGTCAATTTTTTGGTTTATCTTTCGAGCATTCATGATTTTTCATCTATGGTTTTCTTAACAACAACCTTTATACTTTCTTTGTTGATAACGTCCTCAGGAGTTAAAACACTTATGAAAGTACTATTCGGAATGTTTGAGCGAATGTCACCTATTCTTTGTTCCGCAAATCTAACATAGAAATGACCTTTCACTACTTCAAGTCCAATTTTTCTCTTCATCAGTTCAATCACATCTGTATCTCTGTAATCTCTATTGGCAAGTCGTTTTTTTTCTCTTCTTACCACATCCATCATTTTATCACGAAACTTATTGAAGAGCACTACACCGTCATCTACTGTAAGGTCAAGAATTTTATCGTCATCTACAAGAATTTCAGCTTCTAATACTATGTAATCCAAATAGCGATAAGCTTTCTCATTCTTGTTCCATGAATGAGTAGTAGCCCAATCTTCTGCATGATTAATTGGATTTCCTATCCCTTTAATGAAAAAGTAAACTCCATTTCCTGCCCACAAATCTCGATTATTTGTAGCTCGAAAATTGTTCTCTACAATAGATGCTTCATTAGCAGCATTCGTTCCATGATACCCTGTAAACTTAACTACCCCGATTTCCTCTTGCTCGTTACTTTCAGATGCCAAAACAATTCATTTTCTTTTACAAATTGGATTTTAATGAATAGATCTATGTCTAAGAGATAATCCATCAATCTGCTTTTAATCCAGCATCTTCAGTAGCTCATCTAAAGGCTCTTCAATCTTAATCGCCTCAGCCTTAGCAAAAAAGTCTGCTTTACTTATTGGATGATAGCCTTGTTCTGCCTTCATTTCCTCAAGTGTGACATGCTTTCTCACCGGCTTTACGGAAGCCATATACGCCGGTATGCTTTCTGAAAACTGATCATCCTTAGGATTATTTCCTTCCTCCTTAGATTGTCGGTTTTTCGATAGGAATGTTGATACCTCAAGCTCAGCCATTTCCGCAGCTTCTTCCGCAGAAATGGTGCGGTTTTTAAACAGGAAATACGCAATCATTTCTTTGATGTGTCGACCTTCTAACTGGTCCGGTATTTTCAGCGTAAGCTCTTTCATTCGCCAAGTTTCTAGTGCTAATAAACAGGAAACATTAATTTAGCCATTTTTAGTTCATTTATCGCAGCACCTGTACTCAGAACAAACAGAAATTATGAAACTCTGGCAAAAATCCTACACCCTCGACCAGCAAATCGAAGCCTTCACCGTCGGGCAGGACCGCGAACTCGATGCCTACCTGGCGCCCTGGGATATCCTCGGCTCCCTGGCGCATGTGCAGATGCTCACCAAGATTGGGCTGATTACTGAAGAGGAGCTGACCCAGCTGCAAGCCGCTCTGCGCCGACTGTATAAAAAGGCAACCGAAGAGGGTATGACCGTGGAGGCAGGCATGGAAGACATCCACTCCCAGGTGGAATACCTGCTGACCGAGGAGCTGGGCGATATCGGCAAAAAGATACACGCGGGCCGCTCCCGTAATGATCAGGTGCTGGTGGACCTGCGGCTGTTCTTCCGCTCGGAGATAGAGGAAGTCACCCAGCTCATGGGCGAGCTGTTTCAAACCCTTTTACAGCTTGCCGAACAATACAAGGACGTTCTGCTGCCCGGCTACACCCACTACCAGGCGGCTATGCCCTCCAGCTTCGGGCTTTGGTTCAGCGCTTACGCGGAAAGCCTGGTGGACGACCTGCGGCTCTGGCAGGGCATTTATCAAACCATCAACCACAATCCGCTCGGCTCAGCGGCGGGCTACGGCGCCTCCTTCCCGCTCGACCGTCGCATGACCACAGAACTGCTGGGCTTTGAAGACCTGAGCTACAACGTGGTACACGCTCAGATGGGGCGTGGCAAGTCTGAGCAGCAGCTCAGCTATGGTATCGCCGGCACTGCGGCTACCCTGGGCAAGCTCGCTGCAGA
>CAZNHN010000005.1:9338-25902 GCA_964572415.1 uncultured Phaeodactylibacter sp.
GATAGGTGCGGAGGAGGCGGGGGAAGACGCTTGCGGGAGTGGCGGAAGCGGCGCCCGATAGCATCTGTTCAAACCCGCCGGCACTGCGGCTACCCTGGGCAAGCTCGCTGCAGATGTCGTGCTCTATGTCAGCCAGAATTTCGCCTTTTTATCCTTCCCGGATGAGCTCACCACCGGCTCCAGCATCATGCCGCACAAGAAAAACCCGGATGTCTTCGAGCTGCTCCGGGCCCGTTGCAACAGCCTGCAGGCCCTGCCCGTACAAATCAGCCAACTGACGGCCGGGCTGCCCTCCGGCTATCACCGCGATTTTCAGTTATTAAAGGAGGCGATTTTCCCCGCCTTGCAGCAGCTCAAGCAGTGCCTGAGCATTCTCAACTACGCTTTGCCCTATGCCCGCCCGGCCGGGCACTTACTTAAGGACGAGCGCTATCGTTACCTCTTTAGCGTGGAAGCGGTCAATCAGCTGGTACTCGAAGGCAAGCCCTTCCGGGAAGCCTACCAGATTGTGGGCGGACAGATTGCTAACGGTACCTTTGAGCCACCCCGGGAAATCCGGCACACGCATGAAGGCAGCATCGGCAACTTATGCCTGCCGGAAATCCGGGCGAAGTGGGAGCGTACCGCTCAGGGCTTCCCCTTTGAGCAGGTGGGAGAAGCCATCCGGCAATTGGTACAAAAAGGTTAATCAAAATATTTCGCCGTAAGCGTCCGCTGCGTTTTTGTACCACTCAACTAAGCGGACGTGTGCTCTGGGGAGCCCATCAGCGTTATTTTGAGCTGAAAAATGGTTTGGCTCATCGGGTATCCTCTTTTTTTAACTGTGATTGCAAAATTGCCTTTTGGGAGTGTCCGAGTCAAGGTATAAAGTTAACTTTTAAGCAATATCAAAATCTTACCTTTGCCCAAAACTGCATTACGCGATATGAAAAAGCTACTCTTCCTCCTCGCCACTATCCTCGTGGTACAGAGCTGCAACAACAGCTACCAGCAAATGGCCATCCGTAAAAAGCCAAAAAATGTCATCCTGCTGATTGGAGACGGCATGGGGCTGACGCAGATGTCCACTGCTTTTTACTACCAGGATAAAACGCCCAGCTTTACCCGTTTCCAGCACATCGGGCTGCACCAAAATGAACCCACTGACGCTACGATTACCGACTCGGCGGCGGGCGCTACTGCGTTCTCAACCGGTTACAAATCCTACAACAGCGCCATTGGAGTAGATAAAGATACGATTGCCCGGGAGACCATCCTCGAAATGGCTGCAGCCCGTGGGCAGGCTACCGGTGTCATTGCCACCTCTTCTATCACGCATGCTACGCCCGCTTCCTTTTTCGCGCATGTTGCAAACCGCGGCATGGCGGAGGAAATTGCGGCTCAGCTATCCACAGCGCCTGTCGATTTCTTTGCAGGCGGAGGCATTGAGTTCTTTGCCCGGCGTAAGGATGGCAAAAATTACCTGGATTCCCTTGCCGCTTACGGTTACCTGATGGATACGACTGCTCTTACCAAGCCTGCAGCCTGGGATAATAGCAAAAAGTATGGCTACCTCCTGGCTTCTGATGGTATGCCGAAAATGTCAGAAGGGCGGGGAGACTTCCTCCCTGAAGCTACCGCCATGGCTATTGATTTTCTTTCTGAGGACAAAGATGGTTTCTTCCTCATGGTGGAAGGTTCTCAGATTGATTGGGGTGGCCATGCGAACGATGGCGATTACATCATTGAGGAAGTGAAAGACTTTGATAAAGCGATTGATGCGGCGCTGGATTTTGCAGAAAAAGATGGGAATACCCTGGTGATTGTTACCGCAGATCATGAAACAGGCGGGATGTCCCTCTCAGCCGCTGAAGTGCGGATGCAGCGGACTTATGAGCATATCAACCCAACCTTCAGCACCGGCGGGCACTCTGCTACGCTTATCCCGGTTTATGCCTACGGCCCCGGCGCAGCTAAGTTTATGGGCATTTATCAGAACAACGATATTTTCGGCCTGATGCTGCAAGCCCTGCGCTGGTAGCGGTAATAGTATTTTGGGAATACGAAAAGTGCCCGGTACAGGTTGTAAGCGTGTACCGGGCACTGCTATTTTATCGAGACAATTTATCGAGACAGTTATTCCTCATTATCGGCTGATGACCGCCCGTTCCACATGCTGTTGGTCGTTTTGGGTCAACCGGATAAGGTAGGTGCCTTCCGGAAGTTGACTGGTTTCCAGCTGAAAGGCGTTGGAGCCACTTACTGCCTGATCCGTGAACGCCTGCAGCGTACGGCCCATCAGGTCAAGCAGCTCAATTTCCACTTTGCCCTCAACTGCGGCACGGTACTGCAGATTGACGAGGTCTTTGGCGGGGTTGGGGAAGATGCGGAAGCCGGCGCCTTTAGTCAGGTCATTGCTTTTCAGGCCGGAAGGATTGCCCACGGCGATTCCATTTTCTCCGGGTAAAGCAGAGCCAATAGTAATGGTGTAATCTTCTACCTCGCCATAACTGAATGTTTCACAGGGCGTGGAGTAAGCGTTGTACTTCATGGCTACCCGCATGCGTGTAGTGCCTGGAGTTGCGTTTGGAGATACACTCAGGGTACCTGATAAAGTGCCCGTACCGCTGCCCTGTCCGATTTGCTCCCCGGCATCCGAGAAGTCACCATCCCGGTTGTAATCAATCCACAGGCGCCAGTATTCGGTATAAGTGGAGCCTGAGAAGCCGGGTACAAGGGTTACAGATACTGACCCGCCAGGCGTCAGTGCAGTAGAGAGGTTGGTGTAGTCGCCGTAACCACCGTCATTGCCGGAGTTGTTATTAATACCGCCAAACTGGATTCGCTGAATCCATTCGAAATTGCTATTGCTGCCTTCTGAGCCACAGTAGCTTATCGGCGGAGGGGGCGTATTGTTAACACAGAAATTAGTGGCCTCGCTGCTGCCAAAGCTGCCTCCCGAAGCCAGTACCGTGCTGCCATCGGTGAGGCTGTACGAGCCGTTACCGTAAGCACAGCAGATTCCATCGCCGTAGCTGTCGAAGATCGTGAAGTCATAGCAGCCGTTCGGCAGGCAGATGTCTTCCGTGACAGTAGAGCCTGCACCACTGTATGGTCCACCGGAAGCTACTGTCGTGCCGCTGCTGTTGACGACACTCCAGGTCGTCTCTCCCGGGTAGTTGTCCAGATTGATGGTAAGGGTAACCTCATTGTCGTTACAGGTGGGATTGCCACCGCCACCGTCGCAGGCCTGCAGGCAGGAGGCGTTGGATACGCGGTTGCGAATCACATTGCCGGGTTGTGGCCCGAAGCCGAGATTGAAATTGATACCGACGTTCTGAATGTGGCAGTAGCTCATAATCGTACCTCCATTGCTGGGAAATCCTGGCAGCGAGCAGAAGCCTTCTGTTGACCCGGCGCAGCCATCAATAGCGGTATTGTTGCCATTCCAGACGCAGGCGTGGGTATGGCGGGACCCGAACAGGTGCCCAAACTCGTGAGTGGTGACCATAATCGTGAAGGAGTAAGTCGGCACCTGCGAATAAGAAGAGCTAATGGAAGAGAAACACAGGCTGTTATCCGGATTGCTGTTGCAAAGGCCGGAGAAGCCCGCAGCGATACCACCGCTGGCCTGATAGGACAACAAGTGGCCCAGGTCTCCATTGACCCCATTCCGGAAGTTTTGGAAATCAGAAAGCATTCCGGAACTGGAATTACTTGAATAGGGGCTGGTGGAGCTCCAGACAAAAATTTCTGAAACTACGGTGTTGATATTCTCATTGGCATAGAGCGTTGCCACCTCGTTGGCAATGCCAGTCACGTAGTTGGTTGCGCCCTGTGTACCACCTTTGTTTTGGAAGATGTCGTAGTCTACTTCGTAGTAAAAACGCACACAGTCGCTAAGTGCCCGTGTGCCGACTTGTGGCTGTAGTTCCTCCCGGGTGTACCCTTCCCCATCATCGGGTGTGGCGCAATCGTAGGCCATGCGCTCCAGTACGTCCTTATCGTTGTATAGGATGTAGCGGGTTTCGTTACGGTTGCCTTCCAACTGGCCAAGGACGAGGTTGCCCCCTTCTGCCGGGCTGAATAAGCCCATGATCCCATCTTCGAAGACACTCAGGGAGGCAATAGAACCGGACTCCCCTTTGATAATGCCACGGTAGTGCACGCCGTAGTCTACATCAGCGGCAGACTCGGTCTGACTGTCCGTAACCTGAAAGTCGTCGGTAAAGAGGTCCACTTTGACCAACTCAATGGCGAGCTCGCTGCGGTGGGTCGAAGGTAAGGCAAAAGTGATGTGGTTGGGCTGCTCGGCATGGAGTTGCTGTACCACTTCGTCCCGCATTTCGAGCAGATCGTACCGGTCAGGAGCTTCGTCTCCAAGGTTTACTCTTGCTTCAGATTGGTCGAAAGCCGTTACCGTTTGGAAGGACATGCCCTTGCTTTTCTCCGCCTGAACGAGCTCGGCAGGCTTTAGAATGCCTTGCCCAAAGAGGGACAGGGCAAGGAAAAAGGAGATTGTTGTAAGTAGAGTTTTCATACTAATTATTAATGGTTAAAAAGAATTTCCGAACGAAGAAGCAGACTCACAGGCATACAAAACCTATTGCTGGCCAATACCATTGATGGCAGCAGAAAAAGAAGTCCTGCTTCGAAAAGCATCTAATAGCCATTGACAGGCTATATAGCAGGGATCCAAAGCTTTTGAATAGCTCAAACTGAGCGTTCTATCCGATTTTTTTTAGACACCTAGGTGCCGTGCGGGTGAAAACACCTGTTAGGAGTACAGGTGCATTTGTTCTGGTAAGCGTTGATCCAGATTGACTTTAAGCCCATTCAAATTTTCGGGCTCAGTATAGTATGGATATAACCAGGGTGGTGTGTAAATCTTAAATGTTTGGAGTCTTAGTTGAAAACAAGAAGCTTGTTCTGTCTCGATAGCGATAAATGTAGTGAAAATTAATGTATAAGCAAAAAAAACGGCATTTTTGATGAATAAAAAAGAGCGCTGCGGCTCCTTTGCCCCAGCGCTCGAAATTCACACAATTAATGCCATGTCTTTAAAGCCTTTTGTGGCTGTCTGTGCGTCAATACCTGGAAACGGTAAATTTCTCTGTCCAATATTGCTGCCCGGCCTGTACCCGCACGATGTAGGTGCCGGCTGGCAGTTGACTGACGTCGATTTGTTGTTGCACGGTGCCGGGCATCCACACTTGTGTGCCGATTGGCATTCGCTGCCCGGTCAGGGCATAGATTTCCATCATCGCCTGTTCCGCTTGTGGCCGGTCAAGTTGCAGGGTGAGCCAATCCGCTGCTGGATTGGGGTAGAGGCTTAGTGCTGCAGCGGGTACATTTTCTTCCAATGCTGCTAAAGGGGTGCCCAATCCATTGCCGCCTGAACAGTCGTCCCCTTCATAAATAATGATGTTACGGAAGTAGGAATTACCATTGCGGGGCGGGCGGTCATGGTCGGCCGTGAAGAACAAGTACTGGAACTCCCCGGTATAAAATTCACCAATCGGGATGACATATCTTCTCCAAACTGCCCCACCGGGATAGTTGTCGTAGTTGCCATAGCCCCAGTTTTGAATACCGTACAACCGGATCAGGCGATTGGAGGAGATGCTATTGTTTTCGTCAAAACCGATACCGTGTATTTCTCCCTGACGGGTAGAGCCAAATTCCAGTTCAATGACAGTATTAGGCGTCACCTCATAGTTGACTTCTATAGCTTTCCAGGCGTTGTTTTGAATGCGGAGTACCTCGCCGTTATCGAGGAGATTATGAGAGCCCGCATCTTGTGGCCCGCCGAAGGACAGGATTTCGTAATCCGAAAAGTCGATAGGTATGCAGTTATTGTCTCCGGGCTCCGGTTGTTCGGCAGGGAGGCAGAAATTGACCTCTTCTCCGGTACCGTACTCTCCGCCCGTGGCCAACAGTAAGCCACTTGTGTCTGTAAGGGCGTAATAGCCATCACCGTAGTCGCAGCAGATGCCATCGCCGTAGGTGTCCCTGACTTCGAATACATAACAACCTTCCTTGAGGCAGAGCATTTCGTTAATGATGGTACCATTTGTTGTATTGGGATACGGGCCGCCACTGTACTGTAATGCGCCACTGGTATCTCTGATTTCCCAGGTGGTTTCAATGCCATAGGCATCGAGGACAATCTCCAGCGCGACTTCCTGTCCGGCGCAGGTGTCAATACTTCCGCCTCCGCCATCTGTGGCACAGGCTTGCAGGCAGTCCGCATCAGCTACGGCGTTGCGCAAGACGTTGCCGGGCTGAAAGCCGAAACCTTTGCTAAAATTGATGCCTACGTTGCGTAGGTGGCAATAGCTCATCATCGTGCCACCGTCGGAGGGCCAACCCGGTGAAGCGCAGTTCCCTTCCGTAAAGCCCGCACAATCGTCAATCGCTGTGTTGTTGCCATTCCAGGCACAAGCGTGGGTGTGGCGGGCGCCAAAGGAGTGCCCAAACTCATGGGCAATCACCATTACTGAAAAGGAGTAGGAGGGTACAGTTTCGTAAGTGGGATTGATGCTGCTAAAGCTATGCCGCGGCGCCTGCTCATTGCACAACCCCGAAAGATAAGCAATGCCGCCTGCCGACTGATAGCTGATCAGTTGGGCAAGGTCGCCGTTAAAAGTGGGGCGCTGATTGATAAACTGAGTGAGGATAACAAAGCTGTTGTTGCTGTTATACGGACTAATCTGGTCCCAAAGCAACATTTCGGACAGGCGGATATTAACGGTTTCGTTGGCGTACAAAGTAGCCACCTGATTGAATAAGCCAGTGATGTAGTTAGCCGCTCCAGCTACACCTCCTTTGCTTTGCACTATATCGTAGTCAATCTCCAGGTAGACGTGTACGCAATCGCCGGGGTCGCGTTCGCCCACCACCGGCTCTAATTGCTCCGGGCGGTAATCCGGCGCATCATCTGGAGTCGCGCAGTCAAAAGGCATCTCCCGGAGTATGTTGTGGTCATTATACAAGATATACTCCTGGGGAGATCGGGCTTCCTGGTTTTTTCCGAGCACGAGGTTGCCCTGACCGGGTGTGCTGATCAGCCCCATGACTTCGTCCTCAAAGAAACTCAATGCGACGACCGAGCCCGGCGACCCTTTAACGACACCACGGTAATGAGCTCCCTGTGGTGCCTTGACCGGGCGCTGTGTGGAAGCCGTAATCGCCACAAAGCCAGGGCTAAGCGGATTGACGCGGACCATCTCCAGCTCAACAGACCCGGACCGGCTTTGGGCAGGTAGCGACAGCTTAATGGCGTCGGGTTTTAAGTGTACCAAAGCAGAAAGGGTCTCTTCGTCGAGTTCAAGTAAAGTGAAGTCATCGGCATTAAGCTGCCGGGCAGGAACGTAATCAGATTGTTGAGAGGAGGTAAATAAGTTAAGCTGTTCAAATGTTGTACGTTCGTTTTTAGCGGTGTTTACTAAGTCAATGGGTTTGAGGCCTTGTTGCGCACAGGCAAGCAGTGATGCCAGCAACGCCAGCAACGTAAGTGGGAATCTCATGGTGTAAAACGGTTTTTGGTTAACAATCGGTTCTTGTTATCAATCAGTTGTCGGGGCACACCACTCCCATTTGCTGACAAACATTTCATTGTCAGCAGGTGAGTGTTTGCATCATTAGTCAGGGCATGGCACTGCTACGTGCGCTTGCACCTGTGTGAATCCGGAAGGCTCCGTTACATCAACCCTGAGGCTGTTGAGACGAGGCGTACCAGTTCGTGGCCGGGGAGCACTTCAGAAGCCTAAGCCTCTAGAGCATGAAGCCTGCCCACGGCTTTGTTTTTCATAAGATTATGGTTTGAATACAATGGATCTGCCGTGTTCAGTTTGACAATACGGTTGATTATCGTGCAGGGGGTCAATCCTGCAGACTAAGGTCAATAATGATGGCTTGATCGCAAAAGTATCGCCGTACGGAGCGTGCAGACCACGACCAGGGGCGTACTATTTGCGTTTTCTCAAGGTAAGTTTGTGTTGAAGTCGTTCTCAGAAAAAGTGAAAAGGGAAATGCAGGTTACTCTTTCAGAAGCTGCCTTTAAATAACAAGTCGGCCCACTGGAAGGAGTTTGCCTTCGCTTATGATTCCCAAAGCACTTTTGGTTTAATGGATAATGGGGGAAAGCCCCACAACTGATTAGGACACCTCAAAGTTAAGGGGTTTTGTATACATTCGCAAAGAAATATACTGAAAAAAATTCTATATGAAAATTTTTATAAATTGTTAGAGCATGCGGCAATTTCTTCAGGTACCGGTTCGTTATCATTCGTTTTTTAGCCCGGCACCAGAAGGTTTTGGAGCATACAGGATAGTTCAGTTTTTCCTGACTTGTCAGAGATACCCTTGCAGCCTTGAAAAGGGGGAGCCTCTGTGGCTGTCAAAAAAAAGCTCCGTTTGCTGGAAAAGTAGCAAACGGAGCTTTTTAAAAACAAGTGGGAAGTGAATTAAGCGTTCTTAGTCGGCGTTTTCTCCTCCACAGACTCATCCAGTCCGTTTTCATTAGCGTGTTGTTCGGGCTGTTCAGTAGTTGGTTCTGCTTCTTCGGAAGCGTCCGCCTTAGATTCCTCTTTTCTGACGGGTTTCATTTGACCAGCGATATGGTCATCAAAACCGCTCTCGGGATCGTCTTCAGCCTCACTCGGGCGTTTGCCCAGCAGTCGTTCCACATCAGATTTGAGCAGCACTTCTTTATCTAACAGAACCTGTGCTAATTTTTCGAGGCTTTCCCGGTGCTCGGTGAGCAATTCTTTGGCACGGACATACTGTGATTCTACCAACTTGCGCACCTCATTGTCAATGAGTGTTGCGGTATCGTCGGAATAGGGGCGCTGGAATTGATCCTGAGACATACCATAGAAAGAGACCTGACCGACCTTCTCGTTCATACCGAAGACAGTCGTCATGCTGTAAGCCATCTTGGTAACCTGATCAAGGTCATTCTGTGCACCGGTAGAGATTTTCCCGAATACAATAGACTCAGCAGCCCGGCCTCCGAAGGTCATGCACATGCGGTCCAGTAATTGCTCGGTGCGTGTGATGTACTCTTCCTTAGGCAGATATTGGGCGTACCCCAAAGTGCCGATACCGCGGGGCACGATCGTCACCTTCACCAGCGGAGAAGCGTGTGGCAGGAACCACCCGCAGATGGCATGCCCGGCTTCATGGTAGGCAATAATTTTTTTCTCATTAGGTGCGATGAGCTTGTTCTTCTTCTCCAGACCACCAATAATTCGGTCCAGTGCGAAGTTGAAGTCATCCATATCTACCGCCTGCTTATTGCGGCGGGCAGCGACGAGAGCAGCTTCGTTGCAAATATTTGCGATATCTGCTCCCGCAAAGCCCGGTGTCATTTCTGCCAGTGCTTCAGCATTGACCCCTTCACCAGTCTTAATATTGCGGAGGTGCACTTTAAAGATGGATACCCGGCCTTTTAGATCCGGGCGGTCAATACCGATTTGGCGGTCAAAACGTCCCGGGCGAAGCAATGCGCTGTCGAGTACATCCGGGCGGTTGGTGGCGGCCATCAGGATGACGCCTTTATCGGTGCTGAAACCGTCCATTTCTACCAGCAACTGATTGAGGGTGTTTTCCCGCTCGTCGTTACCTCCCTGCATATTACCTTTTCCGCGGGCGCGGCCGATCGCATCGATTTCATCAATAAAGATGATACAAGGTGCTTTTTCCCTTGCCTGCTTAAACAGGTCGCGTACCCGTGAGGCGCCAACACCCACGAACATCTCTACGAAGTCAGAACCGGAGATCGTGAAGAATGGTACACCTGCTTCCCCGGCCACCGCTTTGGCCAGCAGGGTCTTACCGGTACCCGGAGGGCCAACCAGCAGAACGCCTTTTGGGATTTTGCCACCCAGAGCAGTATATTTTTTAGGGTTTTTCAGGAAATCAACGACCTCCATAACCTCTTCTTTGGCTTCATCAAGCCCGGCTACATCCTGAAAAGTGACGTTAACCTTACTGTTCTGATCAAAAAGGGTCGCTTTGGATTTGCCAATATTGAAGATTTGGGCACCCGGCCCCCCGGCACCACCGCTCACCCTGCGCATGATGAAAACCCAGATGGCAACCACGATGATGATCGGCAGTACCCAGCCCAAGAGTGGTGTTAGCCAGTTCTGACGGGTTTCAAAAGTTGGGTAAATCCACTCCGATTCAGGAATTTCGGCCTGCTCCTGCGTGATCCGCAACCAGTCTTCAAAAGCTTCCACTGAGCCTACTTCCAGCCAGTACTGATAGTTCTCTCCACTAAGTGAAGACCGGCTTTCCGCGTCCTTATAAAACTCTGTTTTTTGCTCCAGGGCCTGCCGTTTTATATAAATGTAACCTCGCTTTTGATTGACCACTACCAGTTTTTCAACGTCTTGGTCAGCAATCATTTCGCCAAGTTTTTGTCGGCTTACCTGCTCCATAGTGCCTTCTGACATGCTGTAGAAGTTCAGCGCCAGGAGGAACAAAGCAATGATACCGTAAATCCAATAGGTATTGAATTTTGGCCCGGTTGGCTTGTTCTTATCTTCTTGGTTATTCTTGTTCTCCATTAACTTATACGTTTATCGAATCAGGCAAAGTTGCCCCCTGCCTTCTTGATTTTAATGCTTATGGCTTTTGATCATGCACTTCATCCGGAGCATGACCGGCGTAGCTTTACGGGATATCTCCCCGCAGAAATTTATGTACTAACATACGATACGAAATTTCGTTGCCAGAATTCGGCCAAGAGTTCAGCGCAGGCTATAAACTCTTGTATTCCGTAACCTGTGCGTCACTCCAAAGGCTTTCCAGCTCGTAAAAAGACCGCCGCTCTTTGTGGAATACGTGTGCCACAGTCGTAAAGTAATCAATGCAAACCCAGAGTGCGTTGCGGTCGCCTTCCACATGGCTTGCAAAGGTATCTGCTTCGTGCTTTAGCCGCTTCTGAATATGATCGGCAATGGCTTTTACCTGAGTGTTGGAGTCGCCTTCGCAAATGATGAAGTAGTCGGTCGGTGCATCATCCAGTTTGCGCATGTCGAGCTTGATGATGTTTTTGCCCTTAATGTCTTGAATACTTTCGATAATCAATTCATTCAGCGCCTCTGTGGTGAGTTCGCGTTGTTGAACGTTGGTGTGTGAATTCAAACTCAGATTTTGTTATTTTTGCAATGAATAATGAGGAATTGACAGTTTCCTGCCTGCCTCCTGATTTTTAAGGTTCTGAGGTGGAATAGCCCACTCTTGGGCTTACAACAAATAAAATTATCAAATAATTTGCTCTTGCCTAACAAAAACACCCTTTTTATCGGAAAGGTTGTTCATGCCTTCGAGGCACTTGCTTCCACAAACAGCTACGCACAGGAGTTACTCACAAAAAGCAAACCAACCGAAGGAACGGTCATTTCGGCAGCTACACAGACCGCAGGCCGTGGACAAATTGGCAGTACATGGGAGAGCCCGGAGGGAGAGAGTTTGTCCCTGAGTGTCATTCTGTATCCTCATTTTTTACCGGCTATTAAGCAGTTTGAGCTTAATATGGTTACGGCACTGGCGCTCCGAGATGCGCTCTCAGCTTACGCCAAATCTCAGGTATCGGTTAAATGGCCTAATGACGTTTATCTGGGGTCGCGCAAAGTAGCTGGTATCCTCATTTACAATCAATTGATAGGGGCGAAGGTACAGCACAGTATTATTGGAACAGGCGTCAATGTCAATCAGCCAGGATTCCCGCCAAGCCTGCCTTTTGCAACCTCTCTGTGCCTCGATACCGGAGAGGTTCATGATCTCAATGAAGTGGCTCAGGCCTATTTGCAAAGACTGGAGCAGCGGTATCTGCAGCTCAGAGGGAAACAACAAGGCAGCATCCGGCGGGACTATTACCAGCACCTGCTGGGGTATCAGGAATTGCGCAATTACCGCCTGCCTGATGGAGATGAATTTGCTGCAGAGATCGCTGGTGTGGATGAGGTTGGGCGGCTGCTCCTGCGCATCGACGGTCAGCTTCATCCCTTCGCGCTAAAGGAAATCAGCATGCTGCCGGATATTTCCTGATTTGTCGCAACAAATAGCCGGTCTCTGGTCTTCTTCAGAAAAAAGGTTCATGAAAGTATACCTGATCACAATAGGTGATGAAATCCTCATCGGTCAGATTGTGGATACCAATTCGGCCTGGATGGGGCAACAGCTCAATCTCAATGGAGCTCATATTACAGGGATAATGACCGTTTCGGATGAGTCAGAAAGCATCATTCAGGCATTGGAGCAAGGGCTGCGGTCGGCAGATGTTGTTTTAATGACCGGTGGCCTGGGGCCCACTAAAGATGATATCACCAAAAGAGTCCTGGCTGAGTTTACCGGAGGGCAACTGTCTTTTCATGAACCGACTTACCAGCGGATCGAACGTTTTTTTAAGCAGATGGGGCGTCAGCCGACGGAAGCCCACCGGTTACAGTCTTATATGCCCAATACTGCCACACTGCTGACCAATTCCATGGGCACTGCACCGGGGATGTGGTTTGAGGTAGATGGTAAGGTAGTGGTCTCTATGCCAGGCGTGCCCTACGAGATGAAAGCCCTTATGCAGGGAGAGGTCCTGCCCCGTTTAAAAGATCGGTATCCGCTGGAACGGATTGCCCACCGCACTCTGCTTACGGCTGGAGAAGGCGAGTCCCGTATTGCCGAGCGTGTCGCTGACCTTGAAGATGCACTTCCGTCTCATATCAAGCTGGCTTACTTGCCCAATTTAGGGCGGGTACGGCTGCGGCTCAGCAGCCGGGGCAGCCAGTCTGAGCTTTATCAGGATGAACTTGAGCAGTGGGCTAACCGTTTCAAAGAGCGGGTGGAGGATCTGCTCTTTGGAGAAGAGGAAGACCGCCTGGAAGCTGTGGTCGGACAAATGCTGAAAGCCCGCGGGCTGTGGCTAAGTACGGCTGAAAGTTGCACCGGCGGGTACCTTTCTCATTTGATTACCAGCATTCCCGGCTCCTCTGCTTATTTCCGGGGTGGTATCGTCGCCTACAGTAATGCACTGAAAATGGAAAAGCTTGGTGTGCACGCTGAGACGTTGGAAATGGAAGGTGCTGTAAGTGAAGCGACTGTCAGGCAAATGGTGGCGGGTACGCTACAGCACTTTGGAGGTGACATTGCCATTGCCATTTCTGGTGTCGCCGGCCCGGGTGGCGGTACGCCGGAAAAGCCGGTAGGGACCATCTGGCTTGCCGTTGGCGACCAAAATGTGACGGAGGCTTATCTGCTTAAGGCAGGAAAGGACCGGGAAAAAAATATTGAATATACCGGCGCGCATGCGCTGAACTTCATCCGCCGGTTTCTCAAAAAACACTATCCGGTTGTAGTATTGGATAGCTAAGTGAAAGACAGGTCGCAGACCTCCGGAATACACCGCTTTATTTGTTTTACAAGTGCAAAACGGCTAATTTTGCGGTCTTAAAAGGCACAGGCAAAAACCGGCCAAATAGAACCAAAATACACAACGAAAGAAAGAATTATGGCTCAAGTCGAACTGATTATGCCCAAAATGGGGGAAAGCATCATGGAGGCAACCATCCTCAAATGGGTTAAACAGGTAGGAGACTCCGTTGAGGAGGATGAAACCATTCTTGAAATTGCCACAGATAAAGTAGATTCCGAAGTGCCTTCTCCGGTAGACGGAGTGATTCAGGAAATCCGCTTTCAGGAAGACGAGACCGTAGAGATCGGTAAAGTGATTGCGATCATCGGTACGGAAGGTGAGGAAGCCACTCCGCAAGCCAGCCCAAGTGTTAAAGAGACCGCCGAAGCACCTGCTGAAAAATCAAGTAGCAATGGCATAGATAAGCCAGAGCCTCAGCCGGAGCCTGCTATGGCTAATGCTGATGCGCCGGTTGAGCGTATGGACAGCAGTAACCGGTTTTATTCGCCTCTGGTCCGCACCATCGCGGAAAAAGAGGATATCAGCATGGCTGAGCTGGAGCAAATCTCAGGTTCCGGCCTACAGGGCAGGGTGACTAAAAAAGATATCCTGGCTTACGTGGAAAACCGCAAAAGCCAGCCTGCATCCGCGCCGGCACCCCAGGTTCCTATACAGGAAACCGCTACGCCAAAACCACCTAAAGCACCGGCTGCTCAACCCGCTTCCTCCGGTGTATCAGCATCCGATAATGTTGAAATTATTGAGATGGACCGCATGCGCCGAATTATTGCGGATCATATGGTGAATTCCAAAAAGACGTCACCGCACGTCACCTCTTTTGTGGAGGTGGATGTGACGAAGATTGTCAACTGGCGCAACAAGGTGAAAAAGCAGTTTCAGGAAAAGCACGGAGAAAAAATTACCTTCACTCCGATTTTTATGGAGGCGGTAGCCAAAGCGATACGGGACTTCCCGATGGTCAATGTGTCGGTAGACGGCAATACGATTGTACGCAAAAAGAATGTCAATATCGGTATGGCTACGGCACTGCCTTCCGGGAACCTGATCGTGCCCGTTATTAAAAATGCAGACCACCTCAATCTGATGGGGCTTACCAGGCAGGTGAACGGCCTGGCTGCCCGTGCCCGTGCCAATAAGTTGGGTGCTGATGAGATTCAGGGCGGAACGTTCACCCTGACGAACGTTGGTACTTTCGGTAATGTTATGGGTACGCCAATTATCAATCAGCCGCAAGTAGCTATTTTAGCAGTAGGTGCCATCCGCAAAAAGCCCGCGGTAGTGGAAACGGAGTATGGTGACCTGATCGCAGTACGCCACATGATGTTCCTTTCCCTGTCCTATGACCACCGCGTCGTAGATGGCTTCCTGGGCGGCTCTTTCCTGCGCCGGGTAGGAGACTACATGGAGCAGTTTGACGATACACAATCCATTTAAAACCAGGAATAAACACATTGGATGGGAGGAAGGCGCATAAAAAATAGCATATTCCTTGCATCCAATGTGTTTAAGTATTACTATATTTATCAACTCCCCCCCCATCCTGATGCTTTACAAGCACATAATATGAATAACGCCTTCTGTGTCCCGTAGCCTTTTGACACGGGAAAAGCAGCAACTTGTCTACGTTAACCCCTGGGCGGTTCATGCAAACAGAACCGCTCCCAAAAACTACCGGGCGCTATGAGAATATTGCTACTTGTCTTGTTGTCTGTGACGATAGGGCATTTACTCAAGGCACAGGCCTACAAGAAAGAAGAAGCTAAGGCGTTCTTCGTTAACCAGCGGTACGAAGAAGCCCTTTCCGTGTTAAAGACTGCAGAGTCACTCCTTTCCACAGATCAGGAAGCCCGCTTTATTCTCGCGGTATCTTACTACCAGACGAATCAACTGGAAACTGCCGGTAGTTTGTTCAAATCAATCATCCAGGATGAGAAAGACCCCTTCCCGGAGTGTTGGCTTTATCTGGGCAAGATCCGGCACGCTATGAATCAGTTCGCTGAGGCAGCAGGATATTACAAAGATTACCTGAGGCGCATTCGTTCCAATAACCCCAACCGTAAAATGGTTTGGGATGATATCCGCCGCTGCGCCACTGGTATGAGGCTGCAGTATTTACCTTCTGAGGTTTATGCTGAAAACCTGGGCTCGAAGGTTAACAGTAATGGGGATGAGTTCGCTCCTGTGCCAAGCCCCAATTTTAGCAACCGGCTTTACTTCTCTTCCATGCGTAATGGGAACCTGGGTGGGCGCAGGGATGAAAATGGGATGCCGGACAGTCGTATGGGTCATTTTTACAGCGACATTTTCTCCTGCAACGGGAGGCGGAGGGAGCTGGCAGGACGTAAGCTCTGTTGGGTACCTGGTCAATAGCACTCGTCACGATGTACTTCTGGATTTCAACTCGGAGGGTACCGTATTATACTTCTTTCAGGGATGGCAAAACGCAGACGGTAAGATCATGGTGGATACTTTCCGCAGTGATCAGGAAGCCCGGACTGTGAGTTCTAATGTTTTTAAAGGTCCGGTAAGTCCGTCTATGGGAGATGAGGCGCTCTTTTTTGTCAATGACCACCTGGTTTACTTTGCCAGCCGGCGTCCGGGCGGATACGGAGGACTGGACCTCTACCGTATGGAATTCAAGGATGGGGCATGGGCTGCCCCGGTTAACCTCGGCCCGCAGGTGAATACAAGTTATGATGAGACTACTCCCTTTCTGGCCCGGGATCGTATGACCCTGTACTACAGTACTAACCACCCTGATTATAGTATTGGCGGGCTCGATGTAGTGAAATCAGTTTTCAATCCGAATTCTGAAACCTGGACGACGCCTGAAAATTTACTTACGAGGATTAACTCTTCGGAAGACGATGCCTATTTTCGGATTGCAAAAGATGGTTTCACAGGTTTTTTTGCGTCTTCCCGGAAAGATGGCATGGGCCAGCGGGATATTTATGCTGCTCATTTTGATAATTTCCTCCCGGAAATGGAATTGCGGGTATACGATTATTCGAGCTACACAGAATCCAAGCTGGTTGAGCCTGAAGTGACCGGACAGCAGGAAGATATGGCGGCTAATCCCGAAGGAGGTCCAGACCCTTTAGCCCCGGAAGTTGGGATAGTCCCTGAAACGCCGGCCCCGGAGCC
>CAZNHN010000005.1:25912-31087 GCA_964572415.1 uncultured Phaeodactylibacter sp.
ACGAGTCCCTGTCTACTATGCCAGAGGAGGCACCGGCAGAGGAAAGCTTGCCTGAAGAGCCTGAGATTACGCCGGCAACTGTGGTTGTAAGCGATGATGATGCCCCGGCAATATTCCTACCTCCCTTTTTCCTCAATGCAGGTGTTTCTGATGTACTTACAGCAGATCAGGCAAGGCAAGTACAGGAAATTGCCGGTCTGATGTCAGAACAGGAGGATGCCTATCTGATTATGACAGCCTATCAGGTTCTCACACAGCAGGGAAAAGGGCAGGCTGTCTTTGAAGGTATTCGTCAGGCGGAAGCCGTTGCAAAAGCCCTGAAGGCGCAAGGTGTCTCTGATGAGCGCATTTTTGCTAGAGGGCTGCTTTCTGAAGCAGCACCGGATACGACGTGCGGTATTGATTTCTCTTTTTATTTGCCCGAAGGGCAAGCTGAAACAACGGATCTTCCGGTGGTGGGCTTGCGCTACGCCAATGCGGTGCCCCGGCATCCTGTACATGAGCGGCTACTTTATAAAGTACAGGTTGGCGCGCTTAGTGGTGCTTATGGCACCAACGTGCTGGACAAATATGATAGCATTATGGTGGAGCGGCAGATGGACCAACCTTATTACCGTTACACCATTGGTGCATTCACAACTTATGCCGAGGCCGAAGCTTTCAAGCAGGAGTTACTGGATAGCGGCGCCTTTGGCTCAGCTTATGTTGTGGCCTATATCGATGGGCGCAGAGCAGACCAGATGAGGGCCAGGCGCCATATTATTGATTTCCCAGACCTTAAAGGGTATGCAGATTAATTCAATCTGATAGGTGCGATCAGGAAAAAGGTCGGAATGATAGCCTGGAAAGAACTGTTGTCCAGCACATTTACCATTTGAAATACGCCGTGCATTTTGCCAATGCCTGTGGAAAGGTCACACCAGGAAGCATACCGGTGCTTACCGCCCGGCGGCAGGACAGGCTGTTGCCCGATTACGCCTTCCCCTTCTACTTCCCTTACGTGTCCGTTGGCATCCCAGATGAACCAATGCCGGCGGAGCAATTGTACAGTCTCCTTGCTATTGTTTTCAATGGTGATTTCGTAAGCAAAAATGTAGCGGTGGTGAGCAGGCCGGGAATAAGCCGCCTGATAAGAGGGCTGTACTGTAATCTGAATCCCATTAGTCGTTTGCGTTGCCATGTTCAGGCTTCCTTTATTGCATCTTCAATGATTTTTTCCGCGGCCCTGAGCGCCTGTTGCAGGTCATCGTTGGTGAGAACGATATCAAAACGGTCCTCAAAGGTCATTTCTTCTGCTGCTCTGTCCAGTCGTCTTCTGAGGTTAGTCTCGTCCTCGGTGCCGCGGGCAGTCAGCCGCTGACGCAAAGCTTCGAGTGAGGGAGGCTTGACAAATACAGCGATTGCTTCCTCCGGATAGGCCTTTTTGATATTAACTGCACCCTTTACATCAATATCAAAGACGATATGCTTGCCTTCATTCCAGAGCCGTTCAACTTCACTTTTAAGGGTGCCGTAGAATAAGCCTTCATAGACCTCTTCCCATTCCACAAAGCCCTCGTTATCCACTAGCTCCTTAAACTTTTGCGGCGAGATGAAGTAGTAGTCTTTGCCATCCGTCTCGTGCGGCCGTTTGAGCCGGGTCGTTGCTGATGTGGAAAAAGACAAGCGATCGTACCGGCTGAGGAGGTGCCGGACAATAGTAGTCTTGCCAGCTCCCGAGGGCGCTGCGAATAAAAATAACTTACTCATACGGTGTTAGCCACTTGTTCTTTAATTTTCTCCAGCTCGTCCTTCATCTCCACCACCAGCTTTTGGATGCTGGAAGAATAGGCCTTAGCGCCCATAGTATTGATTTCCCGGCCCATCTCCTGGCTGATGAAGCTTAATTTTCGGCCTTTGAGGGGCTGCTTTTTATTGAGTTCCTCAATAAAGTATTTGCAGTGCTGTTCGAGGCGGACTTTTTCCTCTGTGATATCAATTTTTTCGAGGTAGAACAGGATTTCCTGCTCGAAGCGGCTGTCGTCTACTTTATCCTTGCCCAGGTGTTCTTCCAGGCTTTGCCGCATCCGTTGCCTCAATTTGGTCACGCGTTCTTCCTCTTCCGGATCCAGTTGGTGGAGCAGGTTAGAGATGTTGTCCACCCGGAGTTGCAGGTCCTCTTTCATGGCATTGCCCTCGGCGGTGCGGAAAGCGGTGAACTTCTCCATAGCGGCGTTCAGCGCGGTTTTCATGGCATCCCACTCCTCTTCATCTATACTGTCAGCGGCAGTCGCCACCACAGAGGGTAGCCGAAGGATAGCCTGCAGCATATCGCCATCTGGTATGTTAAGTTCGGAAGAAAGGCGGCTGAGTTCCCGGTGGTATTTTCGGAAGAGCGCTTCATTAAGGCCATACTCCTCATCCCCGCTGTCTGAGGCCACTTCAATATTGACTTCAATTTTGCCCCGGTGCACCCGGTCAGAGATGAGCTTGCGGAGATCATGCTCTTTTTCCCGGTAGTTCTGAGGTATTTTGGCCCGGATATCAGTGTATTTGCTATTGAGAGACCGAAGCTCTACATTGATGGTTTTATCCTTAAAAGGGTGTGACACGCGGCCGTAGCCTGTCATTGATAGCAACATAAAAATAAGTTTAGGCTTTAAGCCCGGAAGGTAGGCTAATACAGCCGGAATTTTGCAATGTGCAAAGATAAAGAAAGGAATGAAAAAGTCATTTTTTGGTGTAACCAGTTGAGCGCGAACCAAAAAAAGTAAAAATAAACCAAACATTTATTTTCGATTAAAAAAATAAATACCGAGCTTTGCCCTTCGTTTTGAAAAAGCAAGAATTGCTATAACTGACTATAAACCAAGAACTAACGATGAGAAAAGCTGATTTGGTTGCAGCAATTTCAGAGAAAACAGGTGTGCCAAAGGTAGACGTGTTGGTTACCTTGGAGACTTTCTTCAAAGAAGTGAAAGGCAGCCTTTCTGATGGTGAGAACGTGTATATCCGCGGTTTTGGCTCTTTCGTGATTAAAAAGCGCGCCAAAAAAATCGGTCGCCATATCAAGAAGAATATCGCCATAGAAATCCCTGAGCATTACATTCCTTCATTTAAGCCGGCAAAGGTTTTTGTGGAGCAGGTAAAGGAAAATGTGGATGCTCTGCCGGATGAAGACAAAAAATAACTTTTGCTGATATGACAAAGCTTCAGTGGGCGGTCATCGCCGGGGCATTAGCCTTGTTTCTGGTACTCTACCTGGGCTGCGACCGAAAACCTGAAGATATTGCAAGCCTGGAAACGTCCAGGGCGTTATCGGTTGAAAGTACAGATATCAAATTGGTTATTCAGGAAGCCAAAGCGGCGCTCGAGCCTGCTCAGCGCACTTTGATTTCAGGGCTCGAACAGGAGTTGGAGTCTTCACTTGAGGACAGCATCCGGGTAGGGCTGTACAAAGAGCTCTCCGGGGAATGGTATCAATTGCAGCGATTCTCCATCTCCGGCTACTATGCACAGCAGGTGGCCGAGGTGGAAAATAGTGAGGCATCCTGGTCTATTGCCGGAACTACCTACTCTATCTGTACGCAACGTACAACAGAGGAGCGGATAAAGTCTTTTTGTTCAAACCGGGCCATACAGTCCTTCGAGAACGCTATTTCACTGAATCCGGACAACCTGGCCAACCGGGTTAATCTGGCGTTGACTTATACCAATAACCCGCCGGAAGATAATCCAATGAAAGGCGTACTGATGTTGAGAGAACTCAACCAAGAGCAGCCTGACAATGTTTTAGTTCTTAACGCACTTGGCCGGCTATCTATTCGTACCGGTCAATTTGAGAATGCGATTAAGCGCCTGGGAGCCGCTCTGGAAGCAGACCCGCAGAACGCAACAACCATTTGTTTACTCGCTCAGGCCTATAAAGGCGCCGGAAATGCTGAGCAAGCCAATGCTTATGCTGAACAGTGCCGGCAAATGAGACAGTAACCATCATTAAATATTTTGATTTTTTCATTTTTAAAAGGATTCTGACTATGCCTTGTGGAAAGAAGAGAAAAAGACATAAGATCGCAACGCACAAACGTAAAAAGCGTTTGCGCAAGAATCGTCATAAGAAGAAGAACAAGTAAGTGATTTTCGGTTGCTTCCGGGGTTAGGCACAGGCCTGACCCCGGAAGTAGTGTATTCAGGCGTGGTATTTTACATCAGCTATGCCGGATGAAGTTAATGGCCCGTGTTCATACCACGGCCCGCAACCTCATATCCTTTCAGCTGTAATAACCGCTGACTCACTTCAAATCAGTAATGCTAGGCACATATAGCTTACTGAAAGGAGAAAGAAAAACTTCTTTGACAGGTAAATCAGGTCCAAAAGGCAGCCCGAATCAAACGAGTGGCAGCCTGAAGCTTGGTTGTAATAGGATACTTTGAGCTGCAAATATCAACGTAGCGCCGTCGGCGCACGTTTTTAAGTTAAGAAATTTTCCCTTTAGGGGTACCTTTTAAATGAATTGCAGCCGCCTTCCTGACAAAGCAGATCAGACTTAATAATAGATAGATCCGAAGCTTGCTATCAACTTCTAAAAAAGTAAATGCTTAGACAGGTTCGGATTTCGCTTCAACGGTTCTTTTCCACTGCTGTTTTTATCTCGCTTGATCGCTAAGACCGAGTTTATCTTTGACTTCTGCCCTTACCGGGCGGTTGACACTACTTCGGTATGAGGTCGGCCCCGAAAACTCAGGCAGGAGCCCAAAAACATAACCGTGGAAAAAGAACTCATTATCAATTCCACCCCCACGGAGGTTCAAATTGCGTTGCTTGAAAACAAAAAATTGGTAGAAATCCACTACCAAAAAACCAACGACAATTTTACCGTAGGGGATATTTTTGTTGGGCGTATCAAACGCCTCATGCCTGGCCTGAATGCCGCTTTCGTGGATATCGGCCACCCTAAAGACGCCTTCCTTCACTATACTGATTTGGGCCCTAAGCTTAAGTCTCTGCTGAAGTTTACCAATGGGGCCATGTCGGGTGGGATCAATACCCACACGCTTGACAACTTCAAGATGGAGCCGGATATTGTCAAGACTGGTAAAGTCGATCAGGTGCTCAACAAGAAGCAACCCATTTTGGTGCAGGTACTCAAAGAGCCTATTTCCACTAAAGGTCCTCGCCTGAGTTGTGAACTGACC
>CAZNHN010000005.1:31097-37424 GCA_964572415.1 uncultured Phaeodactylibacter sp.
TTGTGCCGTCCCGCCGGGGCGGAACGGCGCCGTCACGCGGTCCCTTCCCGGGCGCTACATCGTCCTGACTCCATTCTCTGATGTCGTGGCCGTTTCCAAAAAAATCAGCAACGCTGAGGAGCGTAAGCGTCTCCATCTGCTGGTGGAGAGTATCCGCCCGAAGAGCTTTGGCGTAATTGTGCGCACCGCTGCTGAGGGCAAGAAAGTGGCTGATCTCCACGAAGAGATCATTCAGATTATGCAGAGTTGGGAGGATATTCACAAACAACTGCATAAGGCCAAGCCGCCTTTGAAGCTGCTCAGCGAACTGGATAAAACCTCTAGTATACTGAGGGATGTATTGACAGACTCCTTCAACCGGATTGTCGTCAACGACAAGCAGATGTACCAAAACATCCGTGGCTACCTTGAGAACATATCACCGGATCAGGTCAAAATTGTCAATTTGCACCGGACAAACAAGCCTGTTTTTGATGCCCACGGCGTAACTAAGCAGATCAAAGCGTCCTTTGGCAAAACGGCTACTATGCCCAGTGGGGCTTATTTAGTTATTGAGCATACGGAGGCGATGCACGTAGTAGATGTGAACAGCGGGCACAAAATGGGGAGCTCAAAACAGGAGGATACGGTTATGCGTGTCAACCTGGAGGCGGCAGAAGAAATTGCACGTCAGTTGCGACTGCGGGACATCGGGGGTATCATTATTATCGACTTCATAGATATGCGCAAGGCTGAGCAGCGCAAAGAGCTCGTTAAAGCCATGCGGCAGTTTATGAAGAAAGATCGCGCTCAGCATACGATTTTGCCCCTGAGCAAATTCGGGCTGATGCAAATTACCCGTCAGCGGGTCCGGCCGGAAGTGAATATCAGCACTTCTGAAGTCTGCCCAACCTGTAACGGCACCGGAAAAATTAATGCGTCCCTGCTGATCTACGACGAGATTGAGCGCGACCTGAACTTCATCGTTCAGTCCCGGCCCAAGTCGAAAATCAAACTTTTGGTACACCCCTTTATCGAGGCTTACCTCAAAAAAGGGCTTCCAAGTGTGCAAATGCGCTGGTATATGAATTACTACAAGTGGGTGCGTATTCAGGCAAATAATGATTTCCACCTGACCAAGTATAAGTTCTATGATGAGAACGAAGACGAAATCCGACTGAACTAAGATCGGGCAAAAGGTGAAGTGGTAAAATGCTTCACCTTTTGTATTTTATCTTTAGAACGCCAAAAATACAAGACCATGCATAAGTTACTGTTCTCCATATGGATACTGTGCCTGTTTACTCCTGCAGCGCTGGCTCAGGAAGTCGTGGTAGAAGTGAATCTGACCGGCTGCCAGGAACCACTGACCCTTCTGAAGTTTGACGGCAGTAAGTTCTATCCGGTCCAATCAGTAGAAGAAACAGGGGAGGATCAGTATCAGGTTCGTTTATCAAAGCAGGAAACGAGCTTTTTCTACATCGGAACCAGCCGCAGCAATATGATCCCACTCCTGCTGGGTGAGGAGGATACCATACGCTTGTCTGGCAACTGCCTGAAAATCCGGACGGCCACAGTCAGCAATTCCCCTCTTTACACGAACTATCAGGCGCTAAAGGCAGAAATCAATGCTCTCAAACAGGAAGGAGCGGGGCTGATCCGCCGTTATCAGTCCAAACGGGACAGTGCCGGCAGGGCTGCGGTAGTGGCTGACATGAAAACCCTGGACGAAAAGAAATTGAACCTGCTGGACAGAGCAGAGAAACAACACCCCTTGTTTGGCCCCATTGTACGACTGAACACCTACCTGAGCTACCACAACCACCCGGAAGGATACGGCAACGAAATCGAGTATTTCGCCAACGAGTTTTTTGGCCTTGTCGACTTCTCCCAACCGGTATATGGCCAGTTGCCCTGGACCTTTGAGAAGTTTCAGGAATATGCCACTACGCTGGCGAGCATTGGCATTAATGCGGAAAGGCAACAGCAATTTATAGAAGGTGCGATGTCCGATATAGAACCCGGCACACCGACACACAAACTGGCACTCTCCGGGGTCGTGGCGGGACTCAAGCAAAGGAACAGCCAAAGCTTTGCCCACTTCGCACAGGCGTTCATTGATGTTTACAAAGAGAAAGATCCGGATGCCGCGGCGAGCATGTATGCAGAGATCGAGCAGATAAAAAACCTGATGAAAGGCGGCAGTGCACCGGACTTTTCGCAGAATAACCCGGAGGGAGAACCGCTGAGCCTGTCGGACTTCAGAGGGAAGGTCGTTTTACTCGACTTTTGGGCAAGCTGGTGTGGCCCCTGCCGCCGGGAGAACCCCAATGTGGTGAAAGTGTACGAAAAGTACAAAGACAAAGGTTTTGAGATACTGGGCATCAGTCTTGACCGGGACCGCGAGAAATGGCTGGCAGCTATTGAAGCCGATGGGCTAACCTGGCCTCACGTAAGTGATTTGAAAGGCTGGCAGAACGAAGTGGCGCAATTGTACGGAGTGCGTTCTATCCCGCACACCGTACTTATTGATGCTGAAGGTAACGTCATTGCCAACAAACTTCGTGCGGAAGCCCTGGAAGTCAAACTGGCTGACATCTTTGGGGAATAACCCTTCCAACCAAATGCTAAGGGCTTCTCGAAAACTTATTTTTGCCCCACTACTAAAAAAGAAACATGAGCAAGATACTGTATAATGTTACTGTGAAAGTAGACCACGACGTGCACGAAGACTGGCTGCGCTGGATGCGCCGGGTGCACATCCCGGCGGTCATGGAAACCGGCATGTTCATCGAGCACCGCATTTCCCGCCTTCTGGGCATGGATGAGTCCGATGGGTTTACCTACAGTATTCAGTACCTTTGCCCAAATATGACGACCTATCAGCTCTATCAGGAAAAGCACGCCTACCTGCTGCAGAAAGACCATCAGGACCGGTATAAGAATAAGTTCGTTGCGTTCCGCACCCTGATGAAAGTCTTGTAGGATCGGGTACTTAGTCTCCTTTTTTTATCTTTGTCGGCTATGCTGACCAAACTCGTACTCATTAACTCCTGTGCCTACAAAATGGCAGAGGTCGGATTTGAACACGGCCACTCCCTGCAGCTGGTAGGCCCCAATAACGTAGGCAAGAGCTCCCTGATCTATGCCCTTAACTTCCTGTTCCTGGTCAATAAACGCCTGATGAACTTCAGCGGGCAGCGTACGGCCGACAAGGAAACCCTGGCGCACTATTTTCCAAGCCCTGAACGGAGCTTTATCCTATTCGAGATCAAAAAACGGGACCGCCGCTACTGCATGCTTGTACACCGCAATGCCGACAATGAGGTGCTCTACACCCGCATCGATCAGCCTTATCAACGCAGCTATTTCTTTGAAGAACAGGCAGATGGGCAGCATCTCCGTAACTATAAGGAATTGATGCGCATCGCCGTCAAAGCAGGCGCTAAGGTCAAAAAAATCGATCAGGTACAGGAAATCCTTAAGCACATCTATCAGGTCGGCGACCGCAATGATGCCGCGGTCTGGCTCACCGATAAGTGCAAGATCAGCGGTACGTACAACAGCTTCAACAAAGTTTACCGCTACCTCATCAACTCCAAACTCATCGACAACCGGGCGCTCAAGGACATCCTGCTGATTGCCGATAGCCGTGATCAGGACGAGCTGAGCTACAGCCGGCAGAATATCCAGCAGATTGACCGCCTGCGCTACCAAAGCCAACAGTTGTCGGTACTGAAAAATATCGAGACGGAGTTCAGCCAGTTCAAAAGCCTGGTCAGCGAAGTGAAGGCCCACTATGAACTGCTTTGCCAGCAGGCGGCTACCTTTTTTGCCAGTGCCAACCTGCGCCGGGCCACGCTCATGGAGCAGCGCCAACGCAAAAAACAGGAGATCGAGCAACTGGAGGGCGAGCTTCAAGCTAAAAGTGTGGAGAACGACCGCATCAATCAGCAAAAGGGCCGCCTCGACTATGAGCTTCGGCAATTAAAGAGCGAAGCCCAAACGCTGCAGCAACAGCAGCAAGAAGCTCTGGAACTCCCTGCCGAAAGCCTCCTCGAGCAACAGTTACAGAACCAGCAGGAAAAAGTGGAGCAGCTCTGGTTCCGGCTACAGCAGTATGCTGCCAATGCCGCCCAGCCACCAGAGCAGTTGCAGCGCCGCATCGAGCGCCTCGATCAGCAGATACAGCGCAAAGCGGCACAGCAGGCCGATATCAACGACTGGCTCGTAGCCCACCTCGCGAAAGACGATGCACAGCGCCGCCTCCTCAACAGCATCCTGCATCCGGATATTGCCCGATTGTCAAAAGCACAAATCAAGAAGCCCGTCAGCCAGACCAGCCGTCTCATTGAGCTCTTCGACGGGCAGATTGAGCTGCCTGAGGACTTTCCTATGCAGGAAGTAAGCAACCCCGGGCAACTGGCAGAAGAAGTCGCTGAACTACAGCAGGAACGCGACCGCTACGCCCAGCTGATGGACACGGCTCAGAACAGCGCCGAACTTAAAAAACAACTCGAAGCCGCTAAGACTGAACGCCAGGACCTGGAGGAGTCCCTGCAGCAGGTGCGCGCGCTGCCGCAAATCAAAAACGACCTGAAGAGCCAGCAGCAGGCTATTCGCAAACTGGAAAAGCAACTCAGTACCCTCGAGCAGGAATACCGCACCGTACAGGAGGACTTACAGCGGCGGCAGCGTGCTATCCGACAGCTTCAGGAAGAGGTGCAGGGCATAGAGCAGTCTACCCGTGACATGGAACGCGATCAGCGGGAAGTGGAGGAAATGAATCTACCCGTTATGGAGCCTGATGCACAGGAAATGGTGCGCACGCCCGATGCCATCCGGCAATTATTCAATCAGATCAAGCAATTGCGCAAAGAGGTGGCCCAAAAGCGGGAAGCCCGGCAGCGTCTCTTCCAGCAGCTCAAAGACAAAACCCAGTTCGACCTGGCCGATGAGCAGCAGTTTGTCACCCAGCTGGAGCAGGAAATGCTTTCAATCGGGGACAAGCAACAGAGTATCGAAAGCCTGCTGGAAAGCATTGCCGTGCAGTTTGCCAACCCGGCTCAGCGTTTCCTGGATGCCTATGAGGAGTTCAAAGCTTTCGTGCACCATGAGTTCAACCGGACGATGGGCGAGATCCAAATCTCCAATCTGGAATCCCTCAATGTACTGCTTGAGCCCAACGAGCGCCTGCAGAACGACCTGCGGTCCATCGCTGAGCTGTCCCTCACCACCGATGGGCTGTTCCGCATGCCCGACCATACCGCCAAGCGGCTCGATATCCTGAGGGAGTACCTTGAAAAGGGGCAGGCCATCGCCTTTAGCGACCTCTTCAACCTGCAGCTCCGGTTGTCTATTAATGGTAAGGTACGCTCCGTTAACCTGGGCAAGCAGGTCGAATCCGATGGCACCGACCGAATGCTACGCCTGATTATCGTTATGGCGGTCATCAGCCGGCTGTCGCAGCGCAGCCCCGATAACCGGGTGGTCTTGTTTATCGACGAGATTGCTACCATCGACGGGAAGAACCGGCCACAGCTCGTGGAGTTCTGCAAAGAGCACCACTTTTATCCCATTTTTGCCGCCCCGGATATCGTGGACGGCTTTGACCAGTATCTGCTTATTCAGCGGCAGCCGAGCGGGCAGTTGGTAGTTGATGAGCAAAAACACGTTATTCAGGTAGCCCAAGCGGTATAACATGATCTTAAAAGCAGAACCAGACAAGGCCCTCCGCTTTCTCGAAGACAACTTCGAGCTGTTCCGCACGCTCTACCGCCTGCAACTGGAGCACAGCATTATCAGCCAGGATTTGTTTGAAGCAGCCACAGAAGAAAAAGCAGACGTTATCGTCAAGCGGATGCTGGACTACAAACTGGTGGTCAGCCAGCCTAATGGCTTCCGCATCAATGAGCCGGTGCGGGGCTTTCTGGCTTTTCTGCTTAACGAGTTTAAGCCGCTGCTGCCGGAGGAGCTGACCAAGTACCGGCAGGCTTTCCTTGAGCTGTTCAAGCGTATTCAGGCGTTCCGGGACGATGACATTCTCATCCTGGCTGAACGCCTCGACGCCTTCTATCAGGAACTGCAGGAGTTTTTGGAAAATGTAGAGAGCAATACGAGCCAGCTGCTGCGCAACAGTCAGTACCTCAAGGCCAACAAAGGCGAAATCCCCTACAGTGAGCGGGTACGCCGCGCCCGCCACCTGATCGAATACTACATCGAGCCGCTCAACCGCATCCTTGATGTCCAGAAAAAACAGTCCATTACCAACCTGCTGAATCAGGTATCCGCTTATGTTAATGTGGAGCGCTTCAATCATCCGCACACTGGTATCCGGCAACGGTTTGA
>CAZNHN010000005.1:37434-58672 GCA_964572415.1 uncultured Phaeodactylibacter sp.
CTGCATGAGTTGTTGCGTGAAGCTGAAGCCCGCATTCTCCGGCAATCCCATGTGGTGACCCGCGAGTTGCTGCCACTGATTGAACGCCTGCAGACCGAGTCGGAAATCCTCAGTGGATGGCTGTATTTTCTGGAGCGGCCCTTCTTGCATGAAGTGCCGGTGATGCCCGCGCGCCGTCTGTTCACGCTTACGGGCAGCAATATAGGTGTTGGCCTGGAGCTGTTTTTGCAGCAGTTCGAGCGCCGCCCGGCCGATATTGTCCTTAAGGAAGAAGAAACCGCCCCGGTGAATACCCGTCAGGTCTACTTCAACCGCCGGCATTACCAGCAGGCACTGAAAGCTGCGGCCCCAGTAGGCAACTACTTCGAATGGTGCTATGAGGTAATGCAGGCACACGAAGCCATGCCCACTACCGAGCGCTTCCTCAAAATTGGCAGCCTGCTCTTTGAAGAAGCCGATGAGTACGAAGCCGAATTTGGCGAAGGCCGCATCCAATTACAAATCGAGTCCGCTGTCTTTGACCTGCCCATCATGGAGGTGCGCCGCAAATCACAGGAAGCGGAAGCTCAAAAAACGACTGCTTTATGAATACGGATACCCCTGCAGAACGCCGCATGACTTTCCCCGATGGCCATCAGGATGTGGTGGAAGCCTTGTTGGTAGACGGGCGTTTCCTCCTCGAAGGCGACCCGGCTTTCATGACACTAAAGCAGCACGTTGATTTTTACCAGGCTTTTTTCCGGGCGTCTTTTGGACTGTCTCTGGAATACCATAGTGAGTATGCCTTTCTGCAGAGCGGGCGGGACAGTGATCCGCTTTCGCGCGATGTGTGCATCTTCCTGGGCATACTGTGTTATGAGCTGGACCGGGAGGGCTACAACCTCCTGGAGCAATTGTCTTTCCATACCCTGGAGTTTGAGCAGGTGGAACAAATGTTTGAAATGTCTTCCTTCCGGGAAGTCCTCGATGCCACTACCAATCTGCAGGACGCACAGGCCCGCCGCAACTTCTACAACCGCCTTCACCGCCGCCGCATCATTGAGAAACTGGACGATCAGCTTTTCCGGTTTACCCCGGCGCATAAGTACTTTTTGGAATTCGCCCGCTCGGTAGCCCGCTACAATCAGCGGTTAGCGGAGGAGGAAGAGTAGGGCTTAATTTGGTGCAATGCGCACCTGAATGCCCTCTGGTAATGGATTCGTGGCAAGATGATATACCTGGACTTCCTGAACCGCATCTTCAAGCAGATTTTTCAGGGACTGCCCCAGGCGCTCGTGAAAGGCAGCCTGGTCCCGTTCGGTTTCCAGCCAAAGCACCGCGGTAACTGGTTGCCCGCCTTGGAGATGCGCATCCACCTGTGCCCAGAATGCCCAGTCGGAACCCGCTCCGGAGCGTCGCAGAAGCAGAGGGCGCAGAAGGCGGAATGACCACTTGCGCCGGTAGTAAGTGCCAATGGCCCGCAATGCCCGAAGGGTGTCAAGAAATTTGCCCGCTATGCGCCCGGCGAAAACGTCCGGTGCCTCCAGAATACGGTCGAAAGGGTTTTCCGTTTGCCAGCCCTGTCTACGCCGGAAGTTTTTGACTTCCAGCAACAGCAGCGTATCTCCCGAAAGGGCAATAAAATCCACCCCCTTTAGCCCGGCACCGCTGAAGCCCTGAAAGAAACGGTGGGCATCGTATTTACGTACTGTCCAACGGGTATCAAACTCGAACTGCAGGCCACTTTCTTCAAAAACGGGCATATGCTGTTTTTCTTTACGAAAAGGTACAATCTTTTTGGCAGGCTTATACAAGCGTTCTGGCAATTTTGGCGACGCAATCCATAGTTGCCTTTTAAAAAGTAACGGCATCGGTGTATCTTTAAGAGTTACAAAACTCATTCTATGCAACTAAGGTCTGCACTATTGATCTCCTTTGTTTGGTTATTGTTGCTGCCCGCTGCTTCTATCCGGGCGCAGGAAGTCAGCACTGATCCGCCTCCCGCTCCGGTACGCCTGATGGCCGAGTGGGAAGAATCGCAGGCACTGCTGGTAAGCTGGCGCAATCAGCATGCAGCCCTGCTAAGGGAGATCGTGCGGCATGGCTCAGCCGAATGCAAAGTCATCATCTTTGCTGACAATCCTTCCGCAGTTACCAATTATCTCAGTTCTGGGAACGTTCCCATGGAAAATGTCGAGATACTCAGCCCGGAGTACGATTCCATCTGGATTCGGGATTACGGCCCCTGGACGATCTATCACAATGATGTAGACAGCCTGATGATTGCGGATTACATCTACAACCGGCCCTGGCGCCCGAATGATGATAAAATCCCGGCCTTCATCGCCCAGCACCTTGGGCTTCCGATTTACGAAGCTATTGAGCCACCCTACGATTGGGTGCACAGCGGTGGGAACAACCTCCGTGATGGCATGGGTACTATCTTTTCCTCTGACCTGATCCTGGAGGAAAACCCCTTCAAAACAGAAGCAGAGATCGACCAGGTTGCCAACCTCTTTTTCGGTGCAGACCGCTATGTGAAGCTGCCTGCCTTGCCTTACGATGTGATCCACCACCTCGATATGCACATGCGCTTCATTGACGAAGAAACGATCATCATTGGGGAGTATCCGGAAGGCGTCTCTGATGGCCCGCAGATTGAATCCAATATTGAGTACCTCCTTAATGAGGTGCCCACTCCGTTTGGTAATACCTATCGCATCATTCGCGTACCTATGCCGCCCGATGATGATGGGCGATACCCGGATCAAAACGGAGATTACCGAACCTACACCAATTCCCTGTTTGTGAATGGCACCGTGCTGGTACCTACCTACGATGAGCAGTACGATACCACCGCCCTGCGGATTTATGAAGAAGCCCTGCCTGGCTACAATATTGTGGGTATCGACTGCAACGGGATCATCCCCAGCCTTGGTGCGATCCACTGCATTACCAAGCTGGTCGGCGTGAACGACCCGCTGTGGATAGCTCACGCCCGCCTGCGCGATCAGGAAAGTACTGAAGAAGCCTACCCACTCAGCGCGATCATCAAGCACAAAAGCGGCATTACAGAGGCTACGCTGCACTACCGCACGGCTGGCGAGGCGGATTATACAGCAGTAAACATGGTGCTTTCTGATACTTCCGGGGCCGTCTGGACAAGTAGTATTCCACCCTTCCCGGAAAATACAGTGGTGGAGTACTACCTTGCTGCCGAAGCCAACAGCGGGAAGGCTCAGGTGCGCCCTATCGTGGCACCGGAGGGGTATTTCCGGTTTAAAGTCGATGCCCTTCAGCCTGCCTTTGGGCCGGAAGCCCACGAGATTTGCCCGGGCGGGGCGGTCGCATTCGAGAACCTGACAACCGGAGTCTATGACAGCATCCGCTGGTATTTCCCGGGTGGTCAGCCGGCAACTTCTACGGCGGAAATGCCAACTATCATCTATCCGGAAGGGGGCAGCTATGCCGTGGAGCTTATCGCCTACAAAGGCAGTACTGCTGATACCCTGGCACAAATGAACCATGTGGAAGTGCGGCAATTGCAGCAGCCTTACCTGGAGACCTTTGCAGCGGCCTTCCCTGCAGACATATGGACGGTGGAAAACCCCGGGGGCGACCTCGCGGCATGGGAACGGGTCGACCTTGACTTCTGCGACCCCGGCGCCATGCGCATCAACAACTTCCTGGTTGATACCCGCAATACGAGCGATTACCTGCGTGCCAATTTTGACCTGAGCAGTTTGGATAACCCCACGCTGCGTTTTGATGTGGCTCATGCCCAAAAGACAACTGGTATTGCCGATGGGCTTCGGGTAAACCTGATCGATTGCGATGGCAATAAGACCACTGTGTACGAAGCCTTTGGCAGCGACCTGGCAACGGCAAATCCGGAGATCAGCCCGTTCGTGCCCGAAGGGTGTGACGAATGGCGTACGGAAACGGTCTCCCTGGCAGATTTTACAGGGCAAGCCGTGACGATAGAATTTGAAAATGTCGGTGACTACGGCAATTTTATCTATCTGGATCTGATTGAGGTACTTGATCTGGATCCCACGGGCACTTCGTTTGCGGAGACCGATATGCTCAAGGCGCGGATATTTCCCAACCCGGTAGTCAATCAGGCTCAGTTGTCCGTTCGTAGCTCCAGAGCAGGAGTACTGTCTTGGAGCCTGACCAACCAATTCGGGCAGCGCCTGCGCAGTGGGCAAACGGATCTGATGGCAGGAGGGCAACAATTGCAGTTGCCCGTAGAGGGCTTGCCCGCAGGAACCTACAACCTACAGCTCAGTCAGGGGCAGTCTGGTACTACGCTGAGAATGACCATTGCGGAGTAATTAAAAAAATGTTAAAAAAAGTGAGGGTAATCATGCGATTTGGCCATTGCACTTCGTTAGGGGGAAAGAAACACGTTTGATACAAAGACAAGTTTCATCATCAAAACCAACTAACTGTAACAACTATGGACCAGAAGAAAGGCATGATTGCCGCCATCGTTATCCTTGCCATCCTGTTTATCGCCGCCGGCATTTGGGGGCTGAACCAAAATAATCAGCGCAAGGAACTGGAGGGTGTCCGGGATAAACTGGAAGGTACGGTTGAAGACCTGGAAGGCCTCAGAGAAGACTTGCTTTCGGAAGTGGATAGCCTGCAGGGTGAATATACCATGCTCGCTGAGCAAAATGGTGAACTACAGGGTGACCTGGCGCAAGCCCAGGAAACCATTGCGCAAAAGGAAGCTGCCATCCGGAATATCCGTGCGAAAAGTTCCTCCGAGATCAATGCACTACGAGCAGAGATTCAGGAGCTCATGGCACTGAAGGATGAACTACAGGGCAATATTCAGGGGCTGGTCGCTGAGAATGACTCCCTGCGTCAGGCTATGGGCGTGATGGAAGGCGAGCTCACGGCTTCAAAAGAGGAAATTGAGCAGCTCAACAACATCCGCCGCACCATTGAAGAGGAAAACAGCCGGCTGACGCTGGAAAACTTCAAGGCTTCTGCTTTCCAGGTAGAGCTGGAAAAGGGCAACGATAAAGTAACCTCCAAAGCCCGCCGTGTACGGACAATCCGGACCAGCTTTGACCTGACCGGTGTGCCGGACGAACTGCAGGGGCTGCGTACCCTTTACCTTACCATTAATGACGATAAAGGAACGCCAATCACTGCTGCGAATCCGGTGAAGGCAAAAACTATTGTCAATAACCAGGAAATGGATATCATCGCCGTGAAGGCCAAAGACGTGGATATTGCTGAAAATCAGCGCTTGTCTTTTGTCTATGACCTGGAGGAAAAGCTTGACCCTGGGTTTTACCGGGTGTCCATCTTTACCGAGATCGGCATGTTGGGTTCCTCCAGCATACGACTGCGTTAAATCTGGCCGGCTCATATCCCAATACTTCGAGCCCCGGAAATGGACCTGCGCCTTTCCGGGGCTTGCTGATTTTAGGAATGCGTGCGTATTTTTTAGCGGACAACGCAGGAAGACTATATTTGTGGGGATAAATCGTCTGCAAATGAGGAAGATAATCTGGATTGGGGCACTTCCCCTGCTATTGGTATCCTGTATAAGTAAGAAAAAGCACCTGGCCACACTTGCTACGGCTGATGCGGTGGCAGACAGCTTAACTTACCGTTTGGACTCCACCACAACTCTCGTTTACCAGTTGCGATTAGATACTGCCGAACGCCGGGGGGAGAACACAGCCCTGCTCGCCAGTCAGCGCAATTTGCAAGACCGCATTATTGCCCTGGACGATGAAATTGAGCGGTTGCAACAAGAGCGCTCCAGTGAAGTGCAGGATTTGGACGCCCGCCTTCGGGAACGAGATGCCCTTATTGCCGAACGAGATGCCAAAATTGCGGCTTTCCAGGCGCTACTGGAAGCCCGGAACGCCGAGCTCGATACCCTCGGTGCCCGGCTGCTGGATACTTTGCGAAGGCGGGACTCGGCTGCCTTCACCCTTGACGTGGAATCCGGTGGCTATCTGTCGTTAGCTGTGCAATCTGATTATCTGTTCTATCCGGGCAGCACCACCCGCCTCGAACCGGAAGCAGACTCCACCCTGTTAATCATCAGCCGGTATCTGGCAGAATATCCAACGCTTCAGCTTACTGTCATCGGGCACAACAATAACGAGCCACTGCGCCGCAGCAGCATCAACAGCAAATGGGAGTTTAGTGCCATGCGGGCTGCGACCCTGGTGAATGAACTGACCCGGAAATACGAACTCAGCACCAGCCGGGCGACGGTGGCGGGCAAGGGTGATTTTGCACCCCGCGCTTCCAATTCGACGGAAGAAGGCCGGCTGCTCAACGAGCGCATGGAGTTCCGGATTGAGCTCGGGCAACGCCGATTGCTGCGTGACCTGAAGCGTGCTCTGGATTAGTCCTCAAATTCCGCTTCCAGCCGTTCCATCAGGCGGCCGCTGATGCGCAGGAATTCCATTTCTGTGATGATCCCAATTAGTTCATCGTTCTGAACTACGGGCAGACAGCCGATTTTTTTGTCGCGCATAGTTCGCATGGCCTGTACGATCGTCTCATTAGGCCCTACCGTGACCGGGTCTTTTATCATAATATCCTTTACGCAAGTAGCTGTTTTACCATTGATTTTATTCTGACGCGTAAAGTACCGGAGCAACAGCCTTGAGGTGACGAGCCCCACAATTTTGCCTTTGGAGTCCTCCACAGGCATGTAGCGGATTTTACGCCAGTCCATGAGTTCTGCCACAAGTTCGATAAGGTCGTCCTTTTGAACTGTAAACAGGTCCGTCTCCATAAATTCATCAACCATCAGGCGGGCAGGTTTGTAATCGGGCATATCTTCAGCATTTGGGAGCTCCCAGGTATGTACAGGTTTATTGGCCTTCTGGTTATTGATGATGGAAGCGGTCAAACCGCAGAGTGCTTCATCACGGGACACTTCCTTGGCCAGCTTGGTATATGCCCGGAGCTGCCAGCGCGAGCCATTCATGTGGCGCTTGGCCCGCTCCTCGATGATACCCATGTACCGGTCGATATCGCCACTATCCACATTGCGGCGTTTGAGGCCTTCCCGTGCCAGTGGGATGAGTTCCTGCTGCAGGAGGTCAGTGGCCGTGACTTTTTGATCGCCAAACCAGGTGAATTTAGTGTCTATACCAAACTTGGCGGACTTTATGAAGTTGTCTTGTGCGTCTTCCCAGCCAATCTTAGCCCGGATATCGGGATAAGCAGCATGCATGCCCTCCATAGCACCGAGCCAGAAGGCGGCATTAGCGACTTCGTCGACCACCGTTGGGCCGGCAGGGATCACCCGGTTCTCGATACGGAGGTGAGGCTTACCGTTTGGGCTAACCCCGTAGCAGGGGCGGTTCCAGCGGTAAACCGTAGAGTTGTGTACCTGTAGCGCCCGGAGCTTCGGTACTTTTCCTTCCGTGAGTAGTTTGATCGAATCTTCTTCCACATCAGCACTCAGCAGCACGCGAAAACGCGCAATGTCTTCTTTATAAATCTCCATGATAGATTCGTTGAGCCAGTTGGTGCCGAAGCTGACTCTGGGACTGCGCTGCCGCATGTGCTCCTGCGTGGTGCGGACGTCCAGGGCTTGCTGGAACAAAGCAATACGGCTTTCGTGCCAGAGGCGCTTGCCAAAGACAATGGGCGAATTGGCGGCTACTGCAATGACGGGTGCTGCCAGGACCTGCGAAATATTGTATAATGGCGCAAAGTTATTAGGGCTTACCTGCAAATGAACCTGGAAGCTGGTATTACAGGCCTCCAGCAAAGGGGAATTGTGCCGGACCAGCAACTCGTCAATACCAGAAAGCCTTAGCTCGTAGGCGTTGCCCTGTAATTGAGAATTGATGGCTTCCATGAGTGCATAGTAACGCTTTTTGGGCGTTAGGTTGTGCATTTCCAGGTCGTATTTTCGCAGCGTCGGTAGTATACCGGTCAGGATGAGCCGGGCCTTCATATCCTTTAGCCGGTCACTAATCTTGTCGAGTTTGCCGGCGTTTTCTTTCTCCAGCTCGCTTAGGCAGTGCCCGGAGAATTCCCGGGGGTCCAGGTTGGTCTCCAGGTTAAACTTCGCCAGCTCGGTCTCCACCCAGTCGTAGTCCTTCATGTGGTCGAGTGCCTGCATGGCAATTGTGGCTGGTTTGTAGGTTTTGCGGTGCACCAGGCACATCTCCTGCTCTGCCCCAATACGGACAATGTCCTTCTCAAACCAGTCGTTGTCCAACATGTATTCTAATGCCTGTACATCCCGCAGCAGCTTTTTCACAAACTTTTGCATGGATGCCTCATCCTGTACCAGAGAGACTCTTTGCTCGCCCATAAAACTGTCATTTTGTTATTCGTGCTAAATATAGTTGATAATTGGAAAGCCGGGCAAAGTTTTAGTTTTTAATTTTGCTGGTGGCCTGGCTCTCCCGGGGGGATGTACGCTTAAGATGGTCATAGCAGACAATCTTTACCCATTTTTTGGTGTTATGAGAATTATGAAGCAGTTGATTTACCTACTTTTTGCAGTGCTCATTTTTGCGACCTGCCGCCGCGATAACCGTCAGCCTTTATTCGATTTGGCGTATCCCAATTTCCGTTTCACTATTGAAGCCGGGCAAAACCCGATTCTGCCAGGCGCCTATACTGTGCGGGGCGTAGCTACCAATATTGGCTTTTTCCTTAATCAAAATAACACAGATACCTCGGCAATATCTGAAATCAGCGCTTACTCGGCTACGCTGCGTTGCCTGGATGGATTTGATTATGTTTTCCTGGACGGGATCTCAGTACGTATTTGCGAGGATGATACGGAGAACTGTACGCCAGCGGATGAGGTATTTTACATCGATCAGTTGCAGCGTTACCCAGAGGATGATCGCATTGATCTCTTGCCCGGGCTGCGGAATGCCAAGCGGGACTTGTCGCGGGAAAGTATCCGGCTGGAGATTGTGGTCTTCTTTGCCTTTTCTCCACCTGCCAATTATGCTTCACAACTGGATATGGTCTTCCGGGCTTACCGATAAACAGGTTAGAAGTAAAAAGCTACGCCGCCCCGCAGCCCGAAGCGCCGTGCCTGTGGATTATCCAGGTAGTTGAGCCGCCACACCGCCTCAACCTGAAAGACCTTCAGTATATTTTCAATACCAATACTGGCTTCCATATACGGATGTTGGCTCGGTGCCCGGAATCCCGGATAGGTGTTAGCGTCAGTGGGAATGAAAAGGTTTAACCGGTTCACATCCCGGTTGGCGTTGGACAAGCGGCCGATTACGGCTTTGAAGGTTGCATAGGAACGAAACTTAAGCTTGCGCAAAAGCGGGACATGATTCAGGAAAAACCCGTCGAAGTGGTGCTCCAGCATTAGGCTGGCGTAAGTGTCGCTGGCAAACTCATACCGCGTCATCATGTTGAAAATACTCCGGCCTACCAGATATCCTTCGTTGCCGGGGTGGACCTCCATCAACAGGAAGGGGACATTGCCAAAAACTTTGCCTGCCCGGATGCGGTAGGACATCCAGCCTACAGGGTTCATGTAAAAGTAGTGCCGGTAGCTTAGATTGAGCTTGTGGTAGGTGTACTGCCCACCGAGGAGGTCGTCAACGCCAAGCGTATACTGGAATTCGATGATGGGGTGTTTGGACCCAAAGCTGTTGCGGCTGAAATCCCCGTCCACAATCATCTCATCCTTGACGTACCGGGTTTTGAAAATGATCTCCGTAGTGCGGATAGTCGTATCAATATCCGTCAACCGGCCCGGGTCAGATAAGTAGGCGAAGTTGAAGCCCCGCCCGTCCGGGAAAATACCGCCGTAGGGGTCCATCTCCCGGTGCAGGAAGGTGACGCGGTTGGACAAGCCGTTCTTCCAAAAGCGCTCGTAGTAGACCTTGCCCTCCCTTACACGCATCAACTTCATGAGCAGGTCACGCCGGAAAAGCCCGGAAAACAAATCGCCCTGTACAAATTCCTCACTATTCTCGCTGTTGAGGCTGATGTCGTTTACGTAGGCCAGGCCGGCAGTGGTTCTGGGCTTGCGGCTCATGATCCAATCCACATTGCCCCCATATTTGAATTCCTGGTCTTGAAGCCCGTAGGCGAGGAAGCCACCGAGCCGGAGGTTTTCACTGAACTGCCGGGTAGTGCGCCCGCCAATACTGAAGCGGTCGCCTTCCACCGGATTGAAGCTGTAGAGGGATGAGTAAGGGCCAATTTCCACTTTGCCAATTTGCAGGTAGCCAACAAACACGGTCTCCAGGACTTCCACATAAGTTTGGAACAATGGCATATTCTTAATGCTGTCCACCATAGTGTAGACCTGCTGTTCCGTTTTGGAAAGCGGCTCGTGGCGGGCAGCCTGCCAGAAGGAATCGTTTTCCACCTTGACTTCATCGAGCAGGTAAAACTCTTCCTGCTCAATGTAATCCTGTTTGGTGCCGACCTGATTGAGCCGCATGTTTTTGAAGGTCTCAGTTCGCCGGGCGATCATCCCGGGGGCATTTTCGGCAGGGGAGAAGTCGACGACCATCTTTTTCTTGACGGGCACCCAGTTTGGCACTTCTCCTCTTGGCTCATATTCTTCATGAATGATGATACGGCTGACCAGGTTGATGTTGGCGTCGGGCGTCATCCGCATATTGGTTCGCTGTACGGCGAAGGAGGAATCGGCTACCCAGAAGTCACCGTAGAACGTAGGCTCCTGTTTGCGCCTGGGCTTGAACTTCAGCTGATGGCTCCAGTGCCCGTTGACCATGGCGCTGTCGATGATGTAGTATTCGTAGTAGTTGAGGCCGGATTTAGAGAAGGGGCTCGCGAAGGGCTTGTCGAGCACATAAATCCATTCGTCGTAAATGCTGTATTCCAGGTGTATGCGCTTGATGTACTCAATGACGGTCTGATTGTTAGTACCGGTGGCCCGTTGTGCTTTGATAACCCGTTTGGGCTCACCCGCATCCCTGACGTACATCACATCGGAGAGGATTTCATTGATGTAAATCGGCAGGAAAGGTTTTTCGTCAGAAGTGCTGTCGATATTCTCGAAGATAAACTCGAAGGGCTTGAGCAGTTTTTTGTTGCGTAGCTCTGCATCTATATTTTCCAGGTCCAGCTCAATTTTAGCGTAGCTTTCGTAGGCGTAGGACTCCCGGGCGCTCATGCGGGTTTCCTGCTTGTTGTCGATAATGCCCTGCACGATGGCGTTAGCCGGGTTTTCGCCCGCAATGACCACCACCTCATTGAGGGTCAGGCTGGAGCCGCCCAGGTAGAAATTGATTTCCTGCTCTGCGAGATCCGGCAAAACCGGTTTCCTCACCACATCATAACCGATGGCGCTGGCGCTCAGGCTGTCCCCGGCTTCTTTTACGGTGAGTTCGTAAAAACCGTCTACATCAGTGGAGGTACCCTTGGTGGTGCCTTCGAAGAACACATTGCTAAAGGGTACGCCTTCTTTGGTATCCTTATCAACTACCCGCCCGCGCAGCGTCATCTGCCCCAGGAGTGGAGCAGCAGTAAGCAGTAGCAGTAGGATAAATATTGGGCTTTTCATCATCTCTTGGACGTAAGCTATATCTTTGTGGCCACTAATTCAACTGTTCGCGATAATGTTATTGCCCTTTTTCGACAAAAATCAGATTGAAGCAGGATGCGATGAAGCCGGGCGTGGCTGCCTTGCCGGCCCTGTTTTTGCAGCCGCTGTAATTTTACCAACAGATTTTGAGCACCCGTTGCTCAATGATTCCAAACAATTGTCGGAAAAACAGCGGTACGAAGCGCGTGAAATCGTTGAAACCGAAGCCATTGCCTGGGCTGTAGCGCAAGTGGCCCCGAAAGAAATTGATAAGATCAATATCCTCAACGCTTCCTTTCTGGCCATGCACCGGGCCATCGCTCAACTCGACCCCATACCGGAATGCCTGCTCATTGACGGCAACCGGTTCAAACCTTATCAGGACCTGCCCCACCACTGTATCATCAAGGGAGACGGAAAGTACCTGTCGATCGCCGCTGCTTCAGTACTGGCCAAAACCTACCGCGACGACTATATGATGCAGATTCACGAAACGCACCCCCACTACGACTGGCACAAAAACAAGGGCTACCCCACCAAGGCGCACCGGGCGGCTATACAGGCGCACGGGGCTACGCCTCACCACCGGCAGTCATTCCGCCTGTTGCCTGATGCGGAGCAGAGGCGGCTTTGGGAATAGGTTTGTTGGTCGGTTCCCCGAGAGTGTAATGTAGCGTATAGCTTTGTCTTGGGCAAAAGCTAAAGGCTTTGGGCTGCTTAGTTATGCTTCGGTATGAAGCTTGAAAACATTATGCACCGCTTCAACGCACAACCACCAGCCGAGCCACTCTTCGCTCCCCTTCGGACTCTACCAACACGCTGTACCAGCCCGCGGGCAGGCCGCGTAAGCTCAGCTCTGCATGCCCGGTGGACAAGCGCAGCGGCACACGCAGCATCTCCCGGCCTGTGGCATCGCATAGCACTGCTTCCGCCTTGTCCGGGGCGCTGCCTTGCCACGAGAGCTGTGCCACATCCTGGGCGGGGTTAGGGTAGAGCCGCAAGCTGCCTTCCTGGGCGTGTAGTTCCGTTATACTCGTCAGCAAATCGCAGCTTTCAGCAATGTCGGGGGCGCAGTAGCGGTGGAGGTAGTGTCCGCCTTTGGTTACAACGATGTAGTGTGATCCGAAAGCAAAAGGCCCCTTCAAAAAGCCAATGCCCTCAATGAGGTACTCGTAGTGCTCTCCCTGAGTGCCCGCTTCGCAGCGAATGACCCGCCGCTCTTTACCCCAAATAAAACGGGTGTATATTGAATCCGTGATACAAGGTGGCCACCATTCCTCTTCTGCTGCCTTTTTTAAAGTGGTACAAAGCCCTTGGAGGGTATCCCCCAATTCGTAGTTAAAATCCAGGATCAACTGTTCAGTTGTGGAATCACACCAGGAATCATAGTAGGGATGGTCAAAGTCCAGGAAAAACACCTGCCGGGCGGCTGTGTCCTCCCGCAGCGCGCCGATCAATTGCTCGTCTTCCAGGAAGTAGTCTTCGTCATCGGGGTGCTCCCAGATATTTTCGGCGTACAGGTCGAGGAAATAAAGCTTGCGGTACTGCTGCCCCTGAAGCAGCGTATCCCCATCAATTCGATATCCGTAGGGAACATCTCCGCCTAGATTGGCGCGGGAAAGGAAAAACTGCCAAACTGCCCCTTCCCTGACTAAAGGCTCGTAGTCTTGACCAGGGAGAGCGGCGGAGAATGCCAGGCTAAATAGCAAAAAGAGCGTAGGCTTTTTCATCTTGTCATATGTTGCTTTCAAATTTAATATACAGGATTTAGGCCGTGTTCGACAATGTAATTGAGTTTATGTCTGGTGGTTGATGAAATCTCTCCAACTTAGCCATGGCGATGAAAACTAACCCAGGTTATGCCCCCTTCAGCACGACAGTCGGCCGTAGGTCGCTTCCTGAAAAGAGCTGACAGATAGCTTCTTATAATGCTACCTTCTTAAAACCCATCACTCCGGCCGCGCCTCACTCCCTGCTAAAATCCCCCCATCAATATGCAGTTCCGTGCCGGTGACATACTTCGACTCATCAGCAGCGAGATAGAGCGCGGCATAAGCCACGTCCTCCGGCTCACCGAATTGACCGAGGGGAATGCCTGCCTCCACATTTTTTATGATCTGTGCTCTTTGTTCCCCTTCGCCGAGCATGGCATCCCACATTGGGGTCATAATGGCGGCCGGGTGGATGCTGTTGCAGCGGATACCGTACCCTTTTTCTGCACAGTAGAGCGCTACGCTCTTGGTGTGGTTACGCACTGCAGCTTTGCTTGATGCATAGGCCACTGCCCCCGGTATTCCCACAATCCCACTGCGGGAGGAGATGTTGATGATGCTGCCCCCGCTTGCTTTCATCAGCCCAATACCGTATTTGCAGCCCAGCATAGTACCCGTGCTGTTTACCCGGTGCACGGTATCCCAGGTACTTAGGTCGGATTGCTCGGGGTCGAAAGGGCCGGGCGCTTCCAGAAAACCGGTGATGCCGGCGTTGTTGACCAGGATTTGCAGCGAGCCGAAGTGCTGCCGGATGTAATGGTCAGCCGCCTGCCAGTCCGCTTCTTCCCCAACATCAAGGTGGAAATAGTGCGCCCGCTCGCCCAGTTGATCGGCAATGGCTTGTCCTTCTTCATCGCGTATGTCTGTGAGAAGGACGGTAGCTCCTTCTGCGTGGAAAATAGTAGCGATAGCCTGCCCGATGCCCCGGGCGGCACCGGTGATGAGGGCGGTTTTGTCTTTTAGTCGTGCCATATTTTTTCTTCAAAGATAGCGGAGATACCTTCCAGGGTCGTTCGGAAATGAAAAATCGTACATCTTCTGCAAGGCTTTAGCTTATCCGAAGCCCGTTCGGTACTGCCTGATCTGTATTTAGCAGGATTACCCCGCCGCCTTCGCCCACCGCGCCCAGCACCAGGCACTCGCTGATCATATTGGCAATTTGCTTGGGGGGGAAGTTGACCACCGCAATAACCTGCCGCCCCACCAGCTCTTCAGGCTGATAGTGGTCTGTGATTTGGGCAGAAGTCTTGCGCTCGCCCAGCGGGCCAAAATCAATATGCAGGATGTAGGCGGGCTTCCGGGCCTGTGCATTGGGGTAGGCTTGCAGGACAGTGCCCACGCGCATGTCCACTTTTGTAAAGTCGCTCCAGGTAAGAATGGAGTTGGTACGATTGGGGGAAGACATATTTTTTGCTGTTTCAAGAAGAAACACCACAATCGGAGGAATGGATGATTGGTGAGCGCTTAATTATTGTCCGTAGAGATGACCCCGTCCATGAAGGTATCAATAGCTCCAAAATAGAGGCTAGGTTGATCCAGCCAGCCGTAGTGCCCACACTCTGGCATCAATACGAAAGTGGAATTCGGAAAAGCCCGATGAGCCACTTCTCCTATTTCAGGTACAATAACATCCTGCTTGCCCTGAATGATCAAAACGGGCTTTCGGAACTCCCCGGCTGCTTTTTTTACATTGTAGTTGATCTCTTGGAGGTCTTGCCAGATCAACTGATTGATGTACATGTTGCCTTGGCCCAGGCGTTTAGCAACTTGGGCTGCATAGGCGTCATTGTAGACGTAGGCGTAAGCCATGTAACTACGGCGCTGCTGTTGTGCGAACTGCGTTGTATCACCGGATTGCAATCGCTCCGTCCAGTAAAGAAAAGAGTCACGTTGCGTGTCGGTCAGCCTTTCGGTAATGTCGAAGTTATTAAGCAGCCCGAGGTCAACCCCTCCTGAGGCAGAGGCGATGAAAGCCTTTACCGCTTCTGGATGTTTGGACAGGTAATAATTGCCTAGTATGCCTCCAAAGGAATGACCGAGAACCGTCCATTCTTTGTAGCCAAGGTGAATGCGCAGTGCTTCAAGATCGGCCGCCATCAGGTCCATCGTCATATTGTCAGCAGTAATGTTCTCCATTTTAGATGAACCCGTGCCCCGCTGATCATACAGGATGGCCTGATAGTCTTCACTGAGGGATTCAGCCAGTGCCTGAAAGCCTTTGCTGTTGAAGCCCGGGCCACCGTTGATAATGACCATTGGTTCTCCTGATCCGTAAATTTCGTAATAGAGGTCTACGCCTTTGGACGGGGCAAAACCGGTTTTGGATTGTGCACTCAGCAATAGCCCGCTGAACAGGAAAAGGGAAAAAACAAAAGATCGCTTAGCAGTCATCAGGATTATTTTTCCTGAAAGCTAAGCGATCTTAAGTATTGGAAGTAGTAAATTATTGCTAAGTACCGGCAAGGATACTATTGCGGGCTGCTATTGCCAAAGTTTTTCGGGGTACTGGCCTTCTGCCGTCAGTTTGGCGAAAGCCTCCTGCACCATCGGTTTGTCTTCCTGATAAGTCACGCCGTACCAGCGTTCGGCATTAGGAATGACCGTGAGGTCAATTTTACCTTCATTGATCAGGCGGTTGATGACGAGCGGGATGTAAAACTCTGCACGGGGCTGATCCCGGTGCGCCTCTACAAACTCGATGAAGTGCTGCCGGGTGACCTCAAAAACGACACCAGTGCGTCCGGGCTTAGCGGATGTTTCGCATCGTTTTCTTCATACACAATGCCATTGGGCGTACGGTGAATTTTGTGGCGCTCCACCACATCGGTCAGGTGGCCGGCTTCGTCCACCTCACACACACCCCGGTTAACATGGCCTGCATCGGAGAGTGTCTTGTCCAGTTGGTAGCCAATCATGCTGTAGTGGTCCGGTGCGCAGTCATCTTTCAGGAAGTCTGCCATGGCCTTAAAGCTGCTGATGCCGTAGTAGTCATCCGCATTGATGACGGCGAAGGGCTCATTGATTTTATCGTGAGCCACCAGGACCGCGTGAGCCGTGCCCCAGGGCTTCTCTCTTTCAGGCAGGTCGCTAATGCCTTCTACCGGAGTATTGATGGCTTGAAAGGCATATTCGATTTCCACCTTATCGTCAAACTTGCCGCCGAATTTTTCGCGGAAAGCATCCTCAATATCTTCACGGATGACAAAGACTATTTTGCCAAAGCCGGCGCGGATGGCATCGTAAATAGAGTATTCAATGATGACTTCTTCGTTGGGGCCAAGGCCGTCGAGCTGTTTGAGGCCACCGTAGCGGCTGCCCATGCCGGCTGCAAGGATAAGCAAAGTTGGTTTCATGGATTTTTGCTGCGAATATAGTGGGAATCACCGGCATTGCCAGAGCTCAGGACGTTAAACCGGTGTTACTTTTCGGACCGGAGCAGTTTTTTGCGGCGAATTTGCTGCACCATCCGCTCTACCCGCTGTTCGACCCGAAACCGGTGCCACAACAGCCCTCCCACCAGGGACAGGCAACCAATGCCGAAGATGGTATTACGGGAGCGCTCCACGAGACCAGTGTGCATCTCATAAAAAGGACGTACGAGCAGTACTTCAATTGAAATCACCAGAGCAGCAAGCAGGAAAAGAAAGATAGCCGTGGCTTTGGCGCGTTCCAGAAAGGTCGGCTCCATTCGGCGCAGGCATTTTTTGAGAAAACTAATCGCATCATTGTGGTAGGGGTCAATGCGGATAAGTTGCAGCAGGACGTAGTGGCACTTTTCGTATTGCAGGCATTGGAAGTGGGAGGCGGCCTTTCTAAAAAGCAGCTGTTCGTACAGGCTTTCACCGGGGGGGCTTTCTACGTTTTGCACAATCACCTCCTCAATCGCCACATTTACCATTAAGAGATGTTTTTGGTGGAAGCCCACTTCAAAGAGGCTGTTGACATAAGCCACCAGCATCTCAAAGTACTCCTCAAAGTCCAGCCTGCGAATGGCATCCTCCCGGTCTTCGTAGAAATGGATGATACGCCGGTAATTGGTGACCTCAATTTCTTTGAAGTCACGAAAAGTTTTGGAATGGTATGTGGACTTGAATAATGACATCTATTCAGTAAGTTCTAAAGCGTACAGTATTGGCTTGCTTGGGCTGGCATCGATTTCAAAGCTGGCAATTTGAAGATTCAGTAAATATAATCCATCGCGGACAGAATTGTTTACATAAATCAGCTCGGTTATGGTGCAATGTGCCCTGGGCGACTCCGGATAGTGCCAGAATGCCCGGTGGCCCAGCAGTTGTCCGCCATCTTCTTCCCGGTCCACTGAGGGCAGGTCGAGCAGCAAATGTTCAACGCCTCGTTCCACCAGATAGTTAATAGCCTCATGGTGCAGATAGGGCGGATTGGCTCCGGAGTAGTTGGTGATCATTTTGAGGTCATCGTTGGGCAGCGTACGGATGATCAGTGCGGGCGTGGGTGGATGTTCTTCGAGCAGGGCCTCAAGTTGTTCCCGGTAAAGGATGCGGTCGCCATTTTCTTTTTTGGTTGGGAAAACGCTCACCAGCCTGGCCGGGAAGTGAAACTGCTGCAGGCACTGATTGATGGTGTAGGTTTCCCTGGCAATATGCCCTACGCATTCGGTATGCGTGCCATTGCCGTGAGGGGTCAGGCGGACAGTTAGAAAGTTGACTGCGCCACCTTCCTGAGTGGAGCCAATGAAATCGCCAGCCACCACCGGGCTGTGCTCCATAGGCGGAGCAAAGAAGCAATTGACGGTTTCCAGGCCTGCTTTCAGGGGAATGGCAATATCAATGGGGCGCTGTAAGTCAGCCCTGTAAGTCAGGCCGTGCAACTGCAGGGTCGTTTTCATGGTTACTGGTCATTTCGTTTATCTGATCCCCAGGCAAGCTTCTGTCGTATGGTATCCATGAAGCTGACATCGTGGAGTTGCACCAGGCGGATACCAAAGTCGTTCTTGCGGACGGCCAGCTGATGAGCTGCCGTGATGGTCTCAAAGCGGGAGTCCAGGGTGCATAAAAAGTTCTCCGCCCGCCCCTCAATCTCAAAAGAAATAACGGAGTCTTCGGATATGACAATCGGTCGGACATTAAGATTATGCGGAGCAACGGGGGTGAGGACAAAATTACCCGAATTTGGAAAGATAATAGGTCCGCCGCAGCTCAGGGAATAGCCGGTGGAGCCCGTTGGTGTCGCCACGATGATGCCATCCGCCCAGTAGGAGTTGAGGTAAGCCCCATTGATGAAGGTGTGAATGGTAATCATGGAGGAGGTATCTCGTTTGAGCAGCGTAATGTCATTTAGCGCAAAGCGGATTTCCCCGAAGATTGGCAGGTTAGACTCCAAAAATAGCATGGACCGCTCTTGAATACTGTACATGCCCCGCTTGAGCAGCTTGATGGCATCGTGTATACGTTTTTTCTCAATACTGGCCAGAAAACCCAGCCGCCCCAAATTGATCCCCAAAATGGGAATGTTACTGTCACGGATATGGGTAGTGGCGGCGAGAATTGTTCCATCCCCGCCCAGTGTGACAAAAAAGTCGAACTTATGCGTAGTAAAGTCCAGGTAGCCTCCAAAGGTGCCCACCTGTGACGGCAGGCGGATCTCCCCTTTGAGCTGCTCCAGATAAGGGGCATATACGTAAGCTTTTATGCCTTCCTCATGCAGGGCATCGAAGAGGTGCTGAATGTGCGGGATGTCTTTTTCCTTGAGAACTTTGCTGTAAACGACTACTTGCATCTAATAGATTGATTCTGAAGTGCCTGGAGTTTTGAAATAAAGATGCCCAACCTGGAATAGCTAGCGGTTAAATATTCATGCTAAGATGTAAAAATAATCCTTTTTCCATCAAATCGTTGATGCTGTACTGGATTTGGATCACTTTATCATAGTAGAGTACGATATCAAGCCCAATGCCGCCTCCCCAAAGCAAACGGTTGCTGTGCGGGTTGTCTGCCCGGGCGTAGGGGCTGTTGACGTAGCCGAGGTCGTTGTTGAGCGAAAGGTTGAGCTTGATGGGCATGCGGCGCAGTTGCTGAATGGGCATCAGCTTACCAAAGTTGAAATTATACTCGGCAAAACGAAAACGAAGGCTCGATCTGCCCATCCCCATGTCCATGCCGTCGATGACATAGTATTCCCATCCCCGCATCGTATGCCGGCTGAAGCCTAGTCCCCGGTTGTCCTGATAAGGCTGTCGGGAGCGGATGATGGACAGCTTGGTGCGCATTTCCAGGCCCAGGCTCCAGCGCTCGCCCCAGGGGATATACTTCCCGTAACCGGTGAGCAGGGTCAGCCCGGAGCGCTCCCCAAAGATGCTCAGCCCTTCCTTGATGAGGCTACCATAGCAAAAGGAGCCTGACCAGGGGTAGGGAGCCACATCCCGGTTTTCATGAAAATAGTCGTAGCGCAGGGTAAAATAGCGGATGCGGTGCCGCCCGTCGAGGAGGTAGTCCGGGTTGAGGTCAAGGGCAATTTCGTCTCCAATGCGCTTTTGCGTGAAGCTAAGTTCCAGATCGTGGTAGGATTGGAGCTGTGGGCGGTAAGTGACACCCATTTCGCCCGTAAAGCGCTCGTAGATGAAGTCATTTTCCAATCGGAAAAACTGCTGCCGGCTATCCGTTGTGCGGTAATTGATCTCCCGGTTGCGCCAGTAGCCTACCCCTGCGAAAGCGCCCAGCGTTTGAGCTTTATTGAGGTAGGGCATACTATAGGAGAGGGCGTATTTTCGGGTATAGCCATATTTGACTGTCCCTTTGAGCCGGTCATTCCGCCCGGTGAGGTTGATGTGGGCGAAGTCCATACCGTAGTTGGTGCGGTCAAGCGACCGTTTTTGGTCTACCCACCAGACATTGAAGTTGCGGTCAGCCAGCTCAAATACCGGAATAGGGTAGAGGTACCACATCTCTTCCACCGTCACCAGCAGCTGTACTTCATTGGTCTCCCCCTTCCAGGCCTGATAGCTGATCTGTGCCCGGTTGAACAGCCCGGTGTTCATGATCATTTGTTCGGACCAGGTAATCTTCTCCGGCAATTCCTCCAGCAGTACTGTGTCCCCTTCGCGTATGGACATCTCCCGCAGGATGATTTCGGATAGCGTTTGCTTGTTGCCGGTCACAGCGATGGAGTCGATGTACACCACTTCCCGGTCACTGCTCCAGGCGTTGAAGCAGCTCACTAATCCCACAGTAAGCAAAAGAAGGCGGATCATGATGGATAGTGTTCCCTGGGGTATGCGTAGTTTTCTGTTTAGAGCTGAGCCCTCAATTTAAAAGGTTTTAGGTAGGAAACAAAAATAAATGAATCGTGCGGAATGCAGGAGGCAGCATTTAGCGACCTATTTGCCTTGCGCTTTTGAAGGGAAAGTTGTAAATTTAACAATGTCAAACGAATAAGCGCACTCTAACCGAACCGTTTTACGCAGTTCTGTCTGATCATCAGATTAGCATCAAACTAAATAAATTGCACGAATCCAGGAATTGGGCTTTCAAGGGTGTAGAAACATTCACTTAGTTGCTCTTGCACTGCCTTTGCCGGGATTGGTAACGGTACTGTGGTATAGCAAAGAATGATATTAACCCCTAAATACCAGAGATGATGAAACTATACTGACGTCGATGAGGTTTGGGAATCCAAACCGACATCGAGTGCAGTATATACTGACCGTTCTGGTTTGGGCTTAGCCCAATCCAGAACGCGTCATGTATAATCGCTCAACTTCAACACTTAGGCCGCCTGGACGACCTGATCCGGCGTAAAGCCACAGGCTCCTCTGCTCAGCTCGCCTCACGGTTTGGCTGCAGCCGGCGCACCATCCACAATTATCTGAAAATGCTCAAAGAATTGGGGGCGGAGGTCGGGATAACGGCGGTTTTGCATACCTGGAGCCAACGCCTCAATCCTCACGTGCATCTGCATTGCATCG
>CAZNHN010000006.1:0-10089 GCA_964572415.1 uncultured Phaeodactylibacter sp.
CCGCGCGCGCGCCGCCTTCGATGGCCATGTTGCAGACCGTCATCCGGCCTTCCATGGACAGCCCGCGGATGGCGGAGCCGGCATATTCGATCACATGGCCGTTGCCGCCCGCGGTGTCGCCTTGGACGCCTGGCCTCCGGTATTGGAGTACACCTGCGTATCCACCACGATGACTTTGATCGGCTTACCGGAAGCCATCAGGCGGGAGAGGTTTTGGAAGCCGATGTCATACATGGCACCATCACCGCCCAAAGCGACTACCGGTGGGCACAGCAGCCATTCCTCATCTGTAAACTGTTTCCAGTTGAAGTAGGTGAGGAAGGAATTGTGCTCGCTCGGGTCGTATTTGCCATCGAGCATCAGCTCGGCTTTGCGGATGGTTTTGAAGCCCTCTGCCATTTTGGCCATGTGCCCCTCGAAAACGCCCATCGCCATAGACGGGGAATCCTGGAAGAGGTGGTTGGCCCATGGGAAGGGATAGGGGTTATACGGGTAGGTACTGCCCCATACAGAGGTACAGCCGGTGGAATTGAGCATGCCCATATTGGTACGCCCCTTGCCGGTCAGGCCATCTGTGTATTTCCACTTGAGGTTCTTTAGTTTGGCGAGCAGTTGGGAGACTTCGCGCAGCCATTCCTGGTCGATCGGCTGTGTGCCTTTTTCGGACTCAAAACGGCTGGCGATACCGGATACGGTAAGGTCACCACTGCTCATTTCGGAGACGATCTTCGTCATCAGGTCGGCATCGCTCACATTCACCGTGCTGAACAGCTTCTGCTGAATGTGCTGCTCCAGACGGTTGATGAGCTCCGTCAGATGGGTCACGTGCTGCTTAATACGTGGCTGCATGAGCGCCTCTACGGTAGCAGTAAAGATGTGTACAACTGACTTTTCAGAACAGCCCAGGCAGGCGCCATCGCCACTTGCGAAGTTTTGGTAGGCCTCCTTATTAAGCAATAGAGTTTCCAGCGGGCCGATCTTTTCTTCCAGATCGTCAATGCGGTTGTATTCTTCCGGCGTGTTGGGCAGATCGGTCCATAAATCCCAATCCTGCCGCAGGGTAGCAATTGAATCTTCAGTCTGGGTGATGGGGCGTAGAGCATCATCATCGCAGACTTCGATACATTCCATACAGCCTTTACAGGTCGTTGGGTTCAGTGTGATACTAAACAGGCCACCGCTGCCAGGTTGTTGCTTTTCTTTTACATCGTAGTACGGGCGGGTGAGCGCAAACTGGAAATCGCCCAGTTCTTCCAGGAACCAGTCAAATTCCTGTGCCATACCATTGGTATTGCCGCTTTCGCGAACGGTCTTGTCGGCTACCTCGCGGATCATGGTGTTGACCTTCGCCCGGTCGTCGCCCTCGTTGAACAAGGCGCGGATTTCCGGCTCCATCTGACGGACTGCTTTCGGCAGGTAGTTGAGTTTTCCGTGGTTGTTTTTCACGCGCTGCACAACGGTGTCGAGCACATCAGACAGTTTGGAAACCAATCCTGGCAGTGCCGTATCCGGACAAATTGTGTAGCATTTGCCACAGGCGGTACAGTTCTCGGCAATCCATTCCGGATGATTGAACCGGATACCGGTCATATCGCGGAACAAAGAGGAGGCCGCCGGCATCACACTCAACCCGATAAACGGATCGGTGAGGTTATCGTTGCCACTGCCCTGCTGATAAAAGCTACCCGTTTGCTCCCAGAAGCGGTGGATATCGCTCAGCCTGGACTTACTCTGCGGCGTATCCTTGAGCATAGCGGGAAGCGGGATCGGCTTAACGGCGTTAGCTTTAGCATCGTGCCCGGCGCCAACGACCTTGTCAGTGACCTCGCCTACTTCGTCAAAGCCACGGCGCACCACACGCATATTGTCATCCACCACGCGTTGCCCTTTGCTGCCAAACTTCGACTGCACCTGATCTTCGATCGCCTTGAGCAGGCTGTCTTCTGTCAGATTCGCTTTCTCCATAAGTGGGGAAGCAGCGAAGAAGGCGCCCTGGAAAGCGATACCCTGCATGCGGAGCTGCAGTTCGGGATCAGTTGCTTCCTCGCGGGCAATTTTGAAGCCGTCGATGTAGAACAGGCGGATGTCGTTGTCCACAATGATCTTTTGGTACGGCTTGGGGATATCGGCCCAGACTTCCGCCGGGCTGCTCTTGTCGCTTTGTATGATAAAGGTGCCGCCTTTCTTCAGGCCGGCCAGTGCGTTGGTGTGCTTGAAGACGTTGGGGTCCGGTGAAAGTACCACATCCACATATACATACTCACAGTTGACACGGATGGGCTCCGGAGCAGCAGACAGATAGTAAGTCGTCGGCTGTCCTTTTTTCTCTGAGCCATACTTCGGGTTGGCTTTGATATCGTACCCGAGCAGGTCGAACAGGGTCATCGCCAGGTTCTTACCCGTTGTGATAGCGCCCCATCCGCCAATGGAGTGGAAACGGACGGTCACCGCGCCCTTCGGCATAAGGTTAGGGTTTTCAGAACCCCGTACCGATAGTTCCTTCACATGCGGGTAGGCTTCCTGAATGGATTCCTGATAGGCCCGCTGCTTAGGCGTGAATGGTACATCGCGAATGAAGTCGATAGACAGATAAAACTGCTTTTTCTTTTTGCCCGTAGGTAACATATTCTCTACCGCGCCGATGATGCCTTCCGGCTGCAGGTCGCGGCTGCCCATACCGAAGGAACCGGAGTACAGGGGCGGCATATCGCCCGCTTTGTAGGTTTCCAGCTCCGGATAGGGGCGGTTGTCTTTGTAATTGCCATTTTCCAGGCACTTGGTCAGGCTCGCGCGTACTTCCCTCATGAGCGGCAGGTCGGCGGCCAGCGGCTGATCGAGGCGCTCAAGTATAGCTACGCCTTTCTTGCCTTTGAGCATCTTGCCCAGCAGATCGGCCGGGAACGGGCGGAACATGACGAGGTCGACTACGCCGACCTTTAGCCCGCGGGTTTCACGCAGGTAGTCGGCTACCACTTCGGCACTCGGTACCACGCTACCCTGCCCGAGGATGAGGTAGTCGGCATCTTCCACTTTATAAGTCATCACGCGCTCGTAGCGGCGGCCGGTGAGCTGATAGTACTCGTCCATGGCCTGCTCGGTGAGCTGCTTAATGTGATCGAAGAAGAAGGGGCGCTGTGCTGCGACGGACTGCATGTAGCTGTCCTGATTCTGCACGATGCCCGCCATAACAGGATTATCCACATCCCAAAGCTCAGGTATGCGGCGGCGGGTGTCCCCGTAGATGATGCGCTGTGCTTCGGTCGGCGTCTTGATGATGTCATCGGGCCGGCCGAGGTATTCTTTGATGAGCTCGCGCTCGGGAAGCGTCATGGACTCGATAAGGTGGGTGGTCAGGAAGCCATCCTGCGCCACGATGCCCGGTGTAAGTGCCAGCTCCGCGATGCGGTGCGCGATGATATTGAGGTCAGCCACGTGCTGCGCCTTTTTGGCAAACAGCTGGAAGAAGCCGGTATCGTCCACGGCGTGGTAATCGTCGTGACCCGCGTGTACGTTAAGGGTGGACTTGGTCATAGCCCGCGCACCGATATTCAGCACGTATGTCAGGCGCTTGCCCACGGCAGCGTAGAGGGATTCGTGCATGTAGGCTATGCCCTGTCCGGAGGAGAAATTGGCGGCACGGAGCCCCGTCATAGACAGGCCGGCGGTTACTGCAGCAGCAGCGTGTTCGCCTTCCGGCTCGATAAAAATAAGAGGCCGGTCGGAGATATTGAGGTGGCCCTTCGCGGCCGCATCAGCCCAATATTCGCCCATTTGAGTGGAAGGGGTAATGGGATAGGCACCGGCAGCGTCGGAGGACTCCCGCTCGCACATAATGGCAGCAGTGTTCCCGTCCATTGCTACCCGAGTGCCCGGATACTTAGCGGGCTCGGTTTGCTTCTTCATGGTGGAAAGTTTTAGTAGGCGGGCGCTTCATCAATAGCGATGGCGCGGGTCTGTTTGGCAATACGCAGGCAGTCAGCCACTTTTTTGACATCCATACAGTAGGCTTCGTCCTCTGCATCGTGCTTGCAACCGATATCGGAAATGTCGATCAGGTTGAACCGTCCGTCGATATCGCGGCACTTGTCCAACAGACCTGCCATGGTCACGGGCTCGGGGAGCTCGCTACCATGTTTTTGCAGGTAGGAAGACAGGTAATTGACAATGGATTGGCGGGCGTTGAAACACACGGCGTGCGTGGCAACGTCTTCTTCAGCCCGTTCGATTTCGTGGCTGGCAAATTCCACAAGCTTGTCAGCTTCTTGGATGAGTAGATCGGCATTTTGCTGGCGCATGGCACTAGGTTTTAATTAAATTGGTACCCTAAAAGTCCTGGTTTACAGCTGGTTTTTAAATGAATATTGTCAGTGAAAGGGAGTGATCATTGTCACTTTGCCTGGTATAGAGTGGGTTGTGTTATACCTTTGAGCAACTATAAACAATAAGAAAATGGACGCTATTCTATCTGCCATTGGGCAGTACCATCCGGTTACACAAGCCTTATTCGCCACCTTATTTACCTGGGGCGTCACGGCCCTGGGCGCAGCGGTGGTATTCTTTTTCCGTGAAATCCGGCAAGAGGTACTGGATGCCATGTTAGGCTTTGCGGCAGGGGTCATGATTGCCGCCAGTTTCTGGTCACTCCTTGCTCCGGCGATTGACTTAAGTGAGCGGGTGAGTACCTTGCCTGGGTGGATGCCTGCTGCGCTGGGCTTTATGGGCGGCGGATTATTCATGGCGGGGGTAGACAAGGTCTTGCCCCACCTGCACCCGGGCCTGAAAATGGAAGAGGCGGAGGGCGTTTCCACCAACTGGAGGCGGAGCGTACTATTGGTGTTGGCCATCACCCTGCACAATATACCCGAAGGGCTGGCGGTGGGTGTTGCCTTTGGCGCAGTAGCCCACGGGCTGCCGGCCGCTTCCATCGGGGCGGCAGTAGCACTGGCGGTGGGCATAGGGCTGCAGAATTTTCCGGAAGGGACAGCGGTATCTGTGCCGCTGCGGCGGGAGGGTTTTTCCCGGCGCAGGGCATTTTGGTACGGGCAGATGTCGGGGGCTGTGGAGCCTGTGGCAGGCGTAATTGGAGCCTTTGCCGTTATGACCATGCAGCCGCTCTTACCTTACGCACTAAGCTTCGCAGCGGGGGCTATGATTTTTGTAGTTGTGGAAGAGCTTATCCCGGAATCACAGCAAGCGGGCAATACCGACCTGGCGACGATTGCTACGCTGACTGGTTTTACGCTAATGATGGTAATGGATGTGGCACTGGGGTGAGCATGCTGATGATCTGTGCCCGTTTTGCATAACGATTTAAGTGCCTCTTTTCTTTCTTACCCTAAAACTGTGCTTTTAAACAGATGCTATGTCAACATAACAACATACGCTTACAGACCGGAAATATAGAGCTATTTCAAGTCAAAAACGGTATCGGGCCACTGTACCGCCTGTGGCACCTCACTTCCTCTGCCCCAGAGAATACAGTTATCAGCGCCCAGGTGGCTTTACAACCGTATACTCCACAACGGCCGTTCACACTGATTTGCCAGGCGCTCGGCAATACTGGGTGAGAACAACCGCTGCAGGCCTTTTCGCCCGTGGGTGCATATGGCGATCAGGTCAACTGGCTTTTTGCGGGCAAACTGTTTTACCCCTTCGATTACGGAGCTGGCCCTAACGATGTGCCTGTGACAGCCTGCTTTCAGTTGTCCATAGGAAGCCACTTTTTTCATGTTTTTAGGGACCTCTTCCGGTGGCACAGATGCTTCCGTGGTATTGACGTAGAGCAAGTCAATGCGCGCTTGCAGCGCATCCGCCAATTGAGCCAGCGGAGAGAAGGCTTCCCGGGACACATCAGCGAAATCGGAAACGAAGAGAATGTGCCGCACAGGTTCCCGGACCGCTTGTTTGATAGTAAGAACGGGGGCTGACGCATTGCGCAGCATATACAAGGCGTGGCTGCCGATCAGTTTATTGAGCCCTTTGGCACCGTGGGAGCCCATAACAATCAAGTCAAAACCGTGTACCTCCTGCTCCCGAAGAACATCGGCTCGTTCGGAACTGTAGATCAGGGAACGATGGGCGTTTAACCCATGATGCTCAGCTTTGTGGATACAAGCGCTGAGCTCACTCTTAGCGCTGCCAATCGCGTGGACCGTCTCGGGGTACAAGCCTTCTTTTTCTCTGGAAAGGGCTATCCAATCGGCGGGAGTAGCCTGTAGGTGCAGGAAGCAAATCTCAGCGCCGGATTTTCTGGCGAGTTGAATCGCAAAATCAGTAGCAGCCTCAGCGCAGTCTGAAAAATCGGTGGGGACGAGTATCTTTTTCATAGCTGGTACAATTTGGTTTAGGCAATCGTGTTAACTGTCAGGCTGGAACTTTGCGCCAGCGCTCCAGCTTTGGAACAGGCAATGTGTATAGCCACCGCTTCCACCCCGGAACCCCTTGTTCCTTAAGCTTCTCTTTGACAAAAGCCATCATCTCTGCGGGTGATTGAAAGTCATCGGTAAAAGCACCGTTTTGGTAGCAGTAGCTGCAGTATTTTACACTTTTGGAGCCATCAGCATGGGTTCCTCCCTGCCCAGGGTCCATTTTCAGATGCATGCCGCAGCTCTGGCAGAATTTATGCTGTTGTGCCATAGCTTTGAGTTTTGTGGGGTCAGGCACTATCCACAGAAGGTTGCCCAACCCGCAGTTGATCAGGACTATTCCTTCACTTTTAACATCTGATTCTTTCAGGAATGAAGCAATGACAAGCGTCAGCTTTGCCGGAAAAAGGTATGGGCCGGAACAGATCAGGGTAGTCCCTTGCGAATCTGAGATGTTGTACCCTGCATTCAGCCGGTTGCCGGCCCATTTGAAAGGCTTAACATTTCTCCTAAAGTATCCGGGGGCGCCTGTCGGGTGAACGGCCATAGCCTGGCATGCCGTCAGGGTCATGGGTTTTTGGGCTTCGAAGAGACGTGTAGTGCACCAGCATGAAAACATTTTTGATTTGGGCTTCGGTGAAGCTGGCCAGGTTGTGGCGGAAGCGGGGGGCTTCCAGTCCCTGGTAACTCCAGCCATTCTCTCCATCTTTAATGACCGCGTCTTTGCATACTCTATTCTTGAGCAGCGTCAAATTAGCGCTCACGCTCGTATACGGGCTCGTGACGCAGGGTATCGTGAGACCAACCAATTTAATCCAATGGAGATGGTGGCAAGGGTGGTCGAAGTAGAATACCAGTTTAGGGATGTGGAATTCACAGCTTTATTCCTCCCGTAGACTCAGCAGTTGTTTCGGTTTGAGCTGGGCGATGGATAGATGTTTGGTGAGTTCGTAGGCAAGACGATGCTTTTCTGTGTAGGCGGTATCTAATCTTTGCAAGTCATGTTGCAGACGCTCTCCGGACAACAACCCTTTTTGCAGGCTGTTCCATTGCCCGAATTGTACATAATTGCTGGTGTCCAACCCCAGTTCATAGGTCAACGGATAGGTCTGGAAAAAAGACTGGAAACCTGCTCACCTGGCAATGAATCCGTTCCTGCAAGACCTCAGCTTTAACTCGTAAATCTTCTCGCTCCGTTTTTAGTAATACCGTTCCTGTACCCGCCCTTGTATCCTGAAATTGATAAAAGTAGAAAAAGTGATCATCACCTGCAATCTCTACCTGCCAGCCCTGATCTGCATCCCGGAAAAGGGTGCCGTTCCGATCGGATTGTAACGCTTGCAATACGGGATCGATTTCAGAAAGGGTATCGTACCAGGGAAAAGAGAGGTAGGCTTCTCCGCCCGAGTTCCAAATCCAAAGTCTTAGCCAAAAGTAGTGCCGGACAGCGGACAATGGAAGTTTGTGCTCTTGTGCTAACGCCAATATCTGCTGATAGTATTTTCCCAACGATTTTTCGTGTCCCACTAATTCTGCGGTTGTTATCTGGGTATCCACGACACGGTTGATGGCCGGTTGAGGAATGGGCACAGAGGCATGGACGAATCGTTTACCTTTTTTGTTGATGGGTTGTGGGGTTCCTGTTGTAAGGTGTTGATTTAGAAGGTAGACGATTTCGAATGAAACAAAAGGTATCTCTCTGTAAAGGTCTCGCATTTTTGAGAAGACATTCCTATTCATCTATATCTTTTTTGGCATTCTTTGCTTCTTTTAATCTTGCAGGTCGGAGTTCCGTTTACCTCACAATATTCCACTGTTTTCCGTGTGGCCAACTCTTGTTCGCCAATATTTTTCCAGAAGAACGGTTCAGAAAATAGTGCATAAGATTTTGTCTCACGACCTCTTTGTCTCTATCGAAATGGACTTGATATTGTTTAGAGCATGTTTGGAGCGGTTTTGTCATGAAAATCAAGGATTTATGGCTCTGGCGAAGTCACTAAATTTGAGTTTAGCGGGCTAAATGAAAATTTAGTGAGGAAGTCAGGTTCATAAAGCGTTGATTTGCAATAGAAACGAGCTCCAAACATGCTCTTAGATGGATCTTTTTTGCTCATGTTTTAAAGTCTGTCTTTTTTGTATTACACGTGACCTCAAATAATTGTCGAACTTTAGACCAAGTGTTATCATTGGGGACTATTCTCTATTCAGAAAAGGAAGTAAGCTAGGCCAAGACACCCAAAAACTACAATGAAGTAAATGATATAGGATACTGTCAATTCCTGATTATATCCTTTCCCTTCGTAGGTTTTGAGACCAGAGTCTCCGGCAACTTCCATATACTCTAGGATTCTTGTTTTTTCTGACTTGGGAAGTTCTTCTACTCCCACGTCTAGACCTGCTAGAATTGACTGGAGTTTGTTAAGCGAAAAAATTACACGAAACTTCCTTCTGATGTAGTTTCGGTCGACGAAGAAAGCTCCTATCGCCAAAATCAAGGTTAAAAAGATCATCATGAATAGGTACGGTCGGTTTTGTTCCGGAGTCATACCTGCCTGGATAGCACCCTGTAAGATAAACGCCCAACCTCCAAACACCAAGGTTAGAAAGCCCGTTCGTACTTGCCAGATTATTTTATCGTAAGCATGGATAGCGGCATTTTTACCGTCTATTTCTCCCATGATAACTTTTTCGCTTGTACGTAACTCCATCTTTAGGTCGTTTACCGTTTTATTCAATGATTCATCCTGTTTCTTCTTCTTCAGAAAGTTTAGGCAGCAACTTATCCAACGGAATAGCCAGGCGTACTGGCTTTTGAATGAAATACTCGGTAGAAAGTGCAGCCGAACTTTTCTCGCCCCAGGTGTCGCCCTCAGCAGGAAGGTAATCTCCAAAGTTATTCATGGAAAAATCAGAAAAACTGGTTAAGTAATCCGTACTATCATCCTTTTCTTCGTCCAATCCCAAGCGTAAGTTGAGACTGGTCTCTTCAAGAATAAGGTAATAACCTTTATTTCTCACCTCTTCCTCCGTTTTCGAAAAGCCCCAATAGGCAATATCGGGAGGGAACTCTCCCTGAAAAACAGGATATAAGATATCGGATGAATGTGAGAAAACACTCAATGGATCTTCTTCAGTATCTGATTTTGGAGCCAAATAAACCTGCATATCGGGATATTTTCGGAAGAGGTCGCTACGTAGTAATAAAACGAGTTGATTCCCATCTTCTTCCTCCACTTCCCCTTCTCTTTTTTCTATTTTGTCAATGGTATTATCCCCAAGTCTATCCGCATTCCAGGCACTATCAATGGGTGGGATATCTGGACTGTTTTCAGCCTCTAGATCTTCCTTATCCCAAAAATGTTGGAAAACGGTTGTACTTAACGGGATGGGGTATTCCCGCCACAAGGCCTCCCCCGCAAAAGCATGGTTGAGCCCTACCATAAAGGCTTCCAAAAAGCGATTGTTAGTTTCCAGAAGGGCAACCGTGTTGCGCGGAACGCGATCCAGTCCGGGAAGTAGCTGATCCTCAGTTAAAAAGTCCGCCATGGGATAAGGGAACTTAGGCTGGTATACAAGCGGTTGTAATGCCGCTTCCGGGGCCAGGTCGAAGCGCTTTGCCAAAACGGCTCCAATCGTTTTTGCCGGCTCCAACTGTTTGAGTTCAAGCACTTTCCCCAAATTTACCGCTGTCGCTTCAAGTTTGGGAATTTGAACCAGTTCCACA
>CAZNHN010000006.1:10099-30456 GCA_964572415.1 uncultured Phaeodactylibacter sp.
TTGTAGCCACTTGTTCAATTGCAATATTCACTTTTTCCGATGAAGAAATTATATTGCTTAATGCTTCACCGGCTTTGGCATGGACGGTAAACTCATGGGTGTCTCCCCCGGATTGAACCAGCAGTTGGTGGTCTCCCTCCGGCAGGCTTAGTTTATAGGCTCCGTTTTCGCCGATAGTGGCCGTGGTCGTAGTTCCTTTTACGATTACTTTTCGGGTGGTCTTATGTCGCTGATCGGCGCCCATGATTTGGCCGGTAACAGTACTGGGCCGACCCAGTTCAAGATTCAATAAGATCGCTATTCCTTTACTGATATTGACGTCAAATTCTATGTTGACTTCGGGGATGTATAAGGTATGTTTGCCATCAGGTAGCTTCATCCTAAATTCTCCTTTACGGTTGATCCGGGCTTGATTGCGTCTGCCACGGATCCGAACTTTGTGCCCTCGCCAAGAGCGGGGGTCTTTGAGTCCGCTTATTTGTCCCTGAAGGTTGCGGTTGCGATGACGGCTAATTTGATGTTCGGGAACCGGCTGTTGAATCACTATTCCCTGCTCGATAGCCTTCCATTGCTGCAAGGGCAGGTGAACGTCGTCACCTTTGAGGCGTTCGCGGAAAGGTCGGATGGAGGAGGGGGGCGTACTGCTTGAAGGTTGAGAACGGCGACCTGCTGCCGACGTAGTTTCGCCAAAAGTTGCTAATAACTGATCCGTAACCGGAAGTTTTTGGGCCACTAAATCAGTTGTCATATTATTCAGGGCTGCAATGGGGTGTTGTCCTTCTAGTTTTTTTCCGAGCTTTCCTCTGGGACGCAGTACCTTTCTAAAGTTTGCCGACAAAGCGCCGTTTGGTAGCGTACTATTGTTTACTAGTGTGTCTAGGCCTACCTCTTGTCCTTGTTCATTCGTGGCTTTTACCTGATGGGCGATTGGACTAACCGTCTGCAATTGTTGGGCATACGTCATCTTTTCGATTCGGTTAAATATGGATCGACTGATTTGACTACCGTAGCGGCCTAGTGAAACCTGCCGGTTGGCCTCCTTGATCTCACCTAGCTGCCGCCAGGCTTCGGCCATGAAGGCCTCCTGGTGTTCCTTGATCACCTGATCACCGAGCCCAGCCACGTAGCGATGGCGGGGGTCCAGGTTGAGTTCTCTCCACCAGCCTTTATCGGCAGAAAATTGCCCGCCATGATGCCAGGCACCATACAATGGAGGGCCAATCGTTGGTTCTTTTGTCTCTGCAGTAATATGCTCTGCTAAAGATGCCCGAAATTTTTTGTTGGGATCATCATCTTGGTAAGGGGGCGTATAATCCGCTCCCCATTTAGAATATTTCGTACCTATCGCCTGTAAAACCCCTTCCATTTTGATCAGGCCCTTTACAGTCTCACCGGTCTTCGGGTCTAGTTCTGGGTGGGAAACATCTACTGGGAAAGTACCTAGATTAGAAAGTGTTCGGGGCTCTAATTGCCGCACCAGGGATTCGAAGTCACCGCGGACACTGGTATGAAACTCCCACTGGTGGTAATAGGGCATCGGCAGGCCATCTATGGCTTTAAGCTTACCACCCTCCACTTCTTCACCTTCCTCCCAGGAAAGTTTGGCTGTATCTAGTCCTGTATCTGCTCCTACCCCCCTCAATCTTCCTGCTTGATAGGTTGGCACGACAAATGCCGTGTATTTCATACTTCCTTTCAGTCGTCGGGGGCAGAATAGCCGGCAAATCGATTGTGCCGGATCTTCTGGCAGAGAATTATCCTCGGTCCTTTCTCCTGTGAACTTCGCGATTTGTACGTGCGCGTAGCGCCAGGCCCCGGAGAGGTCAGGCAGATAGGTCTTCATCCAATTTTACTTTATTAAAGAAGTAGGGATAGATCAATAGCCCTTTGTCCTCTTCCTCTGGAAGAGCGGAAATGTTAATATCAATTTCCTGGTAGCTGTTGTTTTCATCATCACTCCATACCCCACCCTGGTAAATGGGAATACGCAGTTCTTTTTCATCGCCGCTTTCCGCTTTAGGATATAAGCCGCCCGGCCATAAAAAGGCACGCATGAGGACTTCCAGACGGGTGAATAACTCCTTTGAATCGAATGGTTCACTATCACTCCAATGATAAGCCTTGTTTAATACTTCTTGCGGCTGGTAAAGCATCTTGGGCAGGTCTCCCCAGGCCATTTCCCAATATCCAAGATCATGCTTGATCAAACCTGCCAGGTGAAGTAAGGCGAAAGGTTTGGGATGGTAGCGCTGGAGGTAGTTGCACAGGAGGTAGTCGAGGGTGCGGCGTGGGAAATTTTGTATAAATGATTTCAATTCCTCAGCTGAAAGTGGAGGTTCAAGCAGTGTAGCCAGGTTTTGGAGATCGCTACCGTCATCACTTTCCTTTAAAGCGCTAACAACGGAAGGGATAGCCTCAATTAATTTGGCAATGGCTGCTTCGTTGTCCCCATCGCTTAAATCCCCTAATGCAGTTTGAATCGTATTAAAAGCTTTGATTGTATCTTCGGCAAAACTGAAACCAACACCAATAAAATCATAGCCTAGCTCTTTCATGAAAGCTGAAATACGCTTCGGATCATCCAGCTGCTGGAAGGGGAGCAGGAGGCGGGCGGCGGCGGTGGCTAGGGTATGTTGGATGGAGTTTGGCATGGTTAAATGATTTACCCGTTAAAACTAGGTGTCTACTCGATTAAGATCGGCACGCGGACATTCAGCTAAACCTCGATTTGCAGAGGTGCCATCTCCATTGAGTAACTGTAGCACTTGTGGATCTACCTCGAAATTTTCGTGATAATTTTCAAATGTGAGAAGATCGTGTTCTTCTCTCAATTTATATAGTGCAATTCTTGTATCCCAGGAACCCTCGCAGTTAGACAAGACCGTTGACAGGTCTCTATTAATGGTGTAGTTGGGAGTATCTCCAACTTGTGTCACGAGATGTTTTCTTACCCATCCTAAATTGACTCCATCCCTAGCGAATAGATGTAGTTTTGATCTAGTTCTTATCCAAACTACCGTATCACCTTGCCGTAGGTTAACTACCTCACTTACCGGATTGGGACCTAATTCGCCATTTATATCTCCAGGAGATTCATATCTATTATTATCATTATCATGAAGAAATCTTAATTGGGCTTGAAGTAGGAAGGTTTCGTTTCCAGGGTTCAGGAGATAAGGGCAGTGGAGGTTACGGGAGGCCCAGCAGTCGTTAGCAATATTTTTATCGTTAGCATTAGGTAAGTCATTATTTCTTAAATAGCATCTATATGCACGATAATTACCATTATTACAATCACAAGGAAACAACCTATTTCCTTCAATTCCTAAGAGCAGATTTGTATTTTCGCTGTCTACACTTTCATCAGATAGTTGGAATATATATTTGGGGTCAACTATACGACGATTCCAAGCTTCTATCCTCATTTCAAAGTGTAGATGTGTTGGAGCGCTTTTAAATTTTGGATCTGATAAGTCAGTCCCATATGTCCTTCCTGCATTGCCAATTTTTCGGCCAGCCATAACGATATTTGTCCAATTGGCATTTATTGTTATATCCTTTTTATCAAGATGCCCATAAAAAGCATATACAGATGGTTTGAATTGTCCAATTCTAACCTCGTATTGCAAACCGTAATGGCTATTTGCACTAGGTCTACTTAAAAGCGTACCTATCTGCCCTCCATGGATCGCGAAAACAGGGGAGGTTTTTTCGCTTGAATTATAAGTAGTTGACTCATCATTTGCGTAATAATCGATTCCTTGATGTGGCCTATTGCTATTATTTTTTTGCCTTGGCGTCTTTCTATTATTATGACTATATGTTTCCAAAATACTTTCACATTGGTAGTTGCTATTGTCATATTTTTCTCCATCTAAAGAGTATGCCTCAGTGTCTTTAAGGACTAAACTCCCATAATCTCTGCCTTTACCAGAACCTCCCCCAATGTGAGTTGTCACCATTATTGGCTTTGACCTAAATTCATCAGGAATCAAACGCGCCAAACCACGCCCTATTCCAGTCAAAGGACTAATATTGCCTTCGATAAAATAAACTGCAGTTTCAGGAATAGGTGCCCACACCGGCTGGCACCACTGCATTCCATAGAGCACAAAGTGACATTTATGTTTGGGATAATTTTCTGAAAGCAACTCTGGGCTAATGGCGTAAAATGCAGACTGATCCCCTTTTATTAATAATTCTTATTCTTATAGTAACCTTTTTCAAAATGAGTAAGTAAGTCTGCAATCGTGCTTTTTTGTTCTGTGTAATTATCTGAGTTAATATTATCTGTGATTTTCAACTCTTTTGCGAGAAAATTAAGTATGTATCCACAGGAGTGGATATTCGCTTTTGGAAAGCGAATGATGTTATACAAGTCAGTCATATACTCTCCAAGCAAGCAATAATTATCAAAAATTACTTTTTCATTTTTCTCATGAATTCCAATAAAGTAGGAATAGGTCTCCGTTTCAGGATCATTACCGATAGGCTTGAGCATCATCGCAAGAAAATGAGGTTTAAGAGGACACAAGCCAAAAGGCCAGAATCTAGCTTCGTCTTTGGATTCCTGCAAATCTATCCCCTTATTTATCAGGTCTGCGAGGTGCGGATTATCAATTTCTTGATTCAATATTTTGAATTGATTCAAATAAGCAATTCCTGCAACGAGATTTTTAGTTGGAATTTTCTGGTCTTGTCCTTCCCACCAGTCACCTGCTCTGTCGAGGTAAGGCTTATAATCCAGCATTAATATTTTTGTGGTTTCTTCACTACCGATAGATACAATCCCTGAAGAGTTAAGGGAGTCGTCATGAAAAAAGTCGTCATCAATAGCTTGAACATCAAAACTTAATTCAAGTGTCTCTTTAGTATTGACGCTTCCATTGATAGATATTACAACACTGACCTCACACCATGAGACCTGAGTTAGGTCGAGCTTTTCGTCACTATGAATTTCAAGATAAAAGACCGCAGGTCGATCAGTTTTTGGATTATCTGTTAAAATGTATACTTCTTCACCTTTGTCATTAAAAAGCTTGATGTTCCAATCATACTTAACTTCTTTTCCTGCAAACTTTTTTTCATCTACAAATACTACGAATGTGTTTTTTATGAAGTTTTTTTTCTTGGCGGTTACCTTAAATGGAGGCGGAAGGAAACTAATGAGGGCCATTGTTTCATCTTCGTTCAGTTTTGAATGCCCCAGTAGTTGTGCATTTTGGAAACCACCTGGTATCCTGCTTTCAGTTTTCAATATTGATCCAAATTCTGCCATTTTCATTACCTTTTTACCAAATCAAACAACAACCCACTATTCTCCTCTCCCTTACCCAGCACCACCTTCCGTCCCGTCCAGATATACGTCCGTCCATTGTACCCGCGGCAGCGCTGGCGGGTGAGTTGGAGGCGCCGGCCGGAGCGGGGAATAACTTCTTCGCGTAGCTTTTTATCTTTAATTGCTAGTTGGAGAGAGGTTTGTGGTATATTTTCATTTTCTGTAAGGGCTACCGTAGCCTGTTGTAGCGCTATTTGATTGCTACCTGCGAGCTGAGTAGGCTTGTATGGCACCCAATGCGGAGCCAGTTCCGTCATCAACCGGTAGACCGGGTAGACCGGCGATTCAGTCTCTTCTGAGAATTCAACTGGCGCCGGCGGCGAGGTACTTTTGACCGGTTGCCCCAGACCGTTAGCAATGATCGACTCGATACCCCAGACGAGGTTGGCAAACTCGTCGCGGGCAAACAGCACTTCTTCCAGTGGCGGCGACTCTTCCCGATATGCCAGGACGGGGGGGAGGAAGAGGCCGGGGCTTTGCAGCGCATTGTCACCCGGATGCACTTTGCCAATCCGGAATACATCCCAGGTATCCGTAGCATCTGCTGCTGTTTCCATAGCGGGCGCAATAGTGGTTTGCACGCCAAATACATCCGTCACGACCAGGTGGTCGATCCGGGTGAAGGAGCCTACGGGCAGCTCCAGTCCGATATTGAACCAGTCGTTTCCGTAGGTCAGGGCGAACTCCATAAGGAGGAGTTTAGCCAGCTCGCGAGTCTCTACCTGTAGCCGACCAAAGTCGATACGCCGATCTTCAAATTGGTACAGGCGCTTGTGCGGCATACCGGCGAAGGTGAGGTTGGTGGGTAACATGCCCGAGACGGTCTTCGCGTAACGGATTGGCCAACGGCCCTGGTCTCCAATAACCTCATCAAAGCTGTACCAATCCAACTCACCGCTCTGGTAATCGGGTGCGTGGATTTTCAGGTTGGTACTTTGTACCTCTAGCTTAAATTGATGGCAAAGCTTCTCGGGGAGCCAGTAATCATTGGATGGAGCGTTTTCCGGCTCATAAAGTCTGTGCCACCAGTCTCGCAAACTATCCATCGCCTCCAGCCAGGGGAGAGTCCAGTTCTTCCATTCGCTGGTGCGCATTGCCCATACTAATGCCTGTCCATCCAGCGTATTGCCGGCGGCTACTTCCACAAAGTCCCGGGTATTTTCATCGAGCGCTTCTTCTTCGGGAGCAATGATAAACCCAATGCCGGGCGGCATATTTCCTATCCATTTCTCCTTTGATTTTTTTAGAAAACGGGCAAATTGCTGTCCTACCCGAATGCGGGTACGCCAGTCGAGCTGTTTGGGAGGGGGAATGTATTCTACCTGCATTTCCAACGGCTGCTCCCGATTTCCTTCATGGAGTTGGGTGGGAATGTTGTGGAAATTGACCTGGACAGTAGCCGGACTACCATTGTCCTCTCCCTGAAATTCGCCGAACTGCCATTGCCGGCCAAGCATCCACAACGGATCAGCTACCCGCATGGCCAGGCTTTCCTGCAGGTCGTTCGAACGACTGCGGGGAAGGATCCGAATCCAACCGTAATGGTTAGGATCCTGAAAAAAGGGTATGTGTTCTTTGAAGCCCATCAGCGATGATCGATTTTAGTTAGGGTAATAGATTGAAGTCCCGCTACTCGCTTGAACTGTAGGTACCTAATATTTCGGTTCCTGATCGGGATGGTGTATTCTTTCCGTTGAGGTAAAGTGATCATCTGGTTCCTGACAGGTCTTTGATCGGTGCCGTAAAGGGAAATAGCCACCTTGCCGGGTCCACCACTCAGTTTTAGGTACATCTGCTTATCGTTTGGAGCGACCTCAACTACCACATCATCTTTATCGGTGATTGGAAGGTTTCCAGTTCCATCCCAGGGCAGTACCTGGATCGCACCAAAAGGTGGTTTGGGTGGCGGTGTCTCTCCGGTCGACTCGTTTGTATTAATGCCGATCAGCGTAGCAGGGAACAGAAAGCCCAATTCTTTTAAGGCATCTATATCTACCAGGCGAGCCTTGGCGAGGTCGAGTGTGTCATTGACAATGTCCAGCAAGTCTTCTTTCTTCCAGTCCGTCTGCCCAGGTTCCGGTACGGCCAGCAGGAGGCTCTGGGGCGGTTCGGCATTGGGGGCATCGTACTGAAAGCTGATACCGGTATTCCGGGTCGTTTGCGGGATGGCATCCCGGCCTTCCCAGATGGGCAACAGATAGAGCGGCGCATCCTCCCATGTGATATTTTTGGGACCTTCTATGACCATTGAGAAAGTGCCCGGAGGGTATGGAGGTTCATTATCTGGTGGACCGCCGTTAATTTTGGCTCTTTCGTCCTCATTGAGCGCCACCCACGGGTATTTTTCCCTGTGCTCGATCACCGGCGTGTACTGGGCAATCTGCAAAGTGTAATCTTCTTTGCTCTTACCCCAAGCCGACCGTAGCAGCTGAGCATCTTCATAGGTTTTCATTTCGGGATAAATGTCGGCCAGGCCTTGTAGCCACTCACGTATGCGTTCCTGGCCGTTTCGGTTTGTAGGTTTAAAACCAATTAAGGCTTCTTGTTCTTTTTGCAAAAAGTCATCTAAATCTTTAGGGAAGCGCACCGGCCGGATGATGCGGAAAGCAGGGCCGAATAAGGCTTTGGCGGCAGTATCCAGATGATCAAAAAGGTTCTTGTATTGGTTAGGAGATAGTTTTTTTGCTGTCGACGAAATTTCAACATCCTTTTCTAAATCCAGAACTTTTTTACATTTCTTGATGGCAGCTTCGTAGGCGGTATAAGCGTTTGTCATTACTTTGTAGACCGCGGGGGCAATGGCTTCCGGGTTTTTCTCTCCAAATATTCTATCGGCCTCTTTGATTCCAAACCGCGCTACTCGTTCCAATGATCGGGCAAACTCAGCTGGGGCATAATTTTCTGATTCCGGATCTAACTTTTCTTTCAGTTGCGCATAAAATATAGCAGTAGACTGAACGCGCTGGTAAACATCATACCAGTCACTATAGACGTAAACGGCCCGCTCTGCTTCTGACGAAGGCAATATATGCTGGGGTAGCAGAGATTTATCCGTTAGTAGAAATCGGCGCAGGTAGCGCAGGAGAGTCCAGAATTGCTTCAATGCTTCGGAATCCTCTGGAATAAACTTATAGCTTAGCTCTGAGGTCAATTCAGTTTCCTGTTTGCGAATGAAATGGATCACCCGTTGTTCTAAGCCGGAAATACCCTTTTGGGGTGCATTTTCTTTTTCTTCCTGCTTTTGTTGAAGGTCAAGCGTTGTTTCGGCCAGCATCAGGAGGTCGAGATAGCCGAGGTTTAATTGTCTCAGGTTTAGGTCCACTATCCGTGGGGCCATCCGGTTGTCAGGGTCTGTTACTTTCACTTGGAATGTAACGTCTTCCTGATCTCCTAACTGCTTCCGCAACCAATTTTCCAGTACCGGCTCAGCCGCGGCGCGTACATTATCGTCGGTGAGATAATTTATTCGGGGAATATCAGAACCGGAGAGGCAATACAAAAACTTATAATTGAGTGTGCTCCCCTGCGGTGGCGTTCGCAGACTATCCAAAATGGGAGGTGTTCCCTCCCCCTGGAAGGCATCAAGAGCAGCTGCGGCTCGTTCGTGATTACCCTGAGCGGCCTGGAAAAGGGCTTCGAAGTGCAAACTGTCAGCGGAGGCGTCTTTCAGGTCATTGATATAGGTAAGTGCTTGCTGTATATGCTCATCGTTGCCACATTCAAAACTATATCGTGTGGTGCCATCTGGCGGGTAATTTTCCAGTAATTTCACCCCATCCACTACATTTAGGGATTCCAATTCTTTTTTATTAGCTACAAAGGGATATTCATCGCGGAAATGAGCAATGCAATTATCTGCCCCCAAATCATGTAACTGCCGCTCAAAGGCATACCCCAGCAGAGCGGCGATATCTTGCCCATGCCGAATCCCATCGTGCAGTCTTTGTGCCCCTTGAATTCGATCCGATAGCAGGTTTAAGGCCAAAGCATTTTTCGGTTCCGTTTCTGTTTTTTGGTTTGCGAGAAAAGCGCTTTTCGCCAGCGCTGCAGCGGTGGCTTGGGTGGTGGATGGGGCATGGATAAAACCGCCGCCGTCTTCCGGGTAGGGATCACGATAAGTGGTGACTCTACCTCCGGCATAAGCCATCGCCCTGGTATCATCTCGCTTCAAGTTTTCCACCCATCCGAAGACGCCCAGTTGTAGGCCATTCGGGTCTTTTTTCCGATGCTGCGCCAGCAGACGGGTAGCGGCTGAAGTGACCCAGGCGTCTAGGCGGTAAGCGTTGAGGTCGAGCGCCTGGGTAAATGCCTGCTGAAGCTTACTCCACGACCCATCAGCACTCAAATCATCCAGTGTAGTAATCGCATTCCGTAAGGCATCCTTAGCCTCGTTTGGTTTGGAAATTTGCAGTGCCCGGTCAATCAACAATTCGAGAATGGACAGGAGGGAGTGCTCATTAATCTGGCCTGGAAGAGGTTTCCTCTGCGTATCATCCTTGGTGTCTATTGTATGACTAAGCTTGGGTAAATACTTTTCTTTCCCGGCGACTAAGAGGGAAAGGTCCATCTCCTCAGTTAGGGTTACTGGCTTACCTGCTTTGATCAGTTCGAATAACTTTGACCCGTTCCAATTCTTATCTAAGTAACCTTCAAGTATACCTTCTTCTTCTTCTCCTCCTCTTATCTTTTCTTTATTTTTATTCACCATGTTTTCCCACTGAGTATTCAGCGCCAACAGAGTACGGGGAGACATGCCATTTATCAATAAAAATCTGCTAATGAGTGCATTTTCGTCAAAATTTGTCCCTAGGTGCTGAGCTTTCAAAAGTTGGATCAACGTATCTTTATCCATAAGGAATTGAGCAAGATGATGGGTGCTACAATCTTGCATGGCCAAGGCGCTGAGTACGTAGTCACTTTCTCCATCACCAGCTTTAGGTACACCGTCTATCACCATTTTTCCCCAGGCCTTTAACAATCGCTGAGTAATAGTGCGAAAGTGAAACAGTTCATCATCCCCTTCTCGCGGCTCGGTACGGGCTACCGGCAACAAGCCATAAGGATTGCGCCCAACCTGTATGGCTGGTAGTGGTCCCTGCGCATGTACATACTGCTGATAGTGTTCCCATAGCCACTCTTGCTCTCTCGCTGAGTAAACCTCCGACCCTTTTCCGATCAGTAACTTTATGGTCTGGTGTCCAAGGGACCACCAAAGGATGGTCTTTAAAGCTTGGACAAGCTCATCCTGCTTGGTCTGCGCATAGCGATCATACTCGAATGCTTCTGCTTCCAGGCCTAATGCTTTAGCCGTGGTATCGGCCCACGAGTGCTCTTCGACTTTCTTCGCCGGCGGCACCAAACAGTCGTACGTTACATCGGCATCCTGCCGCTTGGCAGAACTATAGGGCGTTTTTTCCTTTTCGGTGTTATTGGTAGGTGTTCCATAGGGTAAGAAGGAAACGCCATTTGTGTAGCTGTGCGCATCCAGTAGCTTAATGAGGTCTTGTGAAGAACTGTTGGTTTGACGACCTACCACCGTAATACGGTCAAAGTGATCTACATCATCATCCAAGGGGATTATTATACCTAATCCTAGGTTTTTGGCTTCCGAAAAATCTACTTCCCATAGTTTTTCTTCCTGAAATGCCCTCAACGTCTTGCCACAGGTAACGGTACAACTCTCTGGGATACATTCCCCCTTTTCATAGTCGGTATACAGAGAGATATCAAAGGCATCGGGTAAAACGGCTATCTCCATAACCGGTTTGTCGGAATGGGTTGCTTCCTTGGGGTTTTGGTGAACCAACCAAGCTGCCCGGTAAACGCCTACTTTTTGAACTAAAGCGCGCCAGGCTGCTTTGTTGTTTTCTTCATCTTCTTCAGTCGTTATTGGAGTTTTGTAAATAGCTTGAAAGCGATCTAAAGCATTTTTTTCTTCCTTACTGACTTTTTGAATAAGCTGATTAACCAGGATGGGATCTGGTACAAACCGAATCCAAAGCTCATTTCCTACAAAACGCGTTTCCAGTTTTAGAGGAAAAAGTAATGTTGGAACAGCACCTCTCTCATTGATAAGGGTCTTGTCTTCATTCAGTGTCTTGAACCGAAAATTTTGGATTTCATCAACGACTCTTCCTGAGCGGAGCCATTTAATATTCAAGCGCGGTCGATCAAAGCCCCAAATGGACTCTATTTCTTCTTTCGAGAGTGAGTACGTTACTTTACCCTCTCGGTCTGTTCGTTTTTCAGGGAGTATTTTTTCTGTCCCATTAGTTAGGCAGGATACTTGAACTCGCTGTTGGTCAACGGAAGCTCCAGTTTCATCGCGAAGCCTAAGGGTTAAGCTAACATCGGCTAAAATGGGTATTTCTAATTTGCCCAAAGCCTCTATAAAAGACATAGATCCGCTCTGAAGTTCTGACTTAGTAAAGCGGCGGAGTTCCTCTCCTCGACTTGTAACCCGCAGGATCACATCTTCCCTTAAAACCGATTCAGGAACCGCCATTAAAGCCGATTCAGGAACTTCCATTGAAAAGCGACTACCCCGAGACGAGACCTTACTGTTGTAAGAGCACTCTAAGGTTGCCCTTTTGGGGCCGCTTGTTATTAAGTTACAGAGTTCTACTTTGAGGTTTGAAGTAGGACTATAGGGTTTTCCTGTAACCTGATTGATGAGGGTTCCGGAAATGGTGATCATGGCAGTCATTAATTAGTTGAAAGCTCAAACCCTTGTTGGCAGAGCTTGAATTACATAGGCTCGCTCGTCTGAGTGGTTGTTACCCTTAGGTCATCCTTGTTGTTGGTTATCCTCTTTATCCAATAAAGACCTTGATAAACTTGATGGCTTTATTCCCCATAAATTGGAGACTATATTTTCGATTTTAGCGATAAATTGGTCGGTATTCAGACCGGCAATAAATGACAGGACGAAAACGCCAAGTTGGCTCGGTTCCGCTTCTGCTGTGGCTTCTAAGACTAAGAGCCCAGCAGCTACGAAAAAATAGGTGAATCCACCGATGATCATACCAAGCACGGGTTTGATATAATACCATGGAATCCATTTTTCTTTCCAGTCCCCTTTTCTGCAGTAATGATAATAGACCGCGAGAAGACAGTAACTGATTGCGCCAAAACCACCAATCAGGGAGCATTTGATTATAGTAGCATGGGCTATTAGCCAAGGGGGTAACACTCCACTTAAAATTAGAATTAAAAGTGCGAGCAATGCTAATAGCATAATGCCCAAGTAATACATAACAGCTTTCATAGGACTATCTTTAATGATCAGTTTATAATGGTACTTAGTGTTGTTGCTTGAAAAGGCAAGTTGGATACATACAACCTACCGTGAATACACAATTATCAACTTTCTAAATACATCAAACTTGTACCCAACGGACATTCCTACCTCACCCCCTCCCAAGCTAGTGCCGCCTCCGGATGTTGCGCTTTCATGAAGCCGCTTGGGCTGTAACCGGTGAAGTTTCGGAAATCATGGTTGAAATGAGCCTGGTCGAAGTAGCCAGCTCGTAAGGCCAGGTCGGTAAGAGAAGTATAGCAGCCCGACTGCAGCAGGAAGTAGGCGCGATAGAAACGAATAATACGAATGAAGGTACGTGCATTGAGGCCTGTGTACCGTTTGAACAGACGGCGCAGGTGGCGAAGGCTGAGCTGTGTGTGGTGGGGGGCGGCTTGCAGAGATTGCAGCTCAGGGTGCTCATAGATATGGTGGATTAGCGACTGGACCAGCGGGCAGGATGTAGGGTGTTGGGGTGCCTGGCGAAGAAAAAACTGGTCTAGGGCCGGGGCTTGCCGCTCTGGGGTTTTAATGTCGTCCAATACTTCGTGGAGCAGGTTGGCCTGTTGCCCTATGTCGGTATCGGGTAGGGCGATAGTGCTGTCAGAAAATAAATCCTGTGGCCAGCCCCAAAATTCAGAAAAACGGCCGGGGTGGAACTTTGCAGCCACGACACGGCTTGGACCATTGCTGATCGCACTGAACGGGCTGGGCGTAATAGGTACGACGTAATTCGGAGGCAGTGCAATCTTTTTTCCTTCCTGCTTGATGGTGCTTTCCCCCCAAAGAAAAGCCCAGCCCGAGGATAGCTGGGGTGGGGCGTAGGTCAACGTTTCCTTTCCATCTGATGCTAAAAACAGATAGGTGGATATATAATGACGTAAGGCAGGAGAAGGGGCGATGGAGTGCAACTTGGTCATGGCTTAGGCTTTGGCTCCAGTATATAAATTACGGTACTCTGCCCTTTTAGCCTATGACTTTAGTCACTATATATCCACTGCCCTGACTCCTTAATACCCTAGCGCTAAAGCTTTCCATTATCCAACCCCAGCAGTTTTATTGCATCCGGTAAAACAGCGTAACCCCTACAACCGGAGAAACGTATTTCAGGAAATCCAGCCCCTCCAGAAAGTTGAAGTCCAAACCCAGTCCACTATGCTTCTGCTTAATGATTTCCCGGTGGCTCAACCTGACCATTAACCCCCCATCTATTCCGAGCCCCGCTTTTTCAGAAAAGGAAATTTCCTTGCCCACCCTTGTATTAAAGTATACATTCTTAAGGGTACGGTATTTGTCTTCATCTCTAACGTAAGTCACTCCACTCCTGAGGTACAATGGGCGCAGTTTGGAAGCATCCTTGCTCTCAGGTAAAAAGTGATACAAGACTTCCCCGGAAACAGAAAAAAAGCGATTACCGGAGGCAATGGGTAACGTTCCAACTGTGAAACCGGTTTGGACTTGTTTATCCGTTAGGCGGATCCCGGCAAATAAACCCTCTGGCACACTTGCACCGGTAATCAGGTCAAGCCCCTGACCGATTGAACAGCTCATGCCGTAACAAAACAGGCTGGCTAGTAACAGGCGCCGTGCAAAAATTGCGATCCGCTCTTTCATGGTTTTCCTTTTTTACGCCTCTAGCAATATTGCCACATTGGAAGCGCCCCCGATGGGGCAACGCTCTCCTGTGAAGCATAAAATCCGAAATACGGAGGACAAGTGATTGTACAGAACGGACATCCTCTCAGGATACCAATGGACGGAGCGGAGTAATTTTCTTTCCTGCTTTTATAAGATTGGGGCGGCCAGGGACCTGCTCGGCAGTACGCCTGCTATCAGGAAATACCCCATGTTTATTCCCAAAACTTCCACCAGCTCCCGCCTTTGACTTCCGCCTGTGCATCTTCCGGCAGCAACGGGCGCAGCCGCTTGAGGATAGCCCCTTTGGACACCACACCGGTGCTGCGGTCGACCACTTCCCCATCCTTAAAGTACAGAATCGTGGGCAGGCTGCGGACCTGATACTGCTTGACCAGTTTCTGGTTCTTTTCGGCATCGAGCTTGACGAAGCGGGCGTTGTCACCGGCTTCTTCGGCGGCAGCGGCAAAATTAGGGGCGAGGGCATGGCAGGGGCCACACCAATCCGCCCAGACATCAACGACAACGGGCGTTTCGGCATTCAGGACCAGAGGGCGGAAGGTTTTACGGTTGACTTGTCGTGGCATAATCGTTTTACATTTTGGGCAAAGGTAAAGGGGCGCCAACGGAGTTTCAGTGACAAATACCACTTTGGCTTTTGAGAACAAGTGATGTTCCTTATTTTGAGGACAAAACCAAGTACATGCCCAGGCAAAAACTACCGGACGAACTCAAGGCCGCGATTTCCAAAATGCCCGACAAGGAAAAAGACAAGCTGCTCTTCCGCCTTATCGCCAAGGAGGAAGCCCTGATCAACCGCCTAACCTTCGAGCTGCTGGAAGGGGCTGGCAGCCGGGAGGAGAGACGCAGCGAACTCGCCATCAGCATCGAGCGGGATGTGACCTATGCCATCCGGGCGTTTTACTCCCCGGGCTTCTTACTGCTCGACCTGCGCGCCATCAGCGGCGACATCAACCGGCATGTGAAGGCGACCAAAGACAAGTACGGGGAGATCGAGCTCAACCTGCTGATGCTCAATCTGGCACTGGAGGGCATAGACGGGCTGCTCGATCAGTTCCCGGCGGCCAAGGCGCGCACCTTCTCCAATTATGTGATCAAACGGGCCCTGAAACTGCAAAAGCTGTTGTCGAAAATGCACGATGATATCCGCCTCGATTTTGAAGGTGAAATGGAGCGCCTTGGGCAGTTTATCCGTAACAGCAGCTACCTGAAGAAAACGGCAGAACGGGAAGGGCTGGAGTGGCGGGAGTTGTAAATATCCAATGCTATGAAAGAAGGACAGAAACGCTGGACCCGGGAAGAGCTTATCCTCACCTTTAACCTGTATTGCAAAACGCCTTTCGGCAAACTGCACAGCCGAAACCCAGAGGTTATCGAATTGGCAGCGCTGATCGGGCGGTCTCCCAATGCTGTAGCATTCAAACTGGTAAATTTTGCCAGCCTTGACCCCAGCCTCAAGAAAAGAGGTATAAAAGGGGCTTCCAACCATAGCAAGCTGGACAAACAAGTTTGGGACGCCTTCAATGACAACTGGGAAGAACTGGCTTTCGAAAGTGAGCAGTTGAGGGCTCAATTGTATGGGAAAGGCCAGGCATCAAACGACCTCGTTCAGGAACCCCGCATCACAGAAGGAAAAGAAGAACTACGCCTTGTAAAAGCCAGGGTCAATCAACAATTTTTTCGGTCTATGATCATGGCAGCCTATAACCAAACGTGCTGTATAACCGGTATTGGTATCCCTTCGCTCCTGATCGCCGGCCATATCCGGCCATGGGCTGAAGCCCCTAAACTCAGACTGAATCCACATAATGGGCTCGCTCTAAATGCCCTTCACGATAAGGCTTTCGAACTTGGCCTGATTACCATTACGCCAGATTATAAGGTTAGGGTATCTCCCCAGTTGCCCACGGAGGAAGCCAGTACATTCTTCAGCCGTTACGAAGGGCAGCCAATCCGCCTTCCGCAACGTTTTTTACCTGATCCCGAACTCCTAAAATACCACAATGATGAGCGATTCCTTCACTAAAATCGAAGTCCTGTACTTGTACCGGGATGCCGGCAATTACAAGATTTACGACAAGCGGGTTCTGCCCTGCAGCGGACAGTATACGATTGATGAAATGGAACGACGTCTGCGCGATGTACTGATTGATAAGGAATACTTTCTGCCCAGGGCACTGGGAATCTCCCAGTTAGATTTCGGCTACTACGATGCTGAACTGGACCACGATTGGTTAGAGTTCATTGGGCTTTGCCATACTGATCAGGAGGTAGATACTGATTTAGACTTCTTCAGCTTTGTGGAAAACATGAAACAGTTGAAGCGGGAGGTGCTTCCATAACTTACTCAAAGTCTTCTTTTATTTTACTCGCAATAATCTGCGCCAGCCGTACCGGCACCGCATTGCCGATCATTTTGTAGGCCGCGCCGAGGTTCTTGTAGTAAAAGATGAAGTCGTCCGGGAAGGTTTGGACGCGGGCCACTTCGCGCACACTAAGCCGGCGGTAGAGGTCTTCCTTGCCGGGCACAAAGCGCTTGGTATCCTTGTCCACGGTTTCCATCTTGGGCGCCTGAGGGTGCAGAGGCGCATGCCGGCCACCCGCCTGAATGGTGAAAGACACCTCGTCCCAACTGCGCACCCGGTTGCGCGACATGTAGAGGCTGGAAAAGCCACCGGTAAAGTACTCGTGATTAGGCACCCGGCAGGCACTGCCGTTGGTGTGGTTACCGTCTTTGGCCGGGATAGCCGTATCTGCCAGGTCGCCGATGGCCGACTTCAGGCTGAGTTTCATATCAATTGGGGGTGGAAATTCAAACTTTTTGCCCAGGTCGCGGCGGTAACCGATAAAGAAGACCCGTTTGCGGTCCTGAGGCACGAGGTAATCGCTCGCATTGATTTTCTGGAAAGACAGGTTATAGCCCTCTCCGGCGTTTTTGAACAGCCGCTTGATGCTGCCCAGAGCCCTTGCATTGCGGGGCAGTAACATGCCCGCTACATTCTCCGCCAGGAAAAACTTGGGCTGTTTCGCCTCCAGAATGCGGATGAAATCGTAGAACAGCTTGCCCCGGTTATCCTTAATGCCCCGCAGCTTGCCCGCGGTGCTCCAGCTTTGGCAGGGCGGGCCGCCAATCATACCGTCGCAGTCCGGAATGTCCGCAGCGTCCACATCCGTAATACTCCTTTTTTCCAGGTGCGTATGCCCGTGGTTTTTGACATAGGTCTCCCAAATGTCCCGGTCGTACTCATTCGCCCAGATCACGTCAAAACCGGCACGCGTAAACCCAAGGTCGAGCCCGCCGGCGCCCGAGAAGAAGGAAACAATTCTCATGATTGATAGACTGCAGCCCAGTAGCGCTGCTCCTGCAAGATTTTATGAGCAAACAAGGTACGGAAATTATGGGAAATCTTTTATCAACTATGTTTTCCACACCCATATGTGGAAAACTATTTTTTCAACCCCTTGTATTCAGGGGTTTACGGGACTTATCCACATTGTGTTGGTAATTATACGCTTGCGTTGCTTGATCGCTCAGCCGGAGCTCCGTATCTTGCCCAAACCAACGGTATTGCGTTCAATTCGAGCACGCATCAAATGACTTTAAGCGACAGATTAGCCATTCGATATTGAACAGGGAACCGGGTGAAAATCCCGGACAGTACCCGCTGCTGTGAGCCTCATTCACCAGGTTTTGCCAGCAAGCCACTGCCCCTGGGGGCGGGAAGGCGGCAAAGCCGGGGCGAGTCAGAAGACCTGCCGTTGCCAACATATCATTCTTTAACTGCGAGTTTTCGGGAGTTAGGACAGCGCAGTGCCACCGTTTTTGCCCGGGCAACGCCCGGATGCAGCCTGCCGGTGCGCGCTCCTGCCCTCCCCCACAGCTCGGTAATGCATTAGCTACATGAGCGCGATTTTCAAACCCAGACTAGCGTACAAGCCGTTCGAGTACCCGGAAGTGCTCGACTTTATCAACACCATCAATCAGACCTTCTGGGTACACTCGGAGGTCGATTTTACGGGTGACATACAGGATTTCAAAGTGGAGCTTACGGAAGCCGAGCGCAATGCCATCAAGCGGACGCTCCTGGCTATCGCTCAGGTGGAGGTGGATGTGAAGTCTTTCTGGGGCAACCTCTATCAGCACCTGCCCAAGCCGGAGTTCAACGGGCTGGGCAGTACCTTCGCGGAGTGCGAGTTCCGCCATTCTGAAGCTTACGCCCAACTGCTCACCGTGCTGGGGCTGGCGGATGAATTTGAATCGGCACTTCAGTCTTCTGTCCTAAGCGACCGCATTGCCTTCCTAAGGGACCGCCGGGCAGCTGCACAACTCGACTCTCCGGAGCAGTCCTTTGGGCTCAACCTCATCCTCTTTTCCATTTTGGTGGAAAATGTATCGCTCTTCAGTCAGTTTGCCACCGTGCTGTCCTTCACCCACTTCAAAGGCCTGCTGAAGAACACGAGCAACATCATCGCCTGGACGAGCAAGGACGAGCAGCTCCACGCCAATGCCGGCATTTACATTTTCAACAAAATCGTGGAGGAAAACCCGGGCTGGCTGACCGACAAGTACCAAAAGGTCATCTACGAGACCGCCCACGCCGCCATTCAGCAGGAGGAGCGCATCCTCAACTGGATTTTCGAGATGGGCGAACTGGAGCACGTCTCCAAGTCGGACCTGCTCAACTTCATGAAGCACCGCATCAATACGAGCCTGAAACAGATCGGGCTGCAGGATATTTTCGACATCAACGAATCTCAACTCCGCCGCATGAGCTGGTTTGAAGAGGAAATCTACGCCAACACCCTGGACGATTTCTTCGCCAAGCGCCCGGTAGAGTATTCCAAGCATAATCAGTCGTTCACTGCCGACGACCTTTTCTAAATACCCAAAAAACACGCATTGACCATGACCAAGACCATTTATAACAATACCAAGCCCTACCACTGGGTAACGCCTGAGACTGAAACCGTACTGCAGCGGGGCTACCTGCTGCCCGGCGAGACGCCACAGGATGCGGTACGCCGCGTGACCACCGCCGCCGCTAACCGCCTGGACCGCCCCGACCTGCAGCCGAAATTTGAAGCCCTCGTGGCTAACGGCTGGATGTCGCTTTCTTCTCCGGTGTGGGCCAATATGGGCACCGACCGCGGCCTGCCGATCAGCTGCTTTGGCTCTTATGTGGAGGACAGCATGGACGGCATCACCAAGACCCTGTCCGAGTGCATTATGATGACCAAATTCGGGGGCGGCACCTCGGCCTACTTTGGGCACCTGCGCGAGCGGGGCGCAGGTATCCGCAATAACGGTAAGTCTTCCGGGCCGGTTTCCTTCCTGAAGATGTTTGATGCCATGATCGATACTGTAAGTCAGGGCAATGTGCGCCGCGGGGCTTTCGCTGCTTACCTGGATATCGAGCATCCGGATGTGAATGAGTTCCTCAAGATCAAAGACATCGGCAACGCCATTCAGAATATCTTTTTTGGCGTGACCGTGACCAACCAATGGATGGAAGAAATGGTGGCCGGCGACACGGAAAAGCGTGCCACCTGGGCTAAGGTGCTGCACAGCCGTCAGGAGAAAGGCCTGCCGTACATCATGTTCAGCGACAACGTCAACGACAACGCGGCGGATGTCTACCGCGACAAAGGCATGCGCATCTACAACTCCAACCTCTGCTCCGAGATCGCCCTGCCGGTGAAGGAAGATGAGAGCTTCGTCTGCTGCCTGTCGTCCATGAACCTGGAGTACTACGAAGACTGGAAAGATACCGATGCGGTGCAGACCGCTATATGGTTCCTTGATGCCGTGATGGAAGAGTTTGTGCAAAAGTCTGCCAATCAGCCCTACATGGAGCGCACCCATAACTTTGCCAAGCGCCACCGTGCCCTTGGCCTGGGTGTCATGGGCTACCACGCTTACCTGCAGAAGAACAACATCCCGTTTGAGAGCATGGAAGCCAAGCAATTCAACAGCAGCGCCCACGCTCACATCCGCCGGGACCCGCAGCCCCCGCGCGGACAGATGCGGAACGACGGCGGACGCCATGTAGTCGTTGTACACGGCCA
>CAZNHN010000006.1:30466-36684 GCA_964572415.1 uncultured Phaeodactylibacter sp.
CGCCGGGAAGCCGAGCAGGGCAGCCGCGGCCTGGCAGAAGCCTACGGCGAGCCGGAACTGCTCAAAGGCTACGGCCGCCGCAACACCACGCTGATGGCAGTAGCGCCTACCACCTCTTCTTCCTCTATTTTGGGGCAGACTTCACCGGGCATTGAGCCATACAGCAGCAACTACTATAAAGTGGGCTTGTCTAAGGGCAACTTCATGCGCAAGAACAAGTTCCTGAAAGCGTTATTGCAGGAAAAAGACATGGACCGGGAGGAAATCTGGCAGTCCATCCTCCTCAAAAACGGCTCTGTGCAGCACCTCGACGGGCTGACCGAGCACGAAAAGGCTGTCTTCAAGACCTTCCGGGAAATCAATCCGCGGGAGATCATCATTCAGGCGGCCGCCCGCCAGAAATTCATCGATCAGTCGCAGTCGCTCAACCTCAACATCCCGCCACAGGTGCCGGTAAAAGAGGTCAACGCCCTGATGATCGAAGCCTGGAAGCTGGGCGTGAAGAGCCTGTACTATCAGCGCTCCTCCAGCGTGGCTCAGGAGATGGCGAATAAGTTTAAGGAGTGCGTGAGCTGCGCTTCGTAAGCTGAAGAATTAATTTGCTGATACAAAAGGATGGCCTCGCAGCGGTTGCTGCGGGGCTGTTTTTTTCGCCCGGCGCGCTCTCCGTCCGACGTAGTTTGAAACGGAGTCGGACCTTTCGCCGGGCGTACTGGACATGTGCGCATGAAAAGCACACCGGGTGAATGCCCCCGTACTTGCTCAGATTAGTACACCCGGTGAGGCTAGGATAAAGCAAGCAATCTAAGCCTTTCCTACAGATAGACACAAGACTTACAAAAAGACGTTGCTGGTGTAGAGCTTGAGCCAGGTACTTTCCAAGAGCTCTGCCCCAGCTTCCTTTAAACAATCCGTAAATTTCCCTAATTTTGGAAAAACACAGATTGAATGTACCAATTTCCCGAAACGAATAAATTCCGGGCACGAGAGGTGCTGGAGCTGGATTTTGATATCCGGGAACAGGATAGAGCAAGGGAGCTGTATGTGGAATTGGACGAAGCGCGCGGGGATGCCTACCGGGAAGAACTGCTCTATCTGCTCAGTATTGACGAAGACGAACTGAAAGCTGGCAGCGACCGGCACGTCAAAGTCATTTTTTCCGGGCACCGGGGCTGTGGCAAATCGCTGGAATTGTACCGCATCCATCAGTATCTCAATAATCCGGACCGGTACGTTTCCCTTTTCATTGATATGGAGCGGGAACTGGAAATTGCTCATTTTCAACCCGAAGATTTCTTTGTCACTATCATCGTCTGGCTTATTGACCTGGTGAAGAAACAAGAGCTGGAGGTTGACCTCAAACCGCTCAATACGCTTGCTGAAGATTGGCTGAATGAGGACCACGAAGTTCGCAAAGAATGGAAAGAGGAACAAGGGGAAGCGGCCTCCGTAGAAGCCAAAGCCGGCCTGGGCTTCTGGGATTGGTTGTCTTTCATTACCGGAATCTCCAAAATATCGCGCACCCTACGGCAGCAAATCCGCAAGGAGCCGCTTAAACTACAGGCGCAGCTAAATAGCCTCATTGAACAAGTCCGGAAGGAGGTTGTGCAAAAAGGTAAAGGCAGGGACTTGCTGCTGGTATTCGATGGGACAGAGAAAATCCGCTACGAAATCTATAAAAACTTATTTGTCCAGGACTCTTTCCTGATCCGGGAGCTCAAGGTCAACCTGATCTGTGCGGTGCCCATCAATGCCTTTTACGATATACAAACCGGAGTGACCTCTGATGCCTACGAACGGGTCGTCTTGCCCATGTTCAAGATCACGGATGATAATGCCCACCTATTCAAAGACATCATCAGCAAGCGGGTAGACCTGGAGGCTTTTTTTGCAGCAGAAGCGCTCGACATCATCGTCCACTACTCCGGAGGCTGCCCCCGGCAATTGCTGAAGATTGCGAGTACCGCTTTGCGCAAAGCACTGGGCAAAAAGGTGGAAAAGCAGCATGCCGAGGCCGCCATTCACTTGCTGGGGCAGGAAATGTTTGAGCGTCTGGAGAAAGCGCATGTGGAAATCATTCAGCAGCAAGCCTTCGAACACGCAGACGAAGACATCAAGGAACTATTGTTCTCCCTGGCAGTGTTGAAATACAATGGCAAGCGCAAAACCAACCCATTGCTGAACGAATTCATTCCTGCCGATGAGCGTTAAACCCCATACCTATCAAACCGCAGACTGGGACGAACTGGAATACGTCCTGAGCGAACGGCATAAGCCGGCCACCCTGGTCTGCAGTTTTGATACGCTCAGCACCAAAGAAAAGGCGATTGCTCAATTCAAAAGAACATTCCCGCAGTACACCCAGCACGAAATAGACACCACCGGCGAACAGGTCGTTTCGCTCTTCCGCTACCTTAATGAAAAGCTGCCCGCCCTGGCGAATGCCCAAAACGGCAACATCCAAACCCTCGTCCACCTCAGCGGTCTGGAATACAGCCTCATGGCTGAAGACCCGGCGGGCCCGGGCTTGTTGTTGCCGGAACTGAACTTTGAGCGCGAGCTCGTTTTCCGTGACCTTCCAGTTGTTTTGGTGATCTGGGTCAATCATTACACCCTGAAGCGCCTGCAGAAGGAAGCCCCTGACTTCTGGGATTGGGTACAGTACCAATACCATTTCAGCAGCCCGCCGGAGCTGATAGACCGGGATCCGGTGGCTTACGATGGCCCTCTGCCGAGTAAGGGCTTCACCCCCGAGCGCCTGGCGCGGGTGGAAGAAATGGAAGCCCGCTACCAACGCCTTGACCAATCCGGCGACGACCGGGAGCAAACACTGCAAAACATAGCAAACCTGCTGGAAACCCTTGGGCGGGAATACCTGGAGATTTTTGAAGGGGAGAAGGCGGTTGCGTATTTCACGAGATTGCTGGCGGTGCGGGAGCGGTTGGGAGATAAGTTTGAATTGGCTGCCGCCTATTTTTATTTGGGAGAAGCCTACAGAATTGCCCGGCAAATGGTGCCCGCTGTGGCTGTCTACCAGAAAGCATTGAATGTTTTCCTCGAACTGGATCAGGCAAAAAATGCAGCCCTCTGCCACCACCGTACGGGAATGATTTATGCCGAATTTAGGTACTGGGATAGCGCACTGGAGCACTATCACAATGCCCTGACAAATACGAGCGAAACCGATGATTTACCCGGAGCTACGTACCACCAAATCGGGAGGATTTACGAAGAGCAACGGCAGTGGGGACAAGCACTGGAACACTACCACCAAGCCATCGAGTGGTTCGAGAAAACAAAGCAACACCATGAGCTAGGAGGCTCCTACCACCAAATCGGCCGGGTCTACGAAGCGCAACGGCAGTGGGAGCAAGCCCTCGAAAATTACCACAATGCCATCGAGTGGTTCGAGAAAACAAAGCAGAGCCACCAACTCGGCAGCTCCTACCACCATATCGGAAGGGTCTACCAAGAACAACGGCAGTGGGATCAAGCCATCGAGCATTACCACAAAGCCATCGAGTGGAAGGAAAAAACACAGCAACACCATGAGCTCGGCGGCTCCTACCACCAAATCGGAATGGTCTACCAAGAACAACGGCAGTGGGATCAAGCGCTCGAGCATTACCACAAAGCCATCGAGTGGAAGGAAAAAACAAAGCAACAGCATGAACTCGGCAGCTCCTACCACCAACTCGGAATGGTCTACCAACAGCAACAGCAGTGGGAAGAAGCGCTCGAGCATTACCACAAAGCCATCGAGTGGGATGAAAAAACACAGCAACACCATGAGCTCGGCGGCTCCTACCACCAAATCGGAAGGGTCTACGAAGAACAACGGCAGTGGGAAGAAGCGCTCGAGCATTACCACAAAGCCATCGAGTGGAAGGAAAAAACACAGCAACACCATCAGCTCGGCAGCTCCTACCACCAAATCGGAAGGGTCTACCAAGAACAACGGCAGTGGGATCAAGCCATCGTACATTACCACAAAGCCATCGAACTGTATGAAGAAACAAAGCAGCCGCACGAGCTTGATGTAACTTACGCTTGTATAGGCTTGGTACACAAAGCGCAGGAAGATTACGAGACAGCCAGGCAATACCTGGAAAAAGCCCTCATCCTGGCTAAAAAGCACAATACCCCTTTCATCGGTGTGATAGAAGAAGCACTAAAGGAGCTTGATTAAAGCGGCCACCCGTCATTTCAAAACTACCGTCCCTCCCCCTCCTCCCGCAACAACATCAGCGGGCTGGCCATAAACCACTGCTCCCGGTCTTTGGTGTAGCCAAAGGTCGCGTGGGGCAGCAGGCCATTCAGGTATTTGGAGACAGCTTTGAGGTCATCGGTGGAGAGGCTGACGGAGATATCGTCCCCATCGCGCAGCTTGAAGTAGAGGGTGCCGTTGCGCAGAAGCTGAAAGCCGAAGGGCAATTGCTCGGTGACCACAGAGTAGACCCACACGATTTCTTTGGGGTGGAAATGCAGGAGGATCATCAGGCGGCTGTTGGCGACGTTCCAGTTGCTGATCAGGTGAAAGCAGAAGCGCAGCCCGAGCACGGCACAAATCAACCCGAATACCGACAGGATTATGCTCTTGGTAAAGAAAGCGTAGATGAAGGCCAGGCCCAGCGCCAATAAGGCCAATGCACAGCCCATCTTGAGCCGGTGCTCCCGCCGGAGCCCGCTCAGGATACACTGCATAGCCGGATGCTGATCGGTCTGTTTTGCCTTCATCGTTTTTTAAGACAACAATTTGTTGTTTCCGTTGTGAAATAATTGTATTTTGGCACAAAAAATTTGAATTCGGTGTTCAAATCATGAAATGTGCATAACTTTTGTACGTTTCCTTAACAAGGAAAGCAGCTTTTTGCTGACCTTACTCTGTGATTTTTTGCACAATATTACCCCGAAACCACCCAAGCACTTTAATTCAATGGCAGAAGTTACCTATACTGAAGACAACATCCGCTCGCTCGACTGGAAAGAGCACATCCGTATGCGCCCGGGCATGTATATCGGCAAACTTGGCGACGGCTCGGCGGCCGACGACGGCATCTACATCCTGCTCAAGGAGGTCATCGACAACTCTATTGATGAGTATGTCATGGGCCATGGACGGGACATTGACCTTAAAATTGAAGAGGGCGTGGTGTCCATCCGCGACTACGGGCGGGGCATCCCGCTGGGCAAGGTTGTGGACTGTGTCTCCAAAATCAATACGGGCGGCAAGTACGACTCCAAGGCGTTCAAAAAGTCGGTGGGCCTGAATGGAGTGGGTACCAAAGCCGTGAATGCCCTTTCGGAAAACTTCCGGGTCACATCCATCCGGGACGGTAAAGCCAAAGTGGCAGAATTTGAGCGGGGTGAACTGGTCAAAGACCACAAGCTGAAAAAATCCAGCGAGCCGAATGGCACCCTGATTGAATTCTTCCCGGATAAGGTAATTTTCAAAAAATTCCGCTTCCGCAGCGACTACGTTGAGAATCAGCTTTGGAACTATGCCTACCTGAATGCCGGGCTCAAGCTCAACTTCAACGGCAAAACCCTGGTCTCCCGCAAAGGCTTATATGACCTGCTGGAGCGCAAAACGGCTTCCGAGCACCTGCGCTACCCCATCATCCACATGAGGGGAGACGACCTTGAGATCGCCCTCAGCCACGGCAATCATTACGGGGAGCAGTACTACTCCTTTGTGAACGGGCAAAACACCACACAGGGCGGTACGCACCTCAATGCACTGCGTGAAGCCATTGTGAAAACCGTTCAGGAACATTTTAATAAGAACTACGACCGGCGGGATATCCTTAGCTCGGTCATCGCAGCAGTCAGCATCCGGGTGGAAGAACCGGTTTTTGAGTCACAGACCAAGACCAAGTTGGGCTCAAGCGATATGGGGCCGGAGGGGCCAACCGTGCGTACCTTCGTAATCAATTTCGTGAAGGAAAAACTGGACAATTTCCTCCACCGCAATCCTGATACCGTCAAGGCATTGGAGAAGCGCATCAAGCAGTCGGAGCGGGAGCGCAAGGAGATTGCCGGTATCAAAAAGCTGGCTAACCAACGTGCCAAAAAGGCTAACCTGCACAACAAAAAGCTGCGCGACTGCCGCCTCCACTTTTCCGACAGCAACCGGAAAACAGAAGAAGAACGGCGCAAGGCCACGACTATATTCATCACCGAGGGAGACTCGGCAAGTGGTTCCATTACCAAAGCCC
>CAZNHN010000006.1:36694-55297 GCA_964572415.1 uncultured Phaeodactylibacter sp.
GCGCCCGGCGGTACAACGATCCGGACTTTCATAGGGAAGTTCATCGAGAAAAAGCTGGACAACTTCCTTCATCGCAATGAGGAAATAGCCAAGAAGTTACGGTCCCGGATCGCTCAATCCGAAAAGGAAAGAAAAGAACTGGCCGGCATTAAAAAATTAGCCAATAAAAGAGCCAAAAAGGCGAACCTGCATAACAAGAAGCTGAGAGATTGTCGTATTCACTTTAATGATAGTACCCGAAAGACAAGCGAGGAATATCGCAAAAAGACCACCCTTTTTATCACGGAAGGGGACTCGGCCAGCGGGTCTATCACCAAAGCCCGGGATGTACAGACGCAGGCTGTCTTCAGCCTCCGTGGTAAGCCGCTCAACTGCTATGGCCTAACCAAAAAAGTGGTGTACGAAAACGAGGAGTTTAACCTCCTGCAGCATGCCCTGAATATCGAAGACGGGCTGGACGAACTGCGCTACAACCGCGTGGTCATCGCTACGGATGCCGACGTGGACGGTATGCACATCCGACTGCTGTTGCTCACTTTTTTCCTGCAGTTTTTCCCGGAGCTCGTACGCAACGGGCATCTTTACATCCTCGACACGCCCCTCTTCCGGGTGCGGGACAAGCAGAAGACTTTCTACTGCTACAGCGAAGAAGAAAAGCAACAGGCCATCAAGCAACTGCGGGGCGCGCCGGAAGTAACGCGATTTAAGGGGCTGGGTGAGATTTCACCGGGTGAATTCAAAGACTTTATTGGCGATGGGATCCGTCTGGAGCCTGTGATCCTGAATGAGGATACCAATATTGACGATGTACTCCAATATTACATGGGCAAAAACACCCCTTCCCGTCAGGAATTCATCATTGACAACCTGCGGGTGGAAAAGGATGATGCTGAAGAAGCCCTGGAAGAAGCAGAAGCCGAGCTGGAAGAAGAAGCAGTGGCAGCAGAATAAGTGTAAGAACTGCCGAATTGGCAATTAATCGCCAGGCGCGTCAGTTTGTCGGTTCCTTTAATAGTGGCACGAATGTTGGTGCATAGGGAGCACGGTGCAGGTTAGTCCTTTCGCTGCCTTATTGGCATGCACCACACCCGCACTCTGGCGTAAGCGCTTTAGACAGGCACCGCCCGATTAAAAAATACAACAGCTCCGGCTGTAAACATACTAGCATGTTTGACGACTATTATATGCAGCAGCGATTAGATGATGATGGTGATTTCCTACCGCTCTTATCCATGGATGATGACGAAGGAGAGAACCCTGACGAACAATTTCCGGAGACTTTGCCTCTTTTGGCACTAAAGAATACCGTACTTTTCCCGGGTATAGTAATTCCAATTACGGTAGGGCGTGACAAATCTATCAAAGCCATCAATCAGGCGCATAATAATGACCGGCTGGTGGCCGTCCTTTCTCAGCGCGACAGTGAAGTGGAAGACCCGGGCATGGAGGATCTCTTCGGCATAGGCACAATAGCCCGTATCCTCAAACTATTACGTATGCCGGATGGCACCACCACTGCCATCCTACAGGGGCGAAAGCGTTTTCAAATAGAAGACCTTATAGCAGATGAGCCTTACATGCTGGCTATGGTAAACACGCTGGAGTATCAGCCTGTACCCGATCAAATGGAGTTTGATGCCATGATTTCCTCTGTTTTAGAGCGGGCACAACAAATCATTGAACTCTCCCCGAATATTCCCTCCGAGGCGAATGTGATGCTCAAGAATATTCAGAACCATTCTTTCCTGCTCAACTTTATTGCTTCTAACCTTAATGCAAAAGTAGGGATCAAACAGGGCCTGCTCGAGGAGGATAACCTTCAGGAAAAAGGCCAGTCGCTGCTCAAACAACTCAACAGCGAACTCCAACTGCTCGAACTCAAAGACCAGATTGAAAATAAGGTCCGCGTAGATATCGAAAAACAGCAGCGCGACTACTTCCTCAATCAGCAACTGAAGACCATTCAGGAGGAGCTGGGGCAAAACCCGCAGGAAGAGGAAATCAATAATATGGCCAAGCGGGCCAAAGAGAAAGACTGGCCCGAAGCTGTTGCCAAAACCTTCGACAAGGAAATCAACCGCCTGCGCCGGATGAACCCGCAGGTAGCAGAATTCTCTATACAACTCACGTATCTCGAGCTGCTGCTCGACCTGCCCTGGGAAGAATTCACACAGGATAACTTCGACCTGAAAAAGGTTAAAAAAGTGCTCGACGAGGACCACTTTGGGCTGGAAAAAGTCAAGGACCGCATTCTGGAGCATCTTGCCGTACTCAAGCTGAAGGGTGACATGAAGGCGCCTATCCTTTGCCTTGTTGGCCCTCCGGGCGTAGGCAAGACCTCGCTGGGCCGGTCGATTGCCCGGGCCATTCAGCGCAAGTTTGTCCGCATGTCGCTGGGCGGGCTGCACGATGAGTCGGAAATCCGCGGCCACCGCAAGACCTACATCGGCGCGATGCCGGGGCGTATCGTGCAATCGCTGAAGCGGGCAGGTTCCTCCAATCCGGTCTTTATCCTGGATGAGATCGACAAAGTGGGGAAGGACTTTCGCGGCGACCCTTCCTCTGCCCTGCTGGAAGTGCTGGACCCAGAGCAAAACGGAACTTTTTACGACAATTACCTCGAACTGGAGTACGACCTGAGCAAAGTGATGTTCATCGCTACGGCTAACTCCCTGAATACCATTCAGCCCGCACTGCTGGACCGTATGGAAATCATTCAGGTCAGCGGCTACTCTACAGAAGAAAAAATAGAAATTGCTAAGCGCCACCTCATACCCGAACAGCGCAAGGAGCATGGACTGAAGGCGAATCAGGTCAAACTGGGCAAGCGCACGCTGGAGCGCATCATAGAAACCTACACCCGGGAATCAGGGGTGCGGTCCCTCAACCGCCAAATTGCCGGCGTTATGCGCAGTATTGCAAGGAAGGTGGCGATGGAAGAGGAATACGAGGTTAGCGTTAAACCGGATCACCTAAATGGTATGCTGGGGCCCTCCCGGTTTGACAAAGACCGGTATGCTACCCCCGAAGTGCCCGGCGTGACGGTAGGCCTCGCCTGGACGCAAACCGGCGGAGACATTCTTTTTGTGGAAGCCATCCTCAGCCCGGGCAAAGGCAAACTTACCCTTACAGGCAACCTTGGCGATGTCATGAAGGAGTCGGCATCCACCGCATTGAGTTTCATCAAGGCAAATAGCGAAAACCTTGGTATCGACCCAAAAATTTTCGAGGAAAAAGACATCCACTTACATGTGCCGGAAGGTGCTATCCCAAAAGATGGCCCCTCAGCAGGCATTACCATGCTAACGGCACTGACCTCTGCCTTTACCGGCAAGCGGGCTAAGACCTATGTAGCCATGACCGGAGAAATTACCCTACGGGGCAAAGTCCTGCCGGTGGGCGGTATCAAGGAGAAAATTCTGGCTGCGAAACGGGCAGGTATGAAAGAAATTATCCTTTGCCAGGAAAATGAAAAGCATGTAGCGGAAATCAACCCGGATTATATCAAGGGGATTGAATTCCACTACGTCAGTCGTATGGAAGAGGTTTTGGAAATAACGCTAGGCATCAGATAACAGCACTGCGCACGAAGCGTGCTACTTCCCCGTGCCATAGTTTTCAGCCCAGCTCATCATACCACCCAGCAGGTTGCGGACATTCTTAAAGCCGGCCCGCTCCATGAATTCCTTTGCGAGCCCGGAGCGGTTGCCGGAGCGGCAATAAACGATGACCTCGTCTTCCTTGTGCTGTTCCAACTCGTCCATACGGCTCATCAGGCTACCCAGGGGAATGAATTCACCACCAATATTAAAGGCCGCCCGCTCATTGGGCTCCCGTACATCGACGAGTACAAAGTTTTCGTTAGCGTCCATTTTGGACTTGAGTTCCTGAACGCGGATGTCTTGTGCCATTTTCGTTTTGTTATTCAGTGATGACGAGCTTGCGGTGCAGGGACCGGTTTGTCGCCGGGTCATAGACTTTTATTATATACATTCCAGGCAGAAATTCGTTCAGCCCAAACTCCCTGACCAGCAGCTGATCCAATACGACCTGCCCCAGTGGGTTCACGAGCTGCATGCGGTAATCTGCCGGCCAGGGTGCACCCTCTATCCGGATGTAGGCACGCTCCTGTGCCGGATTAGGATAAAGGCGGAGATCAAGATCCAGTTCTCCCGCAGAAGACACTCCTGAGCTCAGCGGCCGTTCACTGCCCATGACGGGGCGCAACATCAAAGACCCCGGCAGGAAGCCCTCCGGGAAAGGCTGCCAACCTTCATCATCATTATTGAAAAACAACGCTGAGCTGCCTGCAGGTGAGTTGCGGTCAAAACCCACCGGTATACAATCGAGGTAGTCGCAGGGTGATACCTGCTCCCAGCCGATATAGAAATCACCAGCCGGAATAAATACTGCCGTCGGCCCGTTGTCTCCGAAAAGCGGATAGGTCGTAAATGCCTGCAGGCTGTCGTAGTAAGAAGAGGGATAGAACGGCCGCTCGAAGGTCATCCGGATTTCCGGCTCATCGTCAAGCTCGCCCACCCAAACCTGCAGGTGGAATTCCTGTCCGGCAACATCGCTGATAATACGTGGGAAATTGAACTGAACAGCCTGCAGTGAGTCATCTACAGTAGCCGTGTATTTGACTGCAACCTGATCGCCTTCCTGCACCACCACCCCGTTCTCTGCAGAGCCATCGTCGTAAGCAAAGTAGTTATCGAAGATCGTTGTTGTTACCGCCCGGTTATTAGCTTCAACGGATTCGTAGCCCGGTCCGTCCTGCTCATTTGTCACATCAGTGAGATTATACTCCACCTCAAACTCCAGGCGGGGCCCAGCATCAAAAGCGGCATCGCCCAGCGCATCCACCGTATTGTTCAGCCCCTCAAAGTCTTGTGCGTATCCTATAGCTTCATTTGAAAAGACCGTACGGCAGCAGGCATCCAGAAGATTGGACTGCAGCACTGTTATGCCCGTATTGGCTTCGGTAATCTGCAGCACCCCTGCCCCGGCGTTCAGGGCCTGGTCATTATCCAAATTATACAAATAAGTATTGTAGCTCAGCGGCAGGAAGTCCGCCGCACGCCCATCGAAGTGGCGCCAGGGCATACTTGTGTAGGGTGTGGTAAATGCTGCCGGTACCCGGGTAAGGGCCACATCTGTGATATTTGCTTCAAAAGTCGCAAATTCGTTGCTCAGCCAGACGTAGTCTAAATTCCAGATGTCATCAATGCCGTTGCCGCTGTTGTAGGCCGAAAATCGAAACTGAAAACCGGCATGCTTATACAGGCTCAGGATAGGAAAGGAAAAGAAAAAAGCTTCCGGGCCGGCATTCAGATTCATTTCCTCCGGTAAGAACTCCTGAATCTCTTCCCAGGTTCCGTCCGCCCTTTTGAACTCCAGAACTATGTAGTCGTCTTCTTCCGGTGACTGCCCCAGCCCTCTTGGCTGCAGCCAAAATGTAAGATAAGGATTACCATCAAAGGCTGTGATATCCAGATAAGTAGAGGTTAGCCGGTCATTCAGGCCTTCGGCACCATAGGCCCTGCCATTGCGGTCCAGGCCATCAAATGTAGCGACGCCCAGGCTTGGCTGATCAGTCGCAAAGGTCCGGTTGATGTACACATCTTCATCAAGCCATAAATCAGAGGGCGGCACGATAGACACATAGGAAAAGTCATCCAGAAAAGCCTCCTGCCCGGTACTGCCCCCTAGTCTCAGGGTATCGTGCTGAATATTAAAGGTGAAATGGTAAACGTCACAGACCGTAAAGGAATCACAAACGGTGATATCAATTTTATCTTCTCCGGCATAGCGGCTGGCTACATAAACAAAGCTGCTGTCCGGTGCGCTGTAGTTGTTGAAATAAACCAGCTTATCACGCCCCTCGTAGTCATCCGGTATATCGGTAATTTTATTGCAGGACAGCGGTCCCGGCAGCTGAGATGCCTGAACCTCCAGTGATATTGACTCTTCTGACTGCAATGTAATAGGCGCCATATCAAATTCCTGTGCCTCCCGGCGCCCAACCACATCAAAAGACGTGCTGGCGCAGCCGTTTGGATTACAAAATTCGACAATGAAGCGATACTCGGCACCAAGCAAATCCCCGGCTCCGGTAATGACAAGCGTTGCCAGTCCTTCTTCGACCTCCAAAACAGCTTCACCGATGGGGTTGCCCTCACACTCAATGCACTCGAATGCGCCGGCTACCTGCCCAAGCCCAAAGGTATCGATGACTACAGATAGTTCCACCGTCTCATTGGCATCAATGTAAGTAATATCAGGGTCTTCCAATTGGCAGTCCCGTCCGCGGAGTGCGCTGTTCGCCCGATCGTAGCCTCTTGGCAATTGAAAGCCTTCTTTGGCCCGGTACTGTTCAAGGACTGCATTGCCCCCGATTGGCACCAACTGCTGGGCATTGGCGGAACAAACCAAAAAAAGTAGGAGGGAAAAGAAGAATAATCGCTGCATGTCTGTCTGTAAGTTAATTCGCCTGCCCCATTTGCATGGACAGTATCAGCACCGGTTACTCCGGCTTAGTTTGAAAACGGCAAAGTTATTCATTTGTTGCTCGTTTGGGAAACGCCCATTGCAGGAAATCCGGCATTATTTGCCCCCAGGTTTTAGGATTGTGTTCGCCACCCGGCACTTCAACGTAACGAATGGATTTCTTGCGATCATAACCAACTGCCTCCAAGGCTTTTATCAGGTCCAGTGTATCGTCAATGGCGTCGATGATACCGTTGTTATTGCGGTCAGCCTGCTCGTCGGCGGTCCCGGCCTGCAGCCAGAAGTGCAGTAGCGGGCAGGCTTTGCTTTCTTCCACATAAGCCTGCACGATACGGTCGGCGTCCGGAGCTTCTTTCCGGAAGGGCTTTGAACGCCACCACAGAGAAGCCGAAAATACCCCAACCTGCCCAAAAACCTCAGGGTGGTGCCAGGCGATATCAAAAGCGGAAAGCCCGCCCAATGAAAAACCGGCTATAGCATGGACCTGCGGGTCCTCAATAATCCGATATTGCTGCCTAAGCAACGGTAATAACTCCCGAAGCAAAAACCGGGTATAGGCCCCGGCTTTCCGCCCCCGCTTCATATAGTCTGCCCTGCCCGCTGTTCCGTATTCCTGCATCCGGTCACCGGCGTGTATGGCCACTGTGATGAAGTGGCTTACCTTTCCTTTTCGGTACAGCCGCTCCAATCGCCTGACGAAGCCCAGTGCTTCGAGATCCTGCCCATCGTTCAGGCAAAGCAGGGGGTAGCTACGGTCAGATTCAAAATACCCGGGCGGCAAGATTATACGTACCCGGACTTCCCGCTTCAGCCAGGCAGACCGCAGCCCAGGTAGTTCCTCCTTCTCCACTCTACCTGCCTCCGATAAAAAAAATTGAAAAAAATTCCGAATGGCTTCCCTTTTGAACAACCGCATGAATTTCAAGGATTTATTTTGATATCAGCCCCTCAGGCGCACAAAAATACCACCAATTAATTCGCACACGAAGCATTAAATATTCAACTATTGCCCTGCTACCTGATAAGCATTTGAACATCAATAACTTAATACTTTGAAAAATCGGAAAAGCCCGTATTTTTGCAGCGCTTATTGTCAAAAGTACAATTACTCTGCCTTTTGGGGCGGCATCAAGACGAAAAACGTGAAAGAGACTTATCACAAATGGTACTCCCAGAGCCTGAGCCGGGAGATCGAAATGCTCATCTACGGCCATCAGGGCTATCCGGTCATCCTGTTCCCTTCCAGTCAGGGCCGGTATTACGAAGGCAAGGACTTCGGGCTGGTACAGACGGCACACTGGTACGTGGAGCGGGGCTTTATTCAGATTTTCTGCCCCGACAGCGTGGATGCCCTAAGCTGGTACAACAAGGGTATCCACCCGGCAGACCGGGTAAGGAACCATGTCTGGTATGATCAGATGCTCCTTCACGAGTTGGTGCCGAGCATACGGTGGAATACTGCGGGTGGTAAGGTAGCCGTTGCGGGGGCCAGTTTTGGGGGCTACCATGCGGCCAACTTTGCTTTTAAGCACCCGGAGCTGGTCAGCCACATGTTCTCCATGAGCGGCGCCTTCGACATAAAAATGTTTATGGATGGTTATTACGACGATAATGTCTATTTTAACAACCCGGTAGATTTCCTTCCGGGCAATAACCATCCGGCGCTCTGGCAGATGAATATCGTCCTGGGCACCTCCGAGTGGGATATTTGCCTGGATGCCAATAAGCACCTTTCGCACCTGCTCAACCAAAAAGGGGTGAAGCATTGGTTGGACATTCGTGGCTGGAAGGAGCACGACTGGCCGCTTTGGCAGGAAATGTTCCCGCATTATTTATCTCTGATTTAGAACATCCATTTACGCAAGCACTTGTCTAAAAACCATAAACTCCATGAAAAAAATTGGCATTCTCTTCGGTCAGGAACGTTCTTTCCCGCACGCGCTGATCGACCGCATCAACTCCAAAAAGGTGAAAGGGATCCAAGCCGAGCCCGTTCTCATCGATAAAGTGGTACAAGCAGCCCACTCGGGCTACGCGGTGATCATCGACCGTATCTCGCAGGATGTCCCCTTCTACCGGGCGTTTCTGAAAAATGCGGCAGCCAGTGGCACCGCCGTGATCAATAACCCCTTCTGGTGGAGTGCGGACGAAAAGTTCTTCAACAATACCCTGTCTGAAAAAATCGGAGTGCCTGTCCCTAAAACAGTACTTCTTCCTTCCAAAGACCACCCCGCTGATACCTCAGCGGAGTCCTTCTCCAACCTTTCTTTTCCACTGGACTGGGAAGGCATTTTCGAGTACGTGGGTTTCCCGGCGTTCATGAAGCCGTTCGCCGGCGGTGGCTGGAAGAATGTATACAAACTGGATAATGCCGATGATTTCTTCCGGGCCTACAACGAAACCCATCAGCTGGTAATGATGCTGCAGGAGGCCATTGACTTCAGCGCTTACTTCCGCTGTTACTGCATTGGTGGCAAGCACGTCCGCATCATGCACTACGAGCCGCGCAACCCACACCACCTGCGTTACGCTGCGCACTTTGACGTAGGCGAAGAAATGACGAAAACACTGGAAGACTATGTGCTGCGCCTCAATCAGGCACTGGGCTATGACTTCAACACCGTAGAGCTGGCTATCCGTGATGGGGTGCCTTACGCTATCGACTTCTGCAACCCGGCACCGGATGCGGACCTTCATTCGGTTGGGCAGGCCAACTTTGACTGGGTAGTGGAAACCGCTGCCAATTATGCCATCGAGCGTGCACAGGCACAGGTAGACGGGCAGGATAATCTGACGTGGGGCACCTTTATGAAGGGCGCAGTCAACGGTGAAAAACTTTAAATTGGTCAGCTGACGGCAGGTTTTCTTCCCAAGGCTTGCCGTCAAAATCCTTAGCTTTGACGCCGTAACAAGCAATTGATATGTCTTCATTACGATTAGCGATCCTGGATATGTACGACAACACGCCCAATCAGGGCATGCGCTGCATTCAGGATATCGTGCGCCGCTTTGAGGCGCACTACGAATGGAAAATCTTTGACGTGCGCGGCAAAGCTGAGGTGCCTGGCATGGACTATGATATTTATATCTCCACCGGTGGGCCTGGCAGCCCTTTTGATGGAGATGGGGTTTGGGATACCCGCTACTTCGACTGGCTGCAGCAGGCCTGGGACTGGAATCAGGTTCCCGGCAACCGGAAAAAGCATGTGTTTTTCATTTGCCACTCCTTTCAGATGGCAGTCAGGCATTTCGAACTGGCTGAAGTCACAGAGCGCAAGTCTATGTCTTTCGGGACATTTCGCTGCCATATGACAGATGCAGGTGTAAGCGATCCCAATTTTCAGGGGCTGCCTAACCCTTTCTTTATTGCTGACTTCAGACACTGGCAGTGCATACAGCCGGATGAAAGAAAGCTGGCGGAATTAGGAGCAGATATCCTGGCCCTGGAGAAAATCAGGCCTCATGTCCCGCTGGAGCGTGCTGTGATGGCCATTCGGTTTTCACCGGAAGTCATTGGCACACAGTTCCATCCGGAAGCCGACCCCGATGGCATGCGGGAGCACTTTATGGACCCTAAGCGACAAAAAGCCATTGTAGAAGAGCACGGAGAGGAGAAGTACCTGCGCATGATCAAGCACCTGCGGGATTCCGACAAAATCGGATTGACGCATGAGATCGTCCTGCCACTTTTCCTGCACCGCGCCATTAATGCTTTAGAAGAGGCTCCAGCTGCTGTTTGACCAAACGATCCGGAGCCATAGCCGTTCCTGCCTTTGACAGGGCCGGCAACACATACACCCTTGTTTGACCGATGCTGATGCGGCCCGCCGCCGGCACAAAACGCTAAACCTATGGTTCCCGATCTGCGGAAACAATTCAACGATGCGTTCACACCTGAGCGCTATCAGGCTCTGCTCGAATGGGTAGAAAAGCAATACAACCACCGCCCACCCTTTCGCATTGCCGAAACCCCTGTTTTTATACCAGATGATCTGAAAGCCAAGCTCTTCGAAGCTTGTGAACAGATTACGGATGTGATCGTCGCTCCCGACTTTGAGGAGCGCTCCCGTAGTGCCCTCCTCGCCGGGCAGGAAGTACCAAATGAAACCCCGCACACCACTTTTCTGCAGATGGACTTCGGCATCTGTCAGGAAGCCGACGGGACTTTGACGCCTCAGCTTATTGAAGTACAGGGTTTCCCCTCTCTTTACTTTTTCCAGGATTTGGTGGCCCGGGGGTATCGGGAGATTTACGACCTGCCGGAAGGCTACTCCCACCTCTTCGGCGGGCTGACTTCTGAAACCTACCTCGAAAAGTTGCGGCAGGTCATCATTGGAGACCACGACCCGGAGGAAGTTATCCTGCTGGAAGTGGAGCCGGACAATCAGGTAACCCGGATCGACTTCATTGCAGCTAAGCACATGATTGGCATTGAGACTGTTTGTGTGTCGGAACTCAAAGTGGAAGGCAAAAAGGCCTTTTATTTCAAGGAAGGCCGTAAGATACAGGTTCGGCGCATTTTCAACCGGGTCATTTTTGATGAGCTAATCCGCCGTGATGACCTCGAACGGGAGTTTTACTTCATCCATGAGCATGATGTGGAATATGTGGGGCACCCGAATTGGTTCTTCCGCATCAGTAAGCATACCCTGCCGCTGATTGACAGCCCGTATGTACCTAAGTCTTATTTCCTTAACGAGCTGGAAACCCTGCCGGAGGACCTGCATAATTACGTGCTCAAACCTTTGTATTCCTTCGCCGGCACCGGGGTCATCATCAACATCAATCAGCACGATGTGGATGCGATCAAAGATCCGGAAAATTACATCCTGCAGCGCAAGGTAACCTACGCACCAGTAGTGGAGACGCCCGGCGAGCCTTCAAAGTGTGAAATCCGCATGCTAATGCTGTGGGAACGCGGTGCGCCCCGCCCGGTGATGGTCAACAACCTGGCCCGGCTAAGTAAAGGCCTGATGGTCGGCGTACGCTACAACCGGGACAAGGATTGGGTTGGCGGCAGCGTGGGCTTATTTAAGGGTTAAACCTTGTTACCCAGGTAATTTAGGATTTCCTCCACATATTTACGATGGTTAGCCAGGCGGGGCACTTTATGCTGCCCCCCAAACTTCCCCCGGGAACGCATCCAGTTGTGGAAAGTGCCCGGCGGAAGGGCATGCAGGCGCAGTTGCTCCAGAGCGAGGCTTTTGGAACGTTTCGCCTCGTAGTCTGAATTGGCAGCCTGCAACGCTTCGTCCAGCACATAAGCAAACTGGGCTTCGTCAGCGGGTTCCCGGTCGAACTCAACCAGCCATTCATGCCCGCCTTTGCTGTTGCCATTGAAATAAACCGGAGCTACGGTGTACTCGGAGACGATCGCCCCCGTGCGGCGGCAGGCCACATCTAAGGCCTGATCCGTATTTTCCACCATCACCTCTTCACCAAAGGCATTGACGAACTGCTTGGTACGCCCCGTTATCTTGATCCGGTAAGGCTCCACAGATGTGAACGTCACGGTATCACCAGGCGTATAACGCCAGAGCCCCGCGTTCGTAGTGACTACCAGGGCATAATTCCGGCCCGGCTGTACTTCATGAAGGGGCACCGCGACAGGATTGGGCTTATCCCACTCCGTCATGGGCAGAAACTCGTAGTATACGCCGTTGTTGAGCAACAACAGCATATCGTCCCGGCTGAAGTCGTCCTGAGCAGCAAAGTACCCCTCGGAGGCATTGTAAATTTCCTGATAGCTAATGTCCTCCGATGGGAAGAACGCTTCAAACTGCTTGCGGTAAGGCGTAAAACTCACTCCTCCGTGCACATACCCCTGGAAATTAGGCCATACTTCCAGCATATTGCTTTTCCCTGTAATTTCCAGAATGCGCCGGAACAGCACCACCGTCCAGGTAGGCACTCCGCCAATCATGACCATATCGGGTTCGTTGGCGCCGATTTGGGCCAGCTTTTCCAGCTTCACCTCCCAATCGTTCAGCAATGCTGTTTTAAAATCCGGTGTAAAAAACGGACGGCCCACCGCAGGCATGTTCTGAATCATAATGGCAGACACATCACCGTAGGTGGTCTTGGGGTAAGGCTCGAAGGGGAAAAGGCTCCCCCCCATAATCATGCTTTTGCACTCAAACTGACGGGCATCGGGGCGGTTGTGGTAAAAAAGTGCCATCGTATCCCAGGTACCACGGATGTGGCATTTGCGCAGATTCTGAGCAGGGACGGGAATAAATTTGCTGCGATCGCTTGTTGTACCGGAAGATTTGGAGAACCAACGCACCTGACCGCTCCAGAGTACATCCTTCTCCCCATACATCATACGCTTGATGAAGGGTTTGAGATCGTCATAATCATTGATTGGTACCCGGCGGGTAAATTGTGCGGCATCGCGAATGTCACGGTAGCCATATCGCCGCCCCCATTCGGTATGTTTAGTAAACTGCAGCAGCTGTTTCAGCAATTGCTCCTGAACCTGATGGGGGTGCTCCATAAAATGCCGAATACCTTTATACCGTTGCTGATAGTACCATTTAAAGGCCCGGTTGATCGACTTCCTCATAGAGGCGTTGGTGTTGTTGGCGATGTATGTGTTCAAATATAAGGATTATGCGGTGCTTTTGCACCACTGCCTGGGCATTAATCCATGCGCGGCCCCTAACCCATTGAGAAAAGCTACTTTGCCGGTTATTAAAGCTCCTGCTTCAGGAACTGACCGGTGTAGCTGTCTTTTTTCTTCGCGACCTGCTCGGGGGTGCCTGTACAGACCACGGTGCCGCCCCGGTGCCCCCCTTCGGGCCCCATATCAATGATGTGATCTGCCACCTTAATCACATCCATATTGTGCTCAATGATAATCACCGTGTTGCCTTTGTCCACCAGCTTATTGATGACGCGCAGCAAATGCCGGATATCCTCAAAGTGCAGACCGGTGGTGGGCTCATCCAAAATATAAATGGTGTTGCCCGTGTCGCGTTTGGCCAGCTCTTCCGCCAGCTTCACCCGCTGTGCTTCACCGCCCGACAGGGTCGTAGCCTGCTGCCCCAGCGTGATGTACCCCAGCCCCACTTCCCGAAGCGTACGCAGCTTCCGGAAAATATTGGGCACCGGCTCGAAGAACTCCGCTGCCTCTTCCACCGTCATATTCAGCACATCGTTAATAGACTTGCCTTTGTACAAGACCTCAAGGGTCTCCCGGTTGTAGCGGCGCCCCATACAGGTCTCACATTCGACATGTACATCGGGCAAAAAGTTCATTTCAATAACCCGCATCCCGGAACCTTTGCAGGTTTCGCACCGCCCACCCTTTACATTGAAGGAAAAACGCCCCGGTTTATACCCACGGATTTTTGACTCCGGCAGCTCAGAAAAGAGTTTCCGGATATCTGTAAATACCCCGGTATAGGTCGCCGGATTGGAACGGGGCGTGCGTCCAATCGGTGACTGGTCAATTTCGATGACTTTATCCAGTTTCTCCAGCCCTTTCACGCTTTTGTAAGGCATGGGGGGCTTCAGGCTTTTGTAGAAATGCTGCCGCAAGACCGGATAAAGCGTTTCATTGATGAGCGTGGACTTGCCGCTGCCCGACACGCCGGTTACGCAGGTCAGGGTGCCCAGGGGTATTTTGACATTGACTTTTTTCAGGTTGTTGCCTTCCGCCCCTTTGAGCTCAAAGACTTCTCCGGTGCCTTTGCGGCGGGTCTTCGGCACTTCAATCTGCCGGGTATTATTCAGGTAGTCGGAGGTCAGGGTATGCCCCTTGATAAATTCTTCCGGGGTGCCTGCACCGACCAGTTCTCCACCAAGCTTACCGGCACCGGGGCCCAAATCAATCACATAGTCTGCCGCCAGCATGATGTCTTTATCGTGCTCCACCACAATAACGGTGTTCCCGATGTCAGATAGTTCACGCAAGGCTTCGATCAGGCGTTGGTTGTCGCGTTGGTGAAGGCCGATGCTGGGCTCATCCAAAATGTAGGTGATGCCCGTTAGCTGGGAGCCAATTTGGGTAGCCAGGCGGATACGCTGCGCCTCCCCACCGGACAGCGTACGGGCCGGGCGGTTGAGCGAGAGATAATCCAGCCCTACGTGGAGCAGAAAACCCAGGCGGAGGCGGATTTCCTTCAGAATGTCACGGGCGATCAGGGCCTGACGTTCCGACATTTGGGACTCCAGTCCCTCCATCCAGTCGCGGAGCATGGTAAGGTCCATTTCCGCCAGCTCACCGATGTGCTTGTCGCTGATTTTGAAGTGGAGCGATTCCTGCTTCAGGCGATAGCCATTACAGTCCGGGCAGGTATCAATGGTCATAAACTCCTCTGCCCAGCGCCGGATTTTCTCCGAACTTGTATCCTCGTACCAGCGCGACAGCATATTTACAATGCCCTCCTGCGCCAGGTTGTACGAATAGTCATTGTAGTCGTTGACCTTGACCTTAAAGGATTTGTCGCCGCCGTGCAGGATGACTTCCAGAGCTTCCTTCGGAATGTCTTTTACAGGGGTGGAAAAACTGAATTTGTACTTTTTGGCAATCGCCCGCAGTTGCTTAAAGGTCATATTCTTCCGGGGCTCGCCCAGTGGCGCGATCCCCCCTTCATTGATGCTCCGCTCCTCATCAGGCACGACCTTATCCAGGTCCACCCGGTTGATTTTACCCAGTCCATTGCAGTTGGGGCAGGCACCATAAGGAGAGTTGAAGGAAAAGCTGTTGGGCGAAGGTTCTTCGTAGGAGATGCCGGCATCGGGGTCCATCAGATTACGGCTGAAAGTCCGGACATGCTCCTTCCCGTGCTCCATGATGAAGACCAGCCCGTTGCCCATCTTCAGGGCAGCTTGCAGGGAGGTATTCAGGCGGGCCGCCCGGTCTGCTGATACTTTGATGCGGTCGATCACCACCTCAATGTCATGGACCTTGTAGCGGTCCACTTTGAGCCCGGGAACCAGGTCGAGTATCTCGCCATCCACACGGACTTTGGCGTACCCCTGTTTTCGGGTCTGCTCAAAGAGCTCGCGGTAATGCCCCTTTCGCCCCCGGACCAATGGCGCCAGAAGCAGGATTTTCTTACCGTCATACTCTCCCATGATCTGCTCCTTCATCTGCTCTTCGGTGTACTTCACCATGCGCTTGCCCGTGGCATATGAGTAAGCTTCACTTGCCCGGGCGTAGCCGCATAAAGTCATAGACTTCCGTGATGGTCCCTACCGTGGAGCGCGGGTTGCGGCCCGTTGTCTTTTGCTCTATGGAAATGACCGGGCTGAGCCCGTTGATTTTTTCCACTTCCGGGCGCTCCATCTCCCCGATAAACTGCCGGGCATAGGAGGTAAAAGTCTCCATGTAACGGCGCTGCCCTTCGGCGTAGATGGTATCAAAAGCCAGAGAGGACTTCCCACTTCCGCTAATGCCCGTAATGACGACCATTTTGTTGCGTGGAATGTGCAGGTCAATATCCTTGAGATTGTGCTCCCGGGCACCAATCACTTCGATGTAGTCCTTCTCTTTGATCTGCTCATAGGCGGCTAGCCCGCTGGCTGGGTACTCTGTCATAAGGTGTGGATTATTCGGCACCCTTGTATAACTCAATGGGAGGCGGTAGTGTTGAGGCTTATCCGGAATTATGCGCACCTTTTGCAGGTTGCCATTGCTGCACCATATCCCAATGCCCGCAATCCAGCAATTGCAAATGCACCTGCTTCATACCTTCCAGGGCATCAGATAGCTTCCTTGCAGAGACCAGGATATCTTTTTTTCCCAAACTAACTTCCACGGGACATTCCGCCCCGGCCAAAATCTGCTGCGCCTGATTTTTACCGAGCTTGAAGTCCAACAGGCTTTGCCAGGTACCGAACAGCCGTTGCCGGGTGGCTTCAGTGGCGAGTTGTGTTTGCAAGTACCGGAGCGCAAACCGGTCGATCACGCCCCAGTCGCGAAGCAGGCTGGCTAACTGCAGGAACCGCATAGGACGCTTCAACCAACGGGCTGCCTGGTAGCGCATCCGTGCCGGCGTATGGTCGATCAGCCCACCCCAACTGCTGCCCAATCCATCAGGAGCCAGCAGATAAAGGCGTTCGGGGCGCAGCTTCAGCTCCGGCAGCAGGCTAATCCAGAGCCGCCCGCCCAGGCTATGCCCCAACCCTTCCCAGGACCGGCCCGCAGTGAGCTTCCGAATAATCTGCATTAAATCACTATGCGAAAAGGTCGGATCTTCCCACTTCGTTTGTCCGTGAAAGGGCAGGTCGATGAAGTAACAGGTATATGCTTCTTCCGGAAAAGCACTAACCAGGGGCAACAGTACTGAGCCGTCCTGCCCGAAACCATGGAAGGCCAACAGGCACTTTGGGCCATAGCCCAGCTGACGGTAAGCTATCCGCCCGTTCAGCAACTCCAAAAAGCAGACCCTTCCCTGCATTATTTTTCACCTATGATCGTACCATTGGGGATGTGGACGCCTTTTTTCAGGACGATGATACCATCCCGGACCACATAAGTCTCGGTCTCTGTATCTTCCATATCGGGGCTGCCCTTGATCACTACATTATCGCCTACCCGGCAGTTCTTATCCACAATAGCCCGGTGGATGACACACTCGTTGCCAATCCCCATGGGCTGTATCGCCTTCTCCATCTCGTGCAGGGTCTCGTAGTAGTCATTACCCATTACGATAGCCTCTGAAATTTCAGTGCCTTCACCGATACGCGAGCGGATACCGACTACAGAACGCTCAATCTTCTTGGCATGGATGATGCAGCCCTCCGCGATCAGCGCCTTATTGAACCAGGTGCCGTACACCTTGGAAGGTGCCAGGAGGCGTGGCCGGGTGTAGACCAGCTTTTGGTTGTCGAACAGATTGAAATCGGGGATATTGTCCGTTAGTGCAATATTGGCTTCAAAGAAGGAGCGGATGGTCCCGATATCTGACCAGTACTCATCAAAAGCGTAGCTTGCCACTTTGTAGCCTCCGGTAATGGCATTAGGAATAATTTCTTTGCCAAAATCAGTAGCATCCGGGTGGTCATCGAAAAGCTTAGCCAGAAATTCGCGCTTGAAGATGTAAATGCCCATGGAGGCAAGGTAGTGCTTCTCCTGGGAAGCATACTCCTGCGGCACAGCCGATTTCCAGTCGGGCAAGAGGTCGGGACCGGGCTTTTCTGTAAAGTCTTCAATGAAGCCCTCGGCGTTGACTTTCATAATGCCAAATGCCGGTGCGTCTTTTGCGGTAACCGGGATAGTGGCAATGGTCAGGTCGGCACCCTGATCGATATGGTAGTTGGCCAGAACACCGAAGTCCATCTGATACAATTGATCGCCCGAAAGCACCAGAACGTAGTCGTGCTCATGCGTGCGCAGGTGGTGCATCGTCTGCCGTACAGCATCTGCTGTACCCTGAAACCAGTTGCTGCTCGATGGGGTCTGCTCCGCCGCCAGGATGTCCACAAACCCGTGGGAAAACATATCGAAGTGATAGGTATTCTTGATATGCTGGTTGAGGGAAGCTGAGTTGAATTGGGTAAGTACAAACATGCGGCGCACCCCTGAATTCAGGCAATTGGAAATGGGAATATCAATCAGACGGTACTTGCCGGCAATCGGCACAGCTGGCTTGGAGCGCTCGCTGGTTAGTGGATAAAGGCGGGAGCCGGCGCCGCCCCCCAGGATCAGGCTTATCATTCGGATCATAGTGCAAAGTGGTTAGGTGGTTTATATCATTTGTTCATATACTTCCTGGTAATCTGCGGCAGAGCGCTCCCAGGAAAAATCAATTTCGGTAATCCGTTGCCGGATGTCTTCAAATACAGCACGGTTATGGAACAATTCCACGGCCCGGTAGATCGCGATATGGCCATCATCCAGGTTGAAGTGGGTAAATCGGATGCCGCGCCCTTCGTTATTCGGCACCCCAATATCAGGCACGGTATCTTTTAGCCCGCCCACAGACCGCACAATAGGGAGGGTTCCATAGCGCATAGCGTACATTTGGTTCAGCCCACAGGGCTCCACGCGGGAAGGCATCATCAGGAAGTCAGAACCGGCATACAACTGGTGCGCCAGCCCTTCATTATACTCCAATACTACATCAAAACGCCCTGGATAGC
>CAZNHN010000006.1:55307-56526 GCA_964572415.1 uncultured Phaeodactylibacter sp.
TAGCGGTTGGCCAAATGGCGAAAGGCATCGTGTATCCAATGCTGCCCGGTACCCAGTACGGCAAAGGCGACCTGCATGCCCGACTGCAGCACACGGTCGATGAGATCGGGCAGTAAGTCTGCGCCTTTCTCGCCCACCAGCCGGCCGATAAAGGTCACCAGTGGCAACTTCAGGTCAATGCGGAAACGGGGCCCCAGTGCTTCCTTGTTAGACTGCTTGAAGTCTGCGAGGCTTCCGGTCCAGTTGTGCAGCAGGAAGGGGTCTTCTTTTGGCGACCACACCTGCGTGTCTATCCCATTGATAATGCCCAGGCATTTGTGGCGTTCATGTTGCAGCAGCGCTTCCATGCCGTTGGAGTCTTCACGCAGCTCTTCCAGGTAGGAAGGTGATACCGTAGTCACCCGCCAGGCACATTTGATTGCTGTTGCCAGCGGATTGATGGTACGCCCCCAGTCGAGGAGGCCCCGGGCTTCCGCATCAAAAAACGGCAGCAGGTACATTTTGTCCCACCCGTAGTTGCCGTGGTAAGCCCCGTTGTGAATGGTAAAAACGGTAGGAATATGCTGCAGGCTCCGGTACTCCGGGCAATGCTTTACCATGAAAGGGATCAGCCCGGTGTGGTGGTCGTGGCAGTGCAGCAACGCCGGCTTTCCCGGGCTATTGACAATCCACTGCAAAACTGCCTGCTGAAAAGCCAGATAGCGCTCCACTTCGTCACCGTAGCTTTGCCCATCCGGATCCGCGTAGACTCCTGCCCGGTCAAACAGCCCTGGAATATCCGCAACGAAGAAAGGGAAGCCCAGGCTATCGCCGGTAAACTGTTGTATGCTGAATGGGATATGCCGGTTGTGCAGGCGTACTACACCCTGATAAACGGGCTGAAAGGTTTTGCCCTCAAACCACTTGAGGCGGTATTTGGGGATGACGACACCCGTAGACAAGCCTGCCTCGTTGAGATACTTGGGAAGCGCCCCTACAACATCTCCAAGCCCTCCGGCTTTTGCCGCCGGATAGCACTCTGCGCTGATGTGTAATACCTTCATAGTTGGTTTTCGTTGCCACCCGCATTAACACAATACGGGACGACCGGAATTTAATAAAAATTCCTGCTATGGAAAGCAAAACAGAGTGATGTTTCTGTTAAAAACGAAGCGCGCCTTCCGGGCTGATGCCGAAAGGCGCGTATTGAAGTTTAGCTATTTTTTTGCTTTTATCAATA
>CAZNHN010000007.1:0-3910 GCA_964572415.1 uncultured Phaeodactylibacter sp.
ATACTACGGCGTTGCTTGACCTGCGGTACCTCAATGAAGAAGTGGCTGGTGAGAACGGGTTCGTACAGCTTTCAGAGTACCGGGAAAGCTTCGTGACCGAACGCGGCGGCCCCATCCGGTTTTGGGCAACAGGTGGTGGGAATAAAGCCCGGCGTATGAATGCGGTGGAATTGGCTCACCACGCCCGCTTCCTGGCTAAAAAGGGCGTCAATATGATTCGCTTCCACGGTGAGATACACTCCTTAACGGATGATATATTCGAGACGAATAAAGACGAACTTGACGCCATCTGGAAAATGGTCGCTATTTTTAAACAGGAAGGTATATATTCGACCATCAGCCCCTTTTGGCCTCACTTTATTGACACCATTCCTCCCAGCTGGGGCCTTGGGGACTACTCCGGCAGCAAGATTAAGCCCTGGGGGCTGCTGTATTTTAATGACCGGTTTCAGGAGGCCTACAAATCCTGGCTGACCGACCTGTATACCATTCCTAATCCCTATACGGGCATACCCTTGAAAGACGACCCGGCAGTAGGGCTTATACAGATGCTCAATGAAGACGGGGTGTTCTTTTGGACGATTTCTTCTGCTATTCAGCCATCGTTACGCAGGACTATGGAGCATCAGTTCCACGAATGGGTGATAGCTAAATACTCGAACCTGGATGCTGCCTATTCAGCCTGGGAAACAGATGCCCGCCATGAAGCAGATGCCCCCGAAGACCAGCGACTCGGTATTTACCATATTTACGAAGCCACACTGGATAAACCGGAAGCCAATGGAGCGCGGCTTGCCGACCAAATGGCTTTCTTTTCGGATGTCCAAGGCGGGTTTTATCAGGAAGTCTACGATCACTTGCGGGAAATTGGCTGTAAGCAGCTGATCAACTGCACGAACTGGAAGACGGCCAATAATACTAGGTTACTTGACCTGGAACGGCATACGAATACTGTAGCGGAGGTTATGGCTGTTAATCGTTATTACAGTGCCGGGCACGAAGGGCCTTACAAGGGGTGGCGCTATCAAGCCGGTGACTACTATCAGGGTGAATCCGTTCTGTACCAGCCCCATAAGCTTCCGGTCAATGTCAAGCAGATAGAGGGGCATCCCTTTACCATGACGGAAAGCAGCTGGCCACTCCCCCACCGTTATGCTGCGGAGTCTGTTTTTCTAACCAGCGCCTACGCTTCTTTAAGTGGGTTCGCTACCTATTATTGGTTCTCACCACGGTCGTCAACTTACAGTGAAGGTAAAGAACTGTTCTTCACCTTTGATGAGCAGTTTGAGAAAGGGAACTTCCCGGTTTTCAAGTTTAATATTTCGATGCCAGCCTATCTCACGCCTTTCCCGGCCAATGCCTTGCTTTACCGCAAAGGCTATGTACAGGAAGCCCCGGTAGTCGTAAGAGAGCACAGAACTCTGGAAGCTATGCATCAGAGAAAAGCACCGTTGCTGACTGAAGAGAGCGGCTTTGACCCCAACCGGGACGAACGAGGTCAGGCCACTTTATCTAAGAGCACTTCAGTCAGCCCGCTGGCCTACCTTACCGGAAAAGTCAGGGTGTCGTATGGTTCCGGTCTCGCCGACTATATTGCCCCGGAACTACAGGACTGGATTGATTACAAGGCCCAAACCATTACGAGCGCTACAGGAGAACTGATTTGGGACTACGGTAAGGGGCAATGCCTATTGGATGCCCCTGCTGCTCAGGGGGTTGCCGGGTTTCTGACAGCAGGAAATGGTAGTTTCCGCACGAGAGACCTGCTGATTCAAAGTGGGAACGATTATGCCACCATCATTGCCGTAGCAATGGACAATAAACCCCTGGCTTCCACCCAAAAAGCACTGGTGCAGATTAATACCTTATACGAGCTTACCGGTTATGAGGAACGCCCGGCGACTTACCAACTTGGTAAGACGGAAGTCGAGGGCTATGAAATTCTCAAAACCGGCCATCTACCCTGGAAGGCCGCTTCAACCCAGGTTACGCTGACCATCAGCAATCCGAATTTATCAACAGCTGTCCTGTTGGATGAGAATGGCTATGCCGTTAGGGAGTTGCCTACCCGGCAAGTTTCAAAGGGCTTGCAGGTGGTCATGCCGGAGGATGCACTTTACGTAATCCTGAAATAACGACTAAAATATGAACCCTATGCCACACCGAATTGCTGTTTTCGGCAACGCTTTGCTTTTTACACTTTTGTTCGCAAACTGTACAGAGTCGGTGCCCAATGACAAGTATCCTGTTAAGATAGTCAACAGCGGTACGCCATTTGAATGGAAAGCGGATCAGCCAGCCGATGCAGTCAGGATACATTTTTCGCTGAAACCGGGAAGCAAAGTGGACACCTGGAAGCAGGGTTGTAAGGCCGCAAGAGCAACAGGATCACGTTTACCGGAACGCCCCGCTATTGCAGAGCTAATCCTGTTCTATGAAAACGGCCGTGAATTGCCCATTGCCATCCGCTACGGAGAGGCCATTGGTGCGTATCAACGGGAATGGTGGAATGAATCGGATGGGTTTATTCATGACCTACCCTTTGCAAAATTGATCTCTGTGGTCTTATCTGATACAATCAGCCGAAAATATGCTGTGCAATATGCAATGGAGACCCCGAATGCCTTTCCGGGAAACCCAATCGAGCGTATTCGGCTCTACATTCCGGACAGTCTCGCTGATGGGAGCCGGATTGAGGTGTTCAAGGTAGAGCCTGTGCACCTTAACGCAAGACCGCCCGTGTTTTATGTTGCCCCATGGGGAAGTGACCAGCAAGATGGCACCTTTGATGCCCCTTGGGAAAGTTTGCAACATGCCGGCAGCACTGTGGACCCCGGCAGTACCGTTTACGTCCGGGGAGGGGAATATGCCAGTAAGGCCCCCGTACTTTTTGACAGCCTGATCGCCACACCGGAACAACCCACCCGGATTATCGGATGGCCGGGAGAAACGGCCCGGTTTGATTTCAAAGCAACGCATCTCACCTACGGCAGCAATCCATTTGGAACAGGTGAGGGCTGGCTAAATCTGGATCAGGCCATGTTCAGCATTGACCACTGCGAGCATTTCGTGCTCAAAAACCTCCACCTTCAGCACTCAAGAGCACGGGGCATTGGAGCGGAATACGGGGAAAATATTTCCCTGCTCTACAACTCCGTTTATCTGACTTTTTCTCCGGGTATACGGTTCGCACATATCGACAAAGGCGAGATAATTGGCAATACACTCATCCGCCCGACGAGCATACTTATGGGCCCGACCCAGGTGACAGAAGCCGGCAGTGCGCCACTGGTTTTAGATACTGGTGACTCCACCTTCATTAATCCTAACCAACCTTTGTACATGCCTGAAATTAATGCGGCACAGGGAGAGCGGTCGCGTAAGCCTCCCATGGAAGGCATAGACGGTGCACACTTCTCCAATATTGAAGTCAGCTACAACGAAATCGCCTGGGCAGACAAAGAAACCTTTCTTATTGATGGCGATGTAGATCAGCTGCGCGTCCACCACAACTACGTCCACGATGCGCACAACCGTCCCTGGGCCTGGGGCATTGCACCAAATGGCTACGGTAAACAGCAGCATATTGAGCTCGACCACAACATCGCCGTCCGGGTGGGGGCCGGGGTTGGTATAGGTACGGAAGGCGGAGGGCTGGGTACCCACGTGCGCATTCATCACAACCTGGTTTATGACTGTGCCTGGAACGCCCATAGTGTTACCGGAGCTTGGGGGGATTCAGATGCCGACCTGCGGAACATCTCCGTTTTTAACAATACAGCCTGGCGCAATGGCTACCTGGCCAGCAATAGCGGTCCGGCAGGTGGTATTGCTATCTCCTTCCCCAGCGGTGAAGGCAAGGCCGCACCGACAATCTGGCAGGAGACCAATGTCAATCGAGCAAATTTCA
>CAZNHN010000007.1:3920-13426 GCA_964572415.1 uncultured Phaeodactylibacter sp.
TAGTCGAAGATGTGACCGTGGCTAACAACCTGATTCTGCAACCCCGGGATTATGCCCTGGCCCTGGTCTATCCCGGCGATCCTGCCGGGAGCCGGATTAACTTTTACAAAAACTACACGGACCTCAAAACGCCCAGCTCCATATTTGACCTGCCGGAAAATGCGCCCTGGCGTTCCTACCGGGCTACAGGCCTCGCACTGGTGAAAAGCTCAGTGCTTCGAAACCCTGAAGCCGGTGATTTTCGGCTGACTGCCGGAAACCGTTTATTGAAATCAGGCATTGGCACAGACTCAAGTGGGCAAATCGATACCAGTATGCAAAACTACATTGGTGCATTCGGGCCGGGAGATGGGTGGGTGGAATATCCCTGACAAGCTCACTGATGTAGCTTCATTCCTCTTTAAGGCTATGTTGAGCGTTCACCCTTTGGGCTGCATTTGACAGATTAACAGAAAATCCATATTTAAGACAAATAAATCATTTCAGGATAAAAAGGGCTATGGAAAGGCCCGAAAAGCCAATCCATAGCCCATACCATAAGTAGCTCCATTAGAAAATTACAACTCGTCTGGCAACTAAACCCTCATCCGTGTAAATCACTACTGAATATACACCCGGATTGAGGTTAGAAGTATTGAAAGTCATTGCAGCAGTATCCTTTAAAATTTTAGCGCTTGTAACCATCCGCCCATTAAGATCAAAAACTGTGTAGCGATGGGATGCTGAAGGTAAACCACTAATAATCAGATCACCACCCGACCTTACGGGATTAGGGTGTACGCTAACTTCCTTTTCAACATCACCCGGGCTTGTACTTCCCGGCCTGGGCGACAACACCTGTATTGTTATACTGGAAAGCGGAGTCCGTGACCCCGAGGCATCAACCCCTCTTATGCTTAAGGTGTGAGTACCAGATGGGGCATTATTCCAAATAATCTCATATGGAGCCGAAGCACTTTCACCAATCCAGTTCCACCCGTTATAAAACGCCTGGACTTTAACGATATCGCTGGTTGCATTGGCTTTTATGGAAATGGGGTTGCCTGCCTGGAATGTTGCCCCATCAGCCAGTTCGCAGTATTCAACTGCAAAGGATCCGGGCATTGTAATGCCACAACCGCCTACTGGCTGATAAAGGGCAGTTACAGAAACACTGGAGGAAGGCATGAGCAGTGTAGTGGAAGAACTGTAAGGGTCTGTAACAGTGGCAATATCCCCACTCCATTGGTCAAATACCTGCCCTGCCGGTGGCGCATCAGCGACTATGCTTATACTTGTATTGGCCTCATAGCTTCCATCACCAGAACCATTTCCAACGCTCAAACTATAGGTAACAGGAGAGGATACCTCAATAAACTCAAGGGACTTGATATTTACCCCATCATCGGTAATGTCTATACGAAGTATTTGCTCACCGGCATTGAGTGCAATGGTCTTTTCAATATTAGTGAAAGATTGCCAGCCTCCGGTGGAGCCTACATTGAAAAAAGCGGAACCACCACTGTCTGATGACACGGTAAACCCACTGTTTCCATCACTATCAGCTGAGGCTACCCGCGCAATAACTCTGTAATCCGCACCAGCCTGTACATCGACCGTATACTCCAGCCATTCATTTTGCTCAGCCCATCCTATGTGGTAGCCTCCTTCATTTGATTGTTGAATATCTACTTCGTCTGTACGATAAAATCCTCCGTTATTGGTGGCATCTGTATCAAAATAGGCTATTCCGGATCCTCCCAGATCATAGTTTTCTGCCTCAACGATACCTGGTATAATGGCCGGTGCGCCATTGTACGGGCTCTGCGTTAGGACAGGCTGATAGCTCGCCGAAATGGCTATATCTGCTGCCGGCATGGTCAAATTGGTTGTTGCCGATGAAATGTCAGAAATGGTAGTGACATCACCTGTCCATTGGTCAAACTCTTGTCCGGTCGGGGCTGATGCTGCTACGATGGCGACAACAGTCCCTGCTTCATAGGCACCGTCCCCTATACCTGAATTGACTGTAAGGTTGTAGGTTGACAAGCCAGATGAGGAAGTGGAAATTATCAGCTCAGGGGGAGTACTGCCTTCCTTGGATGAGCACCTAAAGCGTGTATCCGCTGCTTCTCCCACAAGGCGGACAGAAAGTTTCCCATCAGCCCTTTCTGATTCTGCCAGCGCAGTTACATCAATTTCAACCCACCCTAATGAGCTAATATTTTGTGAGGCAATTACCGCTGATGCTGCCGGCTGGTTGTTATAATTGATGGTTGACTCACTCCAGGTATCATCGGCCACTGGTTGTAAAGCAACACTGCCAGCGTTTGTGATATCAGTAATATTCAATCTTATCCTGGCATCTGTAATGACGCCTCCTACTCCGGACAGGTCAAACATCAGATTACCGTCTTTTGACCAGCCGTAGCCGTGTTGTCGGACTTCAACATATGGATAAGCGCCGGTATTATTGGATGGCAGCCCTTCTTCTGTAGTGGCATCATGAATTGGGGTCAGGGTTAATGTTTGTCCTCCGGTTGGGGCATTCTGATAGGTGGCTTCCACGGCAACATCCGCTGCAGGCATCGTTAGCGTAGTGGTGGAAGCACCCGGATTTTCCAGGTTGCCAATATCTCCGATCCACTGATCAAATACCATTCCGCTTGCCGGAGAGTTGGCTGAAATAGAGATCACAGCCCCTGCTTCAAAGTTACCGCCACCAATGCCATTATTGACGGATAGATTATATAGAACGGGAGTGTTCACCGGGATAAATTCAACAGCATCAAGGTCGAAACCTGCAACGGTACCCACGTACTCAAACCGGAGCACATTTGTGGATTGTGCAGTGATGCTAATGCTGGGAACAGTGGTCGTCGTGAAGGCATCCCAGGCTCCTGTATTGCTCATGTCAGTGAAGGTGGTCAGCTCCGTACCATTCAGGCTTACTCTTAGGTCTCCTTGTGCCGTTGCACCTGACGAGTAATAGAGCACCATATCATATATTCCAGAGCTCACACTCGAAAGCGTATATTCGACCCACTCACCGGGATTCGACCAACCTATTGAATAGCCGTTGCTTGCGGTTGCTTTTGCTGCGACATCCACCGTTTCACCAGACCGGAAGGTAAGGTCTCCATCTCGGGTAGCATCATCGTGATAAGCAATGCCTTCTCCTCCATTATCAAAGTATTCTCCTTCGATTATACCTGGGATACTCTGGTCAATATAGGGCCTGACAAAATCGGCATAATCTACATTTAATGAGACATCAGTTGCGGGCATTGTGACCGTTGTAGAAGGTGATGAAGGGTCAGTGAGGTACTGAGTGTCGCCAGTCCAGGAATTGAAGACTTTGCCCGGCGGAGCCTGATTGGCCTGAATACTTATGATGCTGCCCTCACATGCAGCTGCAGCTCCGGCAGTGCCGTTGGTGATGTTGAGCTGGTAATCCGGCAGAGGGGTGAAAGTCGCTGTTAGCGTTATATCTGCATCAGGCATAGTCACTACAGCCGTGGGAGAGGATGGGTCGTCAAGGTACTGCGTAGCACCGGTCCATGCCAGGAAAGCGGAGCATTCAGGAATTGTTGCGATTACCGAAGCCTGTCCGTTAATACAAACAGTACCACTGCCAAGGCCGTTTTCTACCGTCAGTGTTCTGTAACCGGTACAGGGGGTGCTGTTGTACTTCGCATAGAAGATGCCAGAGCTTTTGAATCCGCCATACAGGTCTCCAAAGTTATTCATATCGCCTTCCAACTCCGTAATCAAGTCTGAACGGCCGGTGGGGAAATCGGTCATGTACTGCCAGGATTGCATTTTGTCGATCGAGAGGTAGACTCCCTGTACACCATTAACCTTACCGATGATAAAGATGGTGGGATATGGAGCGCCGGGAGCGGCTTTACCTACCGCCAATTGGCCAACCTCTGTGACATTAGGCACTGGTGTAAATGTTGCTCCCCGGTCTTCCGAAAGGAACAATTGTGCATCGTTTAGGCTGGCCATGCCCGGTGTGTAGATCAGATGCCCCTCGTGGCCAGGTATCAGCTTGAACTCCGCATGAAATCCGCCCGGAGGTGTAGAGGTGCTCATTTGGACAAAGTTTGCCCCGCCATCCGTTGACCGGTAAAATGTAGCGCTTGCATCGTGAAAATAAAAGGTATTAGGCATATTGGGATCTGCTGCCAGGTAGCTTGCTGCAGAATGCTCATTACCCTGTACAAATCCATTGGAAGCATTGCTTTGCTGCCAGGATGCTCCACGATTGGTGGTATAGTAAAGTGTTGAAGCTTCGGGGTGATCCGTAAAATTGAGCCAAACCAGATTATCCGGATCGTTGGAGGCAACTTCCACCTTGCTGCCCTGTGTCGTGCGGTATTGCCGGGGTTGAATAGGTGGCGGGGGCAGGTTAGTAAAAGTCTGCCCGTTATCGGAAGAATAAGCCAGCTGTGGCGGGTCTCCCTGATCGTTCCAGGGCTGGGGTGCGATATTAACTACGATGTTATTCGGCTGACTGTAACAAACACCCAGATCCCAGCCCGCAATAAAATCATTAGGATAATAATCCTGAGCAGGCCCGGTATTGTCCGTGATGATGAAAGCTTTATCCGCAAAAACTCCCGCTACCTGCCCGTTGGCGGCCATGGCGATGTCAAAGGTGACCAGTTCTCCAATACCCAGTGTCCTGGACTCCCAGGTCTGCGTGTTGGAGGTTGGATTGGAAGAGTGCCATACCCCTACCCCTTCGGACATCCAAAGATTGCCGGTGGCTTTATTGATTTCCAGTTCGCCAATCGAGCGCCATTCATTATCTCCATCCGGCAACCAGGGTACATCAACAGCGCTGTAAGCATCATTTATTTTGGTCCAGTTGTCTCCTTTGTTTGCAGAATAGTAAAACTGATACCCGCCTCTGGCGATAACCCAAACCTGATCACCATTTACTGTGATATCTGTCCAATTCTGATTGGCGGGAGAAATCTGAGTAAATACATTATTTTTATATCTCAGGACAGAACCATTGGCGCTAACATACAATACGCCCTGATCCGTAATCTCAATGTCTGTCCCTGATGTAGAGTTGATGAGCGAATAAGAATCGCCTCCATCTGTAGATTTGTAGATTCCATCATTATAATTAGTAAAATAAACTACTGATGACCGGCCGTTTATCAAAGGGGAGTTTCCGTCAATAACAGGCATAATGCCTGGAAATTCTCCCTGACTCGTTGCGTTATTTGCAGGTGTACTGATTACAGTCCAGTTCTGCCCTCCATCTACAGAACGCAGCAATCCATCCTGATTAGACCCAAAATAAACTACATCTCTATTTTGTGGGTCAACAACCAGACGCTCACCATTATTACGGCCACTACGGTCATTCACGCCCATTTCCAGTACAGGCACCCCCAGGCTTGTAGCTTTTGTCCAGTTATCTCCTTTATTGTCGCTGAAGTACAGCTCATTCAGGAAAGCCATGTAGGCGCGGTTATTGTCAGAAGGAGCAGAGGTAATACTGGCGCACCCCCAATACTCCCACGGGACCAGATTACCCAGTGATTCCTGGGTAACGACGCACTTCCATTCTGATTTTACAGGATCCCAGCGATAAGCACCTGAAACGTCTGCCCTGCAGAATATTGGATCCCCGCTCGGGTGAATATTCATCCCGGTGACCCAGCCTCCTCCGTGGATCATCTGTCCCCATTCAAACTGATTGGAAATATCTGACTGGGCCCGAATGGGGTTTGCTCCGCTTCCCCAGATTAGCAAAAAAAGACAGATTGTGACAAGATTCCGGAAGGGCCTCCTGACTGTAAGTTGGTTTTTCATTTTTATAAATTTTAATTTGGAATAGGTTTCAGGCATTATTGCAAATGTTTTACCGGGCTCCTCTGCACTTACTTTAGATAAGCCAGAGTCAGCTTATGCACCTGCTACAGCTGACTAGTTTACTTGCTAGGTTTCTTGCCCCTGAAGCCCTTACAAATGCTGAACTTTAAATGGTCAGGCATTTGCGGCTTTATCCACTAGTGCGACTAATGGTTGATCTTTATCAGCTTAAAAGCCTGGGGGGCAAACTCCAGGCGCTGTATAACCAGATAGAATAAGCCGGGAGGAAGATGCGAAACATCGATAATGTTGGTACCGCGGTTTAGAACGCCCTCCCTTAATATTTGCCCGTAATTATTGAAAATACTGAAGTGAGTATCGTCCGGCACTTGCGGTGCTTCAACAAACAGATCATTTTGTACCGGATTGGGGAAGACAGCGTAGTTTAGCGTCTCACCGGCAGGGTCCACCGAAGAGATATAGGTTGAGTCGAACTTGAAATCAATGTAATTGAGGTTAAACCCACTGTTTTCGACCTCAAAGGTCAGGGTTTGTGTACCTTCATTCAGTATGACTTCATTGATTTCCGTATCTGCCCAGTTTTGCCAGCTTCCTGTATTCGGGAAATGGACAACCCCGGTTACGTCAGTATCATCCGCTAAAACTCTCAGCTGCCCGCCACCTACAGCTGAGCCCACTCTGAAAATAATGGAGTAATACCCTGTGTCCTGTACAGTAACAGTGTATTTCAGGTACTCCCCATTTTCTATATAGCCTATGTTGTATTCCCCTTCATCGTCTAAAGTCGTTTGTATGTCTACTCCTTCCTCTACTCTGAAATCATCCCATCTGTTAATGGCATCATCATCCCAGTACGCATTATCAAATCCACCCAGGTCATAGTGTTCTGCTTCGATCCTTCCGGGAATAACATGAGGTGTTCCAAAGTAGGGAGCACGTACCGGGTTCACGGTCACAAATACGGTATCAGAAGTGGCAGTAGTTCCTTCATCGCTGTACGCTTTGGCTACAAGCTTCACTTCTTCCACGGTCTCCGGGCCATACTGCCAGTCGAAATTATAGGGTGCAGCATTGACTTCACCGAGCAAGGTTTCGCCATTGTAAAACCGGACACTTTCGATTGTTCCTGACGGGATGACCGCGTTAGCCTGAACAGATATTAACTCGTTGTGCTGAAAAAGATCTCCTGAAGCAGGGTTAGTGATTTCAACTTCGGGAACAACGGGGGCTACTTCGTACTCGGCGGTAATCGTCACGGCAGTATCAGGAACCTTAAGCACCGGGTTGGCAATCGTAGAATCCGAAAGCCCTTCCACGTCTCCTGCCCATTGTTTAAATTGAAAGCCAGGAACGGGTTCATCTGCATAAATGTAGACCTCACTACCCTCGCAGTAGAAGCCGCTACCGAAGCCATTGTTAACAAGTACCTCATGGGTTACACTTTCAGAGAACTCGGCAGTCATGATGATGTCTTCATCAGGCATGATAAAGGTAAGGGTGTCTTCCGCTGAGGTAATGTATCCGCTCCAGCCGGTAAACTCCATGCATTCCACTTGATCCGGAATCAGGGTTACCTCTTCCCCAACGCAATAGAGCCACGACTGCTGCCCGTTTTCGACCTCCAGGCTTCTGAAGGTATTGCATCCAGAAGGCGTTCCTGTCTCGGGATTGCCGGCTCGCCATAAAATGGGTTTGTAATCAAATCCAGGATCTGTTTGTACGCCATTAGTTATATCCGCAAGGGTGCGATAGGCCCCATCCTGAATAGCAAGCCTGGTTAGTTCATTGAACTCATCGCCCGGGTATAGATTAAAGTTATAGGTTTGTTCTGCCAGTCCAGCCACCAGATAGTTGGTAGTGTTCTCAAAATAGTAGTAGTTGTGGCCGGGAATTGGATTGGTAAGCCCACCGTGCCCAAACACCCGAATATTATCCGAATCCTTAACCCGGATAAAGCTCGTAGGAATTTCCACCTTAGTCCCGTAAATGCTTACATGGCTGGCATTTTCGATGTAAACTCTCGCTCTTTGATGACCATGCTGAGCGTGTAAGTGGTAGATATGAAGAGGTTCATTGCCATAAGTATCCTGAATGCGCAAAAAGCCACTGTTAAAATTGAGCCATTGCTTACCATGCAACTGATGATTAAACCATTTACCCCCTCCGTTACCGGTAATCAGTACTTTATCATGTACCTCCGGATTGATATGCAAATGCTGGTACATGGGCTGCGTTATTCTGGCATCATAAGTCAATGAACTGCCGGAAATCTCTTCAAAACTCATTGTTCCAAGCGATGTGTTGAGATCATCAATAGCGAATGCCCGTTCAGAAAGCACGACCACGCTGTCCACCGCCATCCAGTTGACCTCTACACTTTGCAGCATAGGCCTGGCATTGGAGGTATCGGCAGACAGGCTTATGGTATCAAAAGGGACAGGGTTGCTGTCTTTATATCCAAAAATATAAATCGTATGATCACTGGTATTAAAGTCAGCTGTGCCCAGGGCAAGCGAAGTCAAATCAAAGGTCTCCCCTGCCGTATGCTCAATGGTCAGGTTGGGCGTTGAGTACGGGAGATTGTACTCACGAGGATCAAAGACATCGTCAAAAGGGCGGGTAATCAGCCGTTGGTTTCCATCGTGTGTTTCCAGCAAAAAAGCCGAGAGGTAAATCTTATTGGTATTCCAAACCCCCGTGATGTTGTAGGTTTTCACAGACAAATCACCGGAGGTTACAGGAGAAAGGGTTTGAGAGAGATTGATTTCTTCGAAATAATCATTATTGGCAAGTGCAAAATGATCTCTAAAGAAATTTAACCGGTAGCTTCTGACATCAATGTGTTTAATGACTGAATTTCTTCCGGCGCGCCAAAGTAAGGGGTATCCACCAACAGCACCAGGGTTATGAGCATCTCCGTTTAGCGGGATGCCGACATTTATAGCCAGGTCTGAAACCACGCAGGTTGCGCTGGCATCATCCGGAGTCTGTACGATTGGCCTGGGGTCAGCGTACGGGTCTTGTGAAGTGTCAAAAGTATGGGTTCCGGAGCTGAAAATAAAAGACCGCTCATGGTGCAGCCCTAAAAGCTTCGTATTGCTTTTTAGCTGAATGGTATTGGCCACCATGTACGCCCCATTTGGAATGATGACCACGTCTGACTGAGCTATAGCGTTATTAAAAGCAACTGACCAATCCTCGCCAACAACATCGCTTTCAAAATCAGAAATACAGACTGCCCCATCGGTTTCAAAGCTGGGGAAGGGCCGTGGCAAATGATGCTGTGTGCACAGGTGAACCGGGGGCACGATACCTGCTACGGCACCTTTTATCCAGATATTGTCTTCGACCTCCAGTTGTTTGTCAATAAAAACCCCTTGCTTAACGGTTATGCCACCCTGATCGAAGTTGGTTGCATCATCGTACGCTACTTCTTCGTAGTAAACCCATCCTTCGGGGTTAGCTGTAGCATACCCGGTGGTGATATAGTCCAGGTTTTTAAAGTAGGAATTGGTAAAGGTGAATCCACTGGCTATTTCGAACTCCATCATGGTCATTGCGGTATTGTCGCCATCAGCAGATTCATACTCCACGATACAATCTACAAGCGCAGCCGAACCGCCATAACCGCCCTGTCCCATTCTTCGAATATCCTTTACAACAACCGC
>CAZNHN010000007.1:13436-29167 GCA_964572415.1 uncultured Phaeodactylibacter sp.
ACATGGCTCATGCGCTGGCGCTTGGCCGGCGCGGGCTGGGGCGCGTCTGGCCGAACCCGGCCGTGGGCTGCGTCATCGTCAACAACAACCGCATTGTCGGTCATTTTGAAATGGCAGCCTACAAGGTTGAGCATCCCACGCCATTCGCCGGCAATGGCATGATCCGTTTGCCCTTCAAAATAGCCACCTGATACCGTGGGGGAAGGCTGAGCACCCTCCCAAAAATCTCCGTAGGGGTACAAGTCAATGGCTACCTTTCCTCCAATGACAGATATGGTATGGACGCTGCCTCCTGATCCCGGGAGGTTTTGAAAGCCGGTCGCAGTAGGCTCTGCAGTCAGATCCACGTGTACATCATACACTCCACAACCTTCCGCGCCACGCCACCTCACGCCTACTGCATTTGGATTGTCTGATTCCACAACAACATCCACGTGTTTTAGCACTCTGTGGTAGGTATCTGTCCAGCCGGAATTGCCGTGGCACGTTCCACCTTCTAACCCAAACTCAATAGATTCAAATACCGTATGGCTTCCCGAACCCTGCTTTAGAATAACCCGGCTGCGGTGATTTGGGTATTTGGAGGAACCGGCAATCATAATAAACTGATCACAGCCCAACTCATCATTCTGAACAATCAGACTGCCTGTAATATGGTAATCACCGGCAGGCAGGAACACTCCTTTATCCAGATTCATAGCTGCCTGAATACATTCATTGATGGCACTACGGTCATCGTCACCGGGAAAATCAGGTGTGGCTCCAAAATCAATTACACTCAGGTAACCAGCATCGGAATAAGAAACTTGCGCGGTAATATTCAACGCGTACATCACCAAGAGAGCGATCAGACAATTGCACTTAAACAGCTGACGAATCATAATGACAGGTTTTAGTTAGGACAAAACACAAGATGCACCGATCCAGGATTCAGGATGGGTATGGAGAGCTTCCCGGATACTTCCCGGGAAAGCTGTTACTCACCATCTCGGACTCCTAATGTAAAGGCAAGTATTTTGAGCAGCTTGCACTATTGTTTTTTTATTTGTCACTATTGTGTTTTACCCCTTTTTTTCAGTTGACTGGCTCAGTAGATCAGGGTATCAGAGTGGTTGCTGAAAATCAGACGGAGATTGATTAAACTGCTTTTTAAAACTTCGGGAGAAATAATTGAGACTGGAAAAGCCTGAAGAGTAGGCGACTTCGGAGAGGGTAAGAGCGTTATCCTTCATAAGTTCACAGGCGTACTTCAGCCGGATAATCCGGATAAACTCGTTGACGGATTTACCACTTAGCGCCTGGATTTTTTTGTAGACAAACGAACGGCTTACATGCAGGTGACGGGCAATACGATCCGCGTTCAAGTCGGTATCCTGAATGTTTGTTCTTATGAAATCCACTACGCTGCTAATGAAGTTTTCATCCAGGTTGTTTTGCGCCAGAGATTCCGGAACCAGGGATGAATCGCGGGCGAAACGCTCTCTCAGCTTCTTCCTTATCGCGACCAAATTGAGCAATTTAGCAGTGAGAATCTTAACGTTAAATGGCTTCACGATATAATCATCAGCGCCCTGCGTTATGCCTGCTAACTGATCTTTGTCGTCACCCAGCGCAGTGAGCAACACAACCGGAATATGTGAGGTCTCCTGCCTTGATTTAAGGATCTGGCAAACTTCCAGCCCATTCATACCCGGCATCATAATGTCGCATAAAACAATATCCGGCATTCTTTTTAGGGCAAGCGCTACGCCCTGTTCTCCATCAGGAGCTTCATAGACTGTGAAGTAGCGCTCTAAGTGGTCAGACAGTAGCTTTCGGATTTCGCTATTGTCTTCTACAATCAGGATTTGAATGTTTTTGTCCGGGAGTGGTTCGGTAAAAGTTGCCTCTTGTAGTTCCTGCTCGCGGGATTTCACAAACGGCTCATCCAACACGTACTGTACATTATTTTCCGGCGCCCGAAAAGGCTCGCTCTTCGTGGCTTGATCCGAGCCATAGAATTTACCTGCCACCGGCAGGGTAACCTCAAAACAGGTGCCCTTTTGAGGCGTACTTTGGACATTGATCTCTCCCTTGTGGGTATCCACCAACTCCTTGACGTAGGCAAGGCCAATGCCGGTACTCGATGGCCTGTTGGCAGCAGTTGAACTAAACCGGTCGAATATACGATCGAGATCCTCGGACTGTATGCCTACCCCGGTGTCCCTGATTTTGATTTTCAGGTGCCCGGAATTCAGGATTTCAGCACTGCCTGTTACTTTGCCACCTTGGGGCGTGAACTTAAAGGCATTGGAGATTAGGTTGAAAGCAATTTTCTCAAGTTTGTCTTGGTCAAACAGCAGCTTATAATTATCAGTCGCGTGGTTATGTACCTCAAAACTGTAGGAGATATGCTGCCCCCTGGCTACGTGCTTAAATAGGGAGGCCAGCTCCTCAAGCACCGGCAGAGGGTTTCCGCTTTCCAGTATTAAGGGGACTTTGCCACTTTCTATTTTGCGTAATTCAAGTAATTGATTGACCAGTTTGAGCAACCGTTTCTCATTTCGATAAATCAGGTTTAATGACTCCTGCACCTCTGAAATGCTCATTTGCTCCAAAGCTGATAACAGTTGCTCTGTAGGTGCAATCATAAGGGTCAGGGGTGTTCTAAACTCATGCGAAATATTGGAATAAAACCTCAATCTTGCCTGGTCAAGCTCATGAATCCGGGCAGACATTTCACTGACCTCTTTGCTTTTCGCAATGAGCTGCTGATTGCGGCGTAGCAGTGTTTCATAGTTGAGAGACAATTCCCGGGTCCTTGTATTGACTTCTTTCTGAAGGGCCAGCTTTTGCCTTCTTAACTGTATCGTTCTAAGGCGTAAAGCCAGAATGATCGAGGCAACCGCGAAGAAAAACAAAAGCATTCGGAAAGTAGTGGTTTCGTACCAGGCAGGCAAAATAGTAATATGAAGATGTCGCAGCTCCTCTGAAGAGCCCCCATCGTTTTGTACAGCTTCCAACAGAAAGGTGTAATCACCAGGGTCAAGGTCGGTATAGGTAGCTTTGCGGGTAGTGGATGGCACCAAAGCCCAATCTTCATCAAACCCTTCAAGTTTATAGCGGTACTGATAATTGTCGGTAATAACCCCCGGAGCACAAAACTCAATAGAGAACACATTATTCTTCCGTTTCAGGCTGATCTTCTCCGTAAACAGAAGGGCTTTTTCAAGAATGCGCTGACCGTTATAGAATTTTCCTGGCGCCACCGGTTGATTGAAAATATTCAAACGATGTATTAAAGGTTTAATCTTGCGCACATCAACAACTATGTCTTTGGGATGAAAAGCAGTCAGTCCATTATTCCCGCCGAAATACATCGTACCATCGCTTCCCTTCAGGTAACTGAGAATATTAAACTCCTTACCCTGTATCCCGTCTTCCAGCGTGAAGTTCCTGAATACACCGGTCTCCGGATTGAAGTTTGACAAACCATTCCTGGTTGAAAGCCACAAACTTTTTTCCTCATCCAGCAATACGCCCAGAATGGAATTACTGCTTAGCCCGTCAGCAGTAGTGTACCGCTGCGTCTCACCGGAACGAGTATCGTTCTGAATCAAACCACTGTGAGCAGTACCTAACCACAGCAGAGTCCCATCTGCAGCAATACAATGCAGATTAACCTCCGGTAAGGAAATAGAGGTACTCCGCGGGTGTAAGACACATTCAAAAGTCTGATTAACCGGATCAAAAAGATTTAGTCCATCACGATAGGTGGCAATCCATATTTTGCCATTTTTATCCTCGTGCAAATCAAAAATTTCGTTACCACTAATGGAATTTTCGGTAGCGTCTTTTACGAACCTGGAAAAAGCATCTGCTTCAGGGTCATACTTCCACAAACCGGAGCCCATAGTAGCTATCCAGATATTATCGTTTCGGTCTTGGATGATATCACGTACTGACCACCCCAAATAGCGGTCTCCCTCCTCCTTGTTGCCGGGGCTCTTGTTGTTCCTGAGTGTTTGAGGATCAAACCTGCTGATCAGTATCCGTAGATAGCCGATCCATAGCTGGCTGCGGTTATCGCAGAAGACTTCAAACATTTCATTCTGATTGAAGAAACCCTCCCGCCAGTCATTGTTGAAATTGTCAATTCTCCCGGTAGCCGGATTTAGCTTGTTGAGCCCGTTGTAGGAGGCGATCCAGATATTACCCTTCTGATCTTCATCCATGCCAAACAGGATATTGGAAGAGAGGGAGTACTTTTGCCCAAGATCATGAGTATAGGTCCGGAATTTCTTCTGCCTGAGGTCCAGCATATCTACCCCTGCATTATCAGTCGCCACCCATACGATATCCTGCTGATCAATGAACAGGTCGCTGTACTTGTTGCCCTGTATGGAGTGATTATTGTGCTTATCATTTTTAAAAACCTGGAAGGTATCTTTCGTATAATCATAGCGAAACAGCCCCAGCCCCATTGAATTAGATATCGCCCAGATGTTGCCCAAGCGGTCCTCCGAGATTTTGGCAATACTATTATCTCCTACGCTGGTACTGTTCTCATGCAGGAAGTATTCGAACTGATCTGTCTCCCTATTGTTTTTTCTTAGCAAAGCGATTCCCAGGTGGGTGGCAAACCATAAGTCACCGGTAGAGGTCTCAAAAATCTCCTCTATGTACGATCGTTTTAAAAACGGGTCGGAATAATCGTAATTGAGAAAGTAATCAAACTTCCATTTACTGAATTCACTTAGCGTATAACCTGCTTTCAGGCGTATGACCCCATGCCGGTGTGTACCTATCCAAATATTCCCTGAGGCATCCTCGAATATGGTTGATGCATCGTGATAGTGTAAGTGCTGATTCGTCTTGGTGGAAACCTGGTAAAGTTCTGACTTGTCCGGGTCGTAAATGTGAATACCCTGCCCGCCGCCTGATAGATTATCCGCTGTAAGCCACAACCAGCCATTCCTGCTTTCCATGATATCCTTTACGGAAAATTCGGAGGTTTCTGAATTCAAAGCGCTTAATTCCTTCTGTTCGATCCACTTCTCTTGCTCGTCGTACAAAAACAGTCCTCCGTCAGTGCCCAACCATATTTGTCCGTTCGAATCCTCAAAAATCTTATTTACCGGAGATTCATCAAGTGCCCCCGGGTACGCTGCTCCTCCGTGAAAATTGACCAGTTCACCAGTTTCAATATTGTAACAGGAAAGCCCTGCTTCGTAATAAGTCACCCAGAGCCGGTTTTGCTCATCCGCAAACAGGGATTTTATATTGTGATGAATTAGGGTGCCGCTGTCTGTGCAGATAGCCTCAAAAGCTACTATTTCATGTCCATCAAACCTGTCAATGCCGTCTCCTGTAGCCAGCCAGATAAAACCCAGCCCGTCGGCAGTAATGGCGTTTACCCGGGCACTTGACAAACCTGAATCGGGATTCAGGTGCTTAAACCGGTACTCAAAACCCTGCCCCCTGGAGCTCAAGCCTCCAGCCAACAGAAAGCAAACGACTATACCAAATGATTTGAAAATGGTATTCATGAGTTAGTCAGCAAGTCGAATAAAAGGTATTCACATATATAATTATAATCCGGAGCATTGTTTGAGCATGTTGATAGCAGTAACCAGATCAAAAACTATCTGATCCTACAGTGGAAATGAGCTGCCTGCCTGTTAAGGTAGCGATTCAAGAGCAGTAAAAATGCAGATAGTTTGGCTATTTTGTTCACTGAAAAAACTACTCAAAAACCACCCAGTCAATAACTTCCACCGCACCTTCCCCATAGACCAGAAACCAAAGGGTGCGCTCCCCCTTCGGTATACTGCTCAAATCTACCGATAGGGTCTGCCAGCCGGGCTGCCCCTCCGGCAGATTAAACCGGGCGATCTCCTGATGCCAGGGTTGATCAAGGCGCAGGCGGATTTGACCTCCCTTTTGTCCTTGCTTAAGGCGGATGGTGGCCCGTTTCAGTTCCGTATCAAACTTAATGTATTTGAATGCTGCTTTATCACCGTTGCCGAAACCGGAAAGCACTTCAGACTGCCCGCCCGATTGGACCACCCGGACATCCCCAAATAGCAAACACGCCCTGGCTGCAGAAAGGGTATCTCTGGCGGGCAAAGGCGGCAGTGCACCTTGCGTGGTCATGGGCACCTCCGGGATATGCCCGTCAGAGGTAAAGTCAATCGGTTCGACGCAAGCTTTGCGCATCTTATTACAACCATGCGTCGAACGGTGGTAAAAGACATACCATTGCCCGTTAAACTCAGCGATCGAACCATGGTTATTCCAGTTGCCGGGGTTGCACTGCCGGTTGTCCACAATCACTCCGCCGTAGGTGTAGGGGCCCATTGGAGACTCACTTACGGCGTACCCGATGCAGGTTGGCTTGTCCGCCCGGCTGATGTCTGCGTAGACCAAATAATACAATCCATTACGTTTAGTCAGGTAGGCACCCTCGTGAAAGTAGTGCCTGGATTCGGTAAGGATGCTATCCTGTATGGTCGATAGGTCAAGCGATTTGCCATCGGGGTTCAGGCGGGCCATTTTCAGAGTAAACTGCCCCCAGAGGTAGTAGGTCTGGCCGTCATCATCCGTAAAAACAGCAGGGTCGATCTGATTGTAGCCGCCCAGGTCAATACGCTGCCCGCCCCGGAAGGGCCCGGCCGGGCTTTCCCCAACGGCAACGCCTTCGCTGTAGTTTGGATCAGGCAGGCAATAATAGAGGTGGTATTTTCCATTAATGAATGTAGCATCCGGTGCAAAAAGCAGGGCGTCGCTTTCCAGGACTTCATCCTTAGGCCCTTCAGAATGAAAAACGTCCGGATGTACTTGCCAGGACTTCATATCTGTCGTGCTCAGCAGGGAGTGCCTGCGGGAACAGTAGTAATCGCAGCTTTCATCCTGTGAGGTATACAGATACAACCTGCCATCCTGAAAAATCCGGGCAGACGGGTCTGCTAAATACAGCCCGGGCGGAGAAATAGGGTTTTGTGCCCTGAGCACTAAAACCGATAGAACCGCAATAGTCAGCAACATCAGTAATCTTGGCATAGAGCAATATCATTTTCTTTCAGGAAAATCGGGTTCAAAATCAGTGGGCTCCACCCATACGGCTTCAACGGGCTCCCCTTTAATCATACGGTTGTAAAAATCCCGGTCCTTTTCATGTGAATAAAGGTAAGCATCAAATTGATCGCCTTTGCCAAAAGCTCTGGGGTCGCCTTCTGATTTGAGCGCTGCCCATAGCTGCTGTGACATTTCTTGTTGAACAGTAGCGTACTCCGGTTGCCCTGCCAAATTAAAAATGCAATCGGTATCGGTTCGTAAATCATAGAGCTCGGTTGCCGGCCTTTTCCCGAAACACCATGCCCAGTAGGGCGCGTCTGGCGTTTCCAGGCGGCTGTTTAGGACTTCTGTTTTGGTGGCACCTCCATCGGTAGCCAGGTAGCCGGTTTGGGGTGGACCTACCGGATATCTGGTGGGCTTTAGGTTTTGAATGAGCAGGAAGCTGTCTTTTAACAAGGTGCGGATAGGATAGCCGACATCATCCGGGCGCCCAACATCATGTCTCTCCTTACCCATTAGTACATAGTCACGGATGCTCTCCACTTCATTTTGCATTATGGGCACCAGGCTTTTACCCGTCATGGACTGCATATTTACAGTTCGCAAATCTAATCCTGCTACCTCCAGAAAAGTAGGTGCGAAATCAATGAAGCTAACCAATGCATCAACCGTTCGGCCGGGGGCTTCGATGCCTGCCGGCCAGCGGATGGCGAGGGGCATGTGGTTGGCTATTTCGTAGCTGTTCGACTTGGCACGGGGGAAGGGCATGCCATTATCAGAAGTGACCACAATCAGGGTGTTGTCCAGCAACCCTTTGGCTTCCAGGGTATCCAGCATACGCCCCAGGTGGCGATCAAAATGCTCGATCTCGGCGGCGTAATCCAGCATATCCGTTCTCACCCGTTCATTGTCAGGCCAGTAGGCGGGCACTGAATCAATTTGAGAAATAGTTCTTCCGGTCAGTTCGGGCCCGGAACCATAAGTGTAGGCGCGATGAGGTTCAATGCCACCGTACCAAAAGCAAAATGGCTGATCCTCAGGCCTGGCATTCAGAAACTCGGAGAAGTTGGCAGCGTAATCTATATTGGAAATATGCGGAGTAGGCGGTGTGGCTTTTATCGATGAGAAATCAGGGCCTGCGAGATGCCGCTGCTGTCCTGAACTATCCAGGGCAACGCCCGGTGCCCATCCTTTACCTGTCTTACCTGTGAAGTAACCTTCCTCCTGCAGCACCTCCACATAAGACCTGAACTGAGCCGGAAAATAAGGCCAGTGGTTAGCAGCTTCTTCCAGTTGCCAGCTGTTGCGCCCGGTGATGATACAGGAGCGGGAAGGCGCGCATTTGGCGTTTGGGGTGTATGCCCGGGTAAAGAGCAGGCCTTCTTTTGCTACACGGTCAAAGTGAGGGGTGGAAATCCATTCACAACCATAAGCGCTGAAGTGAGGATAGGACGCGTCATCAGCAATGGCAAAAAGGATATTTACCGGGGTGTTTTCGCCGGAATGTTCTGATGTGGAAGGCGTACTACAGCCTGTCAACAAAATAGCCAGGCATAAGCAGATATAAGAAAGCCGCATGTTTTTGTGCTAAAGTAAAACTAGTATACCAAATACAAGCCATGACTCTTCAGGACACCTCCACAGCACTCTTCAGGACACTTTTCCGATCAACATTATAGAAATTGAAGAAGAAACCTATTTATCCTTAACTAAAACCAAATTATATGATGCGTAGATTTGTTTACCTCCTGTTGCTGCTGTTGGCAGGTTGGATGACGGGGCCTCCTGCCCTTCAGGCTCAGGAAAACTCCTACGAAAATGACTTTACAGGCGGGTCGAATGGGCTGATCATGGCCTCCATCCTCCCCGAGCACTCTGATGGCACGGTACCTTATTCCTTTTCTTTCGAAAATGATGAATTGGTCATTACCAATAACAAGACGGAATGGTACTTCATCCAGAATTTCTGGCCGCCAGCTGACCGCCTGAATATTTGTGACTTCCCTTTTGTGCGGTTTAAGATGAAAACCGACACTGCCGTAGGGCTTCGCATTCAGCTGCGGGGCGGAGGTATGGATACCCCATGGCTCGACGCAGACCTGATTGGAGATGGGGAATACCACGAGTATTTATTCGACTTTACAGATGTCCTTGGAGATATTGACTGCAATGAGCTTGCGGAGGTAAAGTTCGATATCCCGGGCTTTATACAACCGGGGAACTTCATGCCGGGCACCCTGTTCTACATGGATGATTATGCGATTGGGCAGGCGGCTGCTCCGGTCGGCCCAATAGTGGTCAATGATTTCTATCTGAATGACTTTTCGACCGGCAATACGGAGTTCGCTACTATCCCGGGTGACCTGGCAGACTTGTCGATCAATGACAACGAGGAACTCGACATTGACCTGAATAAGCAAGCCTGGTGGTTTTTCCAGGATTTTTGGGGTGATGAATCTGACTTTAATATGTGCCAGTACCCTTACGTAAGTTTTCGGGTAAAAACGGAAGCTATTGCGGAAACCAATTGGCGGATCAACGTGAAAAGTGTAGGCCCCGGTGATGGTATTTCAGCGGGTAATGTTACGCAGACCATTACGGGTGACGGGCAGTATACCACTTATACTTATGATTTCACTGAACGGTTTGCCAACGCGCCAGAAGACTTTGACTGCTCCAAAATCAGGGAGATTCAAATTGATCCGGGTGGGTTCCAGCAAGCTGGTGTTGCCATTGAGGGCTTGTTTACTATGGATGACTATGCGCTGGGCCGGGCAGCTTTTCCGGAAAGCCACTTCTACCCTACCCTTAATCCTGTTCAGGATGTAGCGCTTACGCCTACGCAAGCCGAGGAAACCGTTACCGTTCGGCTGAATGGCATTACCGATGGAGACGATGGTTCGCAGGAGCTGACCTTAACGGCTACTTCCAGTAATCAAACGATGCTCCCGGATGAAAATATTACCATTGGCAATATTTCAAATTTGTCAGCTGATTTGGAGTTCGACTTTGCAGATGGTGAGTTTGGTACCACTACCATTACCGTTACGCTTACAGATAATGGCAACCCACCGCTATCGGTTACGCAGACCTTTGAGGTCTTGATCTTCGATAACAAAAGCTACGTTACGCACTACGATGACATGGACGAGACCCAGATGTGGTCTGCTGCCAGATTCTACAGTTTCTCGCAAGCGAACAGCCTGTTGAATATAGATATGGATAAGGGACAGGCCGAAGTGATTTTTGGCCGCTTCACTTTACCCGCGGAGCTTAATATTACCGATAGCCCTCACCTGATGATTGAGGCGAAAACAGACCGGGCCGTCAACTTCGATGTACGCCTGATCGATTTTGATGGAAATGCAAGCGATGTCGAAAGACGAACCATCGAAGACGTTGGGCCTTATGTCTGGTATGAATACACCTTTGAAGACGATGAAAATTTCAACTTGGGCCGGGTTGTTGCGGTGGAGTTCATTCCGAACGGCTGGCAGTTTTCCGGTACCAACCGGGCTACTATCTATGAGGGCTTACTACAAATTGACCAATTGATGATCGGAAGTGCGGCTACGCCAACGGGTATTCACTTCAACGCCATTGAGGATCAATCGTGTTACATTGGTTCCGAAACGCAGACGATCATTCTTTCTGATCTCAGCGAGAACATCACTGAGCTGGAAATCAGCAGCGCGGATGAAGCATTGTTGCCCGTTGATAGCATTGAAATAGCGTTTGACGGACCTGCCGGAACCATAAAATACACACCGGTATCCGATCAAAAGGGAAATGTAGAGCTTACTTTCTCCGCTACTGATGGGACGAATACCCGCAGCCAGGCTTTTATGGTAGAAATCAAAGGCAATGAACCACCATTTGCTGATCAGCCAGCTGATCAGCAAATTGTGGCTGGCGAAACCACGATGGTTGCGCTAACCAGTATTGACGATGGCAATGCGGAAGCTGCGCAAATCGTAAATGCCACACTTATTTCTTCTGACGAAGCCATATTGCCTAACCCAACTGCACTGTCTGAAAGCGGGGATGCGAACTTTGATCAGCGGGAGCGAAATGGCATGATCAGCCTCTCCCCGCCCGAGGGCGTGAATGGTCAGGTGAGCGTCACACTGACCCTTACGGATGGTGAAGGTGATGAAGAGCAGAGCAATGTACTAAACTTCAATGTCGAGGTATTTGAATCGCTCAATGCACCACCGACGATCAACCGGGTACAGGACCAGCAAGTCTTCGTTAATGAAGAAACACAGCTCACCTTAACTGGTCTAACGGATGGCGGAGGTGGCTCCGAGAACCTAACCATTTCGGTAACGTCCTCAGACACCAGTATTATTGATGCGGATGCTTTCACGGTAAGCCCGGTAGTCGATGGCACAGCTACGCTGACCTACACCCCGGATTCAACCGGAACCGTGGAGCTGATGGTTACCGTGACCGATGACGGAGGTATAGATGGCGTTAACAACGGAGACCAATCGACCTCAACGGCCTTTGACTTAGTGATCATCCCGGAGCCCATCACAGGAGAAATTGCCATATACGACCTAGACAACTGGACGATCGATACGGACGACGGCTCTTCCCAAGCCATAGTTGATGACGGACAGGGAGGAGAAGCCTGGAGAGGCACCTTTACTCAAAATAAACGGAACTGGAACGGACAGGGTTATCAGTTTGTCAATGAGCTCAACCTGACAGATTACCCTTACGTGACTTTCGAAGCACGGGTCGTTCGTGAGGATGGTCCAAGTAATTCCGACTATAACGTGTACTTATGGGACAACGAAGGGCGATATACCACAGGGGCAACGCCTGCCACTACCATACAAACCATCCCTGCCGACGGAGAATGGCACAGGGTTACGATTGATTTCACCAATCAGATGTTTCACACTGCTCAACAGGTTCCTCTAAACAGTGCCCGCATCGTGCGGCTCCATCTGCATATCGAAGGTGGCAAAGCTGGCAGCCTTTTCCCCTGGGTGGCAGGCGATTACTACATCCGCGATCTGCGTCTTGGCTCGGAAGTTACGGAACTCACCGGCAATAACACGGTGGTAGCTTCCATTGATGGCATTTCACAGCAGTGGATCACGACAAGTGATGAAGAACGGGTAGTCACAATTAGGGGTATCAGATCCGGTAACGATAACCCGCCTGAACTTTCCATCACTGAGAACTCCAATCCGGAACTCGGCGAAATCAGTTTCTCCGATGTGACAGATGGGCAGGCAACGATGACGTTCGTACCGACCGGCGAAACGGGATCCAGCAATATTACCGTGGAAGTCTCGGGTGCAGGGGTAGATATCCCGGCCACTTCAACCTTCAATGTCCGTGTCATTGATCCGAAACTAATCAATCAGGCTACCTTAACGCTTGACGCTTCGACGGAACTCCAGACTATACAGGGATTTGGTGCCTTCTACGATCGTAGCGGCGATTTAGCCGAAGAAGCTGTAAATGATATGGGTCTGAGTATTATCCGGGTAGAAATCGAACCTGAGTTTGAGCCCGTTAATGATAATGATAATGCCAGCGTTGTCAATTATGATGCTTTGGACTTCGACTTTATCCATCCCGGTATTTCGAGGTACAGGGAAGCCTTCGAGGCAGCAGGGGTTGAAGACTGGAAGGTGATAGCTACCGCCTGGTCACCCCCCTACTGGATGAAGTATTCGCTGTCCGAAATTGGCGGACCAGAGAATAGCGCACCGGGCTGGGGAGCAACAGATAACAAAGTCCGCCCTGAGCTTTACGAGGAATACGCAGAATTTCTGGCCGCGTGGTGGCTGGCAGTGAAAGCTAAGACAGGGGTTGAAGTCTATGCTATCTGTCCGCAAAACGAACCTGCCTATTCTCAGTTTTATAATTCTGCCATTCTCAACCCGGAGCGCTTTGCCGAAGTCGTTTCCTTTGTTGGCCCAAAGTTTGAAGAATTGGGTGTCACTGCAAAAATCTTTATGCCGGAACAAAACTTTGATCAGGGTGTCAACGGCTACAGTATGCTCGCCTACATGGAGGCACTGAAAGCCCACCCTACAGCATCACAGTATACAGATATCATCGCCACTCACGGCTATGCTTCTGACGGTATTGGCGTTGGCAATCTGGGTGGAGAAGAATGGATAGAGATGAAGAATCAGGCACGGGATTATACAGAACCTGAAGGCGGGCCCAAGGAGCTTTGGATGACCGAAACCAGCGGGGAACCCGACAACCATCAGGAAGGAGCGATGAGAGTTGCGGGCGCAATCGGGCTTGGCCTTAGCAAAGGAGAAGCTCAGGGCTGGGTTTACTGGACCCTGCAGTCTGGCCCAAGTGACGATGGTGCAAGGTTCGGGTACTACCGGGGGCGACGGAAAACCGTGAAGTACTTCGCTGCCAAACACTACTACCGCTACTTCCGGCCTGGTACGCAAATGATGGCTATTGAGTCCAATGAAGACGATCTGATTGTTAATGCAGGAATTCGTCCGGATGGCACCACTGCCATTGTGGTAGTCAATTCCGGTGACCGGGCCTTAGGTGTACAGTGGGACATCAATGGTGCCCTGCCGGAAGAATTGGAGTATTTCCAGTCCATCAGCCGCAGTTACTTTATGGAAGGCGACCGCTCGGCAGATAACCGGATGATTCTACCGCCGTACAGTATCACTACGCTGGTTACGGATGAGATTTTGGAAAGCCCAAGCTTCACAGCGGATAATATTCCTGACCAGGAAGTGATGTCCGATGGTAGTTCCTACCAGGTAGATGTCGCGAATATTCAGTTTAATGGTGAAATGGATGATATCAGCCTTGATGTGGTCAGCGGAGACGCTTCCATCATTCCAGCTCCGGAAGTGAGCGAAGTCAGTGGCGGCACTGGTACGATCACCTTGACACCAGTAGAGGATACAGAAGGTACCGTACCAATGACGGTTACTATCTCAAGTGGCCTGACCAGCATTACGAAAACCTTTGATGTCGAGGTATTATTGCCGACAGATGTTTCCTCTTTCAAGGATGCCGGTATAGAGGTCTTCCCTGTACCTGCAGATCAAACGCTCTACATCAGAAGCGGAAACCCCTTGCAGCATGTGCGCATTATGAGCGCTAATGGGGCGACCATGTTCGAAGAGGGTGTCGAAAGTGCAAGCTTTGATGTCAACCTGGAACAATTTCCGAGAGGAACCTACATCCTGCAACTCATTCAGAATGAGCAAACAGTCGTAGGTAAGATTTTCGTGCAGTAGTAATTCCCTATACTGAGGAAAAATAATACGCCCCGGAAAGCAGTATGTTGTGCTGCAATTCCGGGGCGCTTTTTTTCGCCCTTACTGTTGGCAGGAATTAGACTTTTTCCCCATGCGCATTCATGTAAGCGCGCGGAGTCTGATTGTAAAGTTCCTTAAAGCAAACCGAGAAATACTTTGGGTTGTCAAACCCTACTGAATAAGCTACTTCCGAGATATTATATTGACCTTGTTGTAATAATTGAGCGGCAATTTTCAGACGGACCGTCCGGATGAAGATGTTAACCGTCATGCCTGAGATGGCTTTGAGCTTTCGGTAAAGATTGCCTTTGCTCATGCCCACAGCCATGGCAAGGCGGTCGCCATTGAGCGTGGTATCATCCAGGTTCTCTTCAATGACCTTTACAATGCTGCTGAGTAGATCCTGATCAATTGTCTTCACATTGACATTATCCGGAATCAGGGGAACGCTTTCTCCCACAGTATTGATCAGTGCCTGACGGGTCTCCAGCATATTATGCAACTTTAACAGTAAAGCTCTCAGATTGAAAGGTTTAACCAGGTAGTCATCTGCGCCGCTTTCCAACCCGGTAATCTGATCATCCAGGTCTACCTTTGCAGTTAGCATCAGTACCGGAATATGGCAGGTGCGCTTGTCTTCCTTAAGGATACTGGTCATCTCATACCCATTCATTTCCGGCATCATGACATCGCTGAGTATGAGATCTGGTATGCGCTCAAATGCCTTTTCCAGACCGTCTTTGCCATGTTCTGCAGTGATGACACTATACTTTTTTCCTAATTGCCTGGACAGCATCGTCCGCATATCATGGTTGTCCTCCACCACGAGCAGCAGGGGTTTTTCTGCCTTGGCAATGGCTTTGTCTGCTGACTTGGATAGCCCTGTATTCCATTCACTTCTAACCGGTGTTTCTGCCGCCTGTTCAATCATGGAACGGGAGAAATTGAAATTCCCGATAATGGCTTCCGCTGATTCAGTGGCAGCCTCCTGATGCATGGGAAGGCAGACCTGGAAACAAGTCCCTTCTTCGACCAGGTGGACTTCTATGGAGCCATTGTGGAGGTCGACCAGGTCTTTGACTAAAGCTAATCCAATACCGGTGCTGAGTTCACCGTGTGTATTATTGGTATGGTAGAACCGGTCGAAAATTTGCCCAAGGTCATCTTCACTGATACCCTGTCCGGTATTAATGACCTTCATGGATAAGCGCCGCCGCTCCTGCGATTCCTCCAACAGGACGAAAATCTCTCCATCATCGGGAGTATGCTTAAAGGCATTGGAAAGCAGGTTGTAAAGTATTTTCTCGAGTTTATCTCTGTCAAAATCCATAACAATATTACCCTGGCTGGCTTTCAGGTCAAGCTTAATGCCTCTTCGGGCAGCCACAGGCTGAAAAA
>CAZNHN010000007.1:29177-36951 GCA_964572415.1 uncultured Phaeodactylibacter sp.
CCAGCAGTTCCTGTGTGAAGCCGACTACATTTTGGCGTTGTGGCTTTAATTTCAGTTGTCCGGACTCCATTTGCCGGACTTCAAGGAGTTGATTGATCAGGCGGTAAAGCCGTTTCTCATTGCGGTAGATGAGTTGTAATTCACGTTTCACCTCATCCGTAGATTTAAAGTCCTGTTGGTTGAGCAGGCCCTCTGTTTGACCGATAATGAGGGTAAGCGGTGTTCGGAATTCATGGGAAATGTTGGTGAAAAAGTTAAGCTTGGACTGATCGGATTCGTGCACCAGTTCCGCCATCCGCTGAATTTCCTGTTTTTGTTGCTCCAGGAGTTGATTGCGGTTCTCCAGGTTGTCGCGTTGTTCTGCTATCTGCAGGTTACGTTCTTCGATTTCTGCCTGCCGCTCCTTTAGTTGTTGGTTGGATTCCCGGAGCTGATCCGACTTATGTTTCAGGGCTTTAGTACGTACGCTAACTTCACGGGTTAGCACCCGCTTCTGATAAGCCAGCACGCGGGTCCGGATATGAATGGTGGCCAGAATAGTGAGGAAGATGAGGGTCATGAGCAGCGCCCGGAACCAGTTGGTTTTCCAAAATGGAGGCAGGACCTCCAGATTCAGCCGCCGAAAGTCACCACCCCATTGACCGTCTATTCCGGAGCATTCCAGCTCCAGCTCGTAAGTTCCCGGAGGGATGTTCATGTAACTAATCCGACGGTTGGAAGCATCGACTTCAGTCCAGTCTTCTTCATAAGGTAGCAACCGGTACCGATAGCGAATTTTTGAGGCCGCCGCAAAGTGGAAGGCGGCAAAGGAGAAAGAAACCATTCGGTTCTTTGGCTGCAGGGTGACTTTATCCTGATAACTGATAGACTGATCCAGGACCACGTACCCGTTGAGTGTGTCACCCGGACTTACCCTTTGGTTGTCTATTTCAACCTCAGTGATCGTCAGTTCGGGTAAAAACGGATTGGGCGCTAAACTGTCCGGATGGAACATCGTAACCCCATTTACACCGCCAAAGTACAGCCAGCCGTTATCGTCCTTAAAGTAGGCTCCCTCATTAAACTCATTATCCTGAAGCCCGTCTTCTTTGGTGTAGTTGGTAAATTGCTCATTTTCCGGATTGAAACAGGAAATCCCACCATTGGTGCTGATCCAAAGACGGCCGTGATCATCTTCAAGCATACCGTGCACAACATTGCTAAACATACCATCTCTGGAGAAGTAAGTCTTAAACGTTTCTGTCTCTTTGTCGAAACGGCTCAGCCCATTCTCCGTACCCAGCCATAAAAACCTTCCACCATCTCTGCCTTCCCGCTCCAGGACACACTTCACGGTATTGCCAGGTAGTGAGGTGCGATCATTGGAATCGTGCAAGTAGACTTTGAAGGTCTCAGTTTGAGGATCGAACCTGTTAAGCCCGCCTTTCGAAGTTCCCACCCAAATAAACCCTTCTTCATCTTCATACAACCGATAAAGCCAGTTGTCAGAAATTGAGTTAGGATCGTTTTCATCGACCATGAAATACTCAAAGTTTTCACTTTCCGGTTCCAGCCGGCATAGGCCAAAGTTGGTGCCTGCAAAATATACACTCCCATCCTTAGCTTTGCAGATGTCCCGCATCGACCAAATCCGAAAAGCAGCGGAGTCTTCCGGATGGTGCTGATAGTTTTTAAAGAAACCAGTTTCCGGATTGTATTCACTAACTTTATAGTCGAAAAACCCGAACCAGATTTTACCGTTCTCTCCGCTTTCTATGGTACCCGCAAGCCGTCCATCAGGTTTAGGGTCTATAGAAAATTTTTGATCAAAATTTTTAGCTCCTTTTTGAAAAACGGTTTCCACACCCGTTACCATGTCTTTTCTGTACAATCCCCCATAGGTGCCCAGCCACAGGCCTCCGGACTGATCCTTGAAAATGCCATAAATGTCGTTATGGGGCAGGCCTGATGTGAATTGATTAGTCTGATTCAGGTGGCAGAATTTTTTGTTGTAAAGGTTTGCTCTTGATATTCCACCTTTTTCATGCCCGGCCCAAAGGTTGCCTTTGTTGTCCTCAAGTAGGAAATTGATGTCATTGGGACCAAGGCTGTTCTCTACCTCTGGGTCATAAGTGAATTTTTGAAAACTTTTATCCTCTGGATTAATCAGGAATAGCCCATTGATGAAGCCAGGAGCTACCCATATTTTACCCCGGCTGTCCTGCATGATCAGAGAGATGCTTTCTCCAACATCACCAAGAGGTAACATAGCCAAAGAAGCCGTATTTACATCAGTATTGGCAGGCAGGTGAAACAAACCGTGGGTGACCCCAAACCAAAGCCCGCCCTGCCGGTCTTCGAAAATACGATAGGCGCATACCTCATCCTGCTTCGGATCTGTCAGGAAGCAATCAAAAAACTGAGTTTCCTTTATTTTGTTACCATTATCATCCAAAATGAAATGGAATATCCCTTTTTGCCGGGTTCCGGCCCATACTGCACCTCTACGGTCGCAATTTATCGTAGTGATGAAGTCTCCGGAGTCTATCTCGAGGGGCATGATTAATTTCGCCTTTCCGGTTGAAGGCTCGTACCGTATTAATCCATAGCGGGTGCCCAGGAAAAGCAAACCATCCTCGTTTGATTCCAGATAAGTAATGGCAGGCTGAACTGGCACCCCGTTCAAATCCTTAAAGTAAATTCTTTCAAAATCATCGGTGCCTCTGCGGTAACGGTTTACGCCCTTGCTGGTAGCTACCCAAAGTTCGCCGCAGGCATCTTCGTGAACTAAAGTTTTGTTGTGCGCAATCTCACTCTCTATCAGGTCACTCCCTATGGAGTTTGGATATTGAGGATCATGCAAATAGTTTCGGAAGGCTTCTGTTTCCGGGCTGTAGCGCGTTAAGCCCTGTTTGTTGTACCTGATCCATATTTGGCCATAGCTATCCTTAAATAAAAAGGTGACCCACTGATGCATCAGGTCATCTTTGCTAAGGCCCGGCCGAAAAACTTTGAATTCGTATCCATCGTAGCGGTTTAACCCGTCCTGGGAACCGAACCAAAGATACCCTACGTCGTCTTGCACAACTGCATTGACAAGAGAATGGCTCAGCCCGTCTTCTTTATTCAACCGGTCAAAGCGTATATTTTGCATTTGCCCTGGTAACATACTGGAAGATAGCAGACATATGGCTAGGATGGTAAATGTGGCTTTCAAGTTCATAGAGAACTCTTTGGTTAGGAGGTGATTTATGAATTGCTGTGTTTTGTAGGCTCAATATACAAAACAAAATTTTCCGCTGTTGCTATTTTGCGGCAAAAAAGCAAGTATAGCCTGAGCTCAGCTGAGGATTTATTCTTTGTTTTAGGAAAGCACAAAAAAACCAACCAAAAAACTGCCTTTAAGACGATGAAATATCGCCTTAAAGGCAGTTCGTATTAGGAAATCAGTTTTGACAAAAGTAGTAATTTTCATCGCCGCCAGGTATCATTGCTTCACCAGCATTTGACGGGAGGTTTGCCCACCGGCTCTGACCACTGCAATGTACACACCAGCAGGCAATGTACTAAGCTGTATTTGCTGACCATTCTGTACGTTTACATATTGTTTGAGCAACTGTCCGTTCGAGCTATACATATCCAGTTCCGCTTCTGCTGTCAACCCTTCCAGACTAAAGTGGGAAACGAATGGATTGGGGAATAAATTGATTTCCGGATTCGCAGCAACCTCGCCAGCATCGACAAACTCATCCATATTGTAGGTAATCTCGAATATCCCACCTGTGCCTGCCGGTATATTCAGGACACGGCTATCAGGGTCGTAGTCAGTGTACGCTTCTCCATCCAAAAGCACATTGGAAATGTTAAGTGCTACATCCGGCACAGCAACAGGCGTCATTTTAAATGATCTTGCTTCGGGCTGTGACTCAAATCTATAAAACAGCTTCACTTCTTCATCATGTACAAACAGCTTGCTGTAGATATAGGCCAGATAGGCGAGTTCAATATTGTGGTACCCCCCCTTAAACGGGTCTGACTTGTCATTATTGATCACCCCGCCCGCTGCATTGGTCTGGGAAAAAATTTCACCATAAACAGGATCGACGAGATGCTCCATGAAGAACTTCATACACCCATCTGCCATACCCAGGTTCAATTCCCGGTCGATGCTGTCTGTAGCCAGGTAATAATTGATTAGTCCGCTGGTTACGCCCTGCTCCAGCATCCAATAGTCTTTTTCCTGAGTTACCGCGCCTGTTACCCAGTTGTAGCCGGTAAACAAGCCACCGTTATTATAGTCATAGCCGCCGTTGTACATCATATCATCGATCATGTACTGAGCAGCTTCCAGATAAGCCGGATTAGGGTCAATCATATAGGCGCGTGCAAGGCACCATGCGGTCTTGATGACGTGCCCGGTGGAGCCGCCCTGGGAATTGGTATTTAGTACCCAGTTTGCGTTGTAGGATTCCGCGAAGCCAAAATTCACCTGCGGTAAAAACATGCTTTCGTAGAGATGGTCCATGATGTTTTCGGCTACCGCCAGTAAGCGGTCTTCATCTTCCGGCGCATCGGACAACAACGCTTTGGTCAGTACCCAGGTGGTAATGGCATCCACGGTAGCGGTAAAGCCTTTGCCACGGGGATTGCCCCAGTCTTCATCAGCATCATGGTAATAGCCGAGATAGGCAGGGCGGTTGTCCCAGAGCAAACTGTCATTGAAATGAGCACCCTGATCCAGCCAGTTCAGGTGAAGGGGCTCTCGGGTGGCTTCGGCCATTGCCCCAATCCCCAGAATGCTGTAATGCTGTTGGAAAGACCACTTACTTTCGTTGGGATTCCAGCCTCCACCGTAGGGCGGAGAAGGGTTACCAAGCTTGTCGCTGCTAAAGTACCAGCCGCCGTTATCCTGATCCCAGCCGTGGTCGTATACCCACTGAATGGCGTGTTCTGCATAATCGAGGTAAGCCTCATCCCCACTCACCATAAAGGCACGGGAAAAGCCGTAGGCATGGCGGGAGCATTGGGTGAAAGATTTCCGGTCGGTCCGCTCCGGAGTACCATCCTGTTCCACTTCGGTGTAAAAGCCTCCGTCTTCCCAGTCTACGGAGTGTTTCCAAAAGTCAGCGCTCCGCAACAAATGGGGAATTAGGGAATCAGGTTCCTGCAGATGCAGGCTTTCAAGGTTCTGTGCTGACAGTGTGGTACCAAGGCCCAATATCGCTATAGCAAATAGATAAAACTGCTTCATGTTATTCTTTTTTCGAGTAATGCCGCCAAAGCCAAAAGCGTTTTTACAGCGGGGTAAGTTGCAACATGCTAAAAGTAGTTAGCGCGCTCAATGCCAATAGTCCACTATTTTCACGAATGAGTGCAATAGATTGTGATTAGTCGCGCCGGGGCGGCAAAAAGGTGCTGCCCTGCACAGCTAACAAATAAAAAACAAAAGGAAAACAGGGTTAATAAAATTCTCTTTAACTATGAATTGATAGTTAGTCAGGCATTAAAAAACCCATCACTAGTACTGCTTAAGATACTTTTCATTTTTTTGGATCAGCGCCATCCGGGCAGCTACATTGGCAGCAGATCGCAGACCATCTTCAGGGGTATGCTTCACATAGTCTACTAGTTGCTCAACAGTAGTGGTTGCCACATGCACCCGTGTGTCCGAAGAGGCGTAGTAGATGAAGACTTCGTCGCGTTCATTCACGATCCAGCCATTCGCGAAAACGACATTCGAAACATCCCCTACCCGCTCCTGCCCTTCCGGCGCCAGAAAGTAACCACCGGGCAAATGGGTGACTTTTGTCGGGTCCTCCAGATCGGTCATGAACAGGTAAAGTACATACCGCAAGCCTGCCGCTGTATTGCGCACACCATGTGCCAAGTGGAGCCAGCCTTCCCTGGTTTTGATAGGCGATGGACCGAGTCCGTTCTTTAATTCTTTTACCGTATGATAAACTTTGTTATCTACAATAATCTCTTCCTTTACCTCGGCATTTTCCATACTGTCGGCGAGCCCCCAACCAATTCCACCGCCGCTGCCAACACTGATAAAACCATCCTGTGGGCGGGTGTATAGCCCGTATTTCCCATTTACAAACTCCGGGTGCAAGACCACATTACGCTGCTGCCCGCTGTAGGTAATCAGGTCGGGCAGGCGTTCCCAGGACTTGAGGTCGCGGGTGCGGGCGATGCCGCAATTGGCTACGGCAGCGGAGGTATCACCAGCAAGTGCATCAGGATCTTTACGCTCTGTGCAGAAGAGCCCGTAAATCCAGCCATCTTCATGCTGCGTCAAACGGATATCATAAACATTAACATCAGGGTCTTCGGTCTCCGGCATTTGCACCGGGTAATCCCAAAATCGAAACTGATCAATGCCATTCGGGCTTTCAGCTATAGCGAAGAAGGACTTCCGGTCTGCCCCTTCCGTACGGGCAGCCAGCAGGTATTTGCCATCCAGGTAAATTGCACCGGGGTTGAAAGTGGCATTAACCCCCTGCCGCTCCATTAGATAAGGATTGCTAGCGGGATTGAGGTCATAGCGCCAGGTGAGTGGAGCGTGCGCGGCGGTAAGTACCGGATGTTCGTAGCGTTTAAAGATACCATTGCCCAAATGTTCAGCCTGATTGGGGCGTAGGATAAGTGCGCGGTGGGCTTCTTTTAAGGCAGCTAGCCGATCGTCGAATGAGTTCTTCATAAGATCAGATATAAATAGGGAGCAGCCACCGAAGTGCACTGCTCCTAACCATCTAGTATGTGTATGAAACTTGAATCCAAATTTCGCTTCAATTCTTATCGCATAGGTTTATTATATTGGTGAATTAGAGGGGTATTTTAGCAAAAGCTTAAAATACACGTCCTTTTTGGTAAAAAGACGAACCTCTTGTTTCTCAAGAACCTCTTTTTTAGAGCTTATGAAATCGAACCTGTTCCTCCTATCCATTTTATTTCTGTCAATCAGTTTGTTTGGGCAGCCTTCATTGAAAAACGAAGGCTCCAAACGGCTCATCGTCCGGGCTGATGATTTAGGCTATACTCATTCTGCGAATACCGGTATTCACGAGGCTTGCTCAAAAGGTATTGCCACCACTATGGAGGTCATGGCACCTGCGCCCTGGTTTATGGAAGCAGTGGAAGTAGCCAAAAGCCTCGATACGGACATTGGCATCCACCTCACACTGACCAGCGAGTGGGAGCACCTCCGCTGGCGACCTCTGACTGATGTGCCGAGCCTGACCGACGAAGACGGCTATTTCTACCGTGCGATCTGGCCTAACGCCAATTTCCCGGAGGGCAGTACGCTACAGGAGCACGATTGGAAGCTGGAGGAGGTGGAACAGGAACTGCGGGCTCAAATCGAATTGGTGCTCAAGCACCTGCCCCAAACTTCCCACATGACGGCTCACATGGGCGCATTGAGCATGAATGAAGCCTCCAGACAGCTTTTCCGTGAATTGGGGGAAGACTACGGGCTTGATATATTTACTGAAGATTACGACGTAAAACGTTTACCCTTTAAAAACGACCGCAGCCTGAGCATCGGGGAGCAAGCCCGGCTATTCACCTATGCGCTGGAACAGGCACCTCCCGGCACCTACATGATGGTCACCCATCCTGCCCATGACACACCAGAGCAAAGCGCCGTGAACCTGGTTGGCAAATCTACTGTAGCCCATGAACGACAGCAGGACCTGGATTTACTAACGCACCCTACCGTAAAAGCAGCCATTGAAAAACAAGGCATTCAACTGATCGGCTATCGGGACTTACCCCGCCAAAAGCCGCCTCA
>CAZNHN010000007.1:36980-37654 GCA_964572415.1 uncultured Phaeodactylibacter sp.
TATGGGGGATACTGCCTGGGAACTTTTCCACAGGCTTGACCGGGAGGAAGCCTTTATCTATCTTAAAGACCGGGCAGATAAAGGGTTTAACGTTATTCAGGCGGTAGTCCTGGCAGAAATTGACGGATTGTTTATCCCAAATCCGTATGGGGATGTCCCGCTGGAAAATCTGGACCCAGCTCGTCCGGTGGAAGGCTACTTCGAGCATGTAGACTACATCGTCAATCTGGCGGAACGACTAGGGCTCTACATTGGAATGCTCCCCACCTGGGGCGATAAAGTCAATAAAGCATGGGGCGTTGGGCCGGAAATATTTGCACCTGAAAATGCATTCACCTTTGGGCAATTTCTTGGGAAGCGGTATAAAGACAAACCTGTAATCTGGATACTGGGCGGCGACCGGAAAGTTGAGACCGACCGGCACCGTGCGATCTGGAATGCTATGGCAGAAGGGCTGGAAGCCGGTGATGGCGGTAATCACCTGATGACCTATCATCCGCAGGGCGGGACGAGCTCCTCTGACTTCTTCCATAATGCCGATTGGCTGGACTTCAATATGCATCAGTCCGGTCATGGCGATGACCCGGAAAGCCGGTGGAAAGTCAACCTCCGGGATCGGGCACTTTCCCCTACCAAGCCAAGCCTTGATGGCGAGCCCTGCTACGAAGATATCC
>CAZNHN010000007.1:37664-40162 GCA_964572415.1 uncultured Phaeodactylibacter sp.
AAAAAATTCTGGGAGGCAGATCCAATGCCAACCCGCCACACCCTTCAACCGGAGCAGGCAGACAGCATTTTCAAACATGGCTGGTTTGATGACCATGATGTGCGCAACGCAGCCTACTGGTCAGTACTCTCCGGAGCCTGCGGGCATACCTACGGCAATAATAACATCTGGCAGATGTACGAGTATGGCCAAAAGCCTAATGTTTATCCACGTTCGGATTGGGAAACGGCACTCTCCCACCCCGGCGCCGTGCAAATGGGCTACATGCGGCAGCTATTCGAAACCCGGAACTTTGGGCTGCTGCAGCCTGCACCGGAGTTGATACTAAATGATCCCGGAAGTGGCTCCGGAAAGATGATGGCCGCTATAGCTACAGATCAATCCTACGCCTACGCATACACGCCTGTCGGCCAGGCATTGGAAATCGACCTGGAGGCCCTGGGCAAAGCTGCTTTCACCAGTCAGTGGTTTAATCCCGGGACAGGTGAGTACGCTGAGCAAACACCTGTAAAAGACAAGCAAAAACAAGTCTTCCAGCCCCCCGGTTCCGGCGCTGAGCAGGATTGGATATTGATTTTGGAGCGGAAAGATTAATAACCGGTAATCTCCCGGACTTTTTCAAAGAATGCCCGTTTGCGATCAGAATGGATGGACCAGTCTACCGGTACACTTTGAAAACCTTCCTGAAAACCCTCACCTTCCCGCCGGAAATCAAAATAGCCCCAGGAAGCATAGGATTCGACCGCAGCGCGCATATTGTATTTTTTCGCATCATAGTTGTAGTGGTCATCTTCATTAAAGAGAACCGGCATGGGACGATAGCCTTCGACTGCACGGGTTTGTTCAACCATCTTTGTGATACCATCAGGGTCACTGACGCCATTGCCGTGGATGAGGATGAAATCTGAGGCTTTGACTACATTAGGTTTGGGAATGGTGCCTCCTCCATAACTTGTGCTCACCAAAAGGCGGCGCCCTTTGTGCGATTGATTCTTCACCTGTTCAATCAGCTGATGTACATTTTCCGGCTGCAGAATTGGATGGTCGTAATTGATATTACACTCATTATTGATCTCGATTAGTAAATTTCGGTAGCCCTGTTTAAGCAGCCATTGGGTAGCATTGTCTGTAGCATTGAGCACGGCCGATTCATCTGTCAGGTACTGGTCTTGCCCGAAATAGAAAAATCCGACAATTGGAACCATACCCAACTCATCTGCCCGGTCCAGGATGCGCTTGAGCCGGTTCATATATGCCGGTCGCAGTCCTCCCCCTTCGTCAAAAGCAGAATTGCGCCAGTTGCGGTTGCCATAACCAATTGGGCTGCCTCCCTGAAGGTTGATGGTAAAGCCAAGTACGCCATGATCGCGCCAGGAAGGCATGGCGGCGATAAATTCATTGGTATTGCGCTCGGGGTCCCACTCGTCTGTATCCGGGTATCGAAACTGGGGGCGGGTTTCCGGGTTGAGATCATCATATATGCCTTGTACCATACGGGAATTAAAGAGCAGACCTTCAATTTTATACCCTTCCCAATATCGGCCCTCGTAGGTAGGTTTATTGTTAATGTAAATCGCTTCTCCCTGGATAGAAACAACAGTTTTACCCGGTGCTTTGGATGGCACATCCAGCGATTTGCAAGTAAGCAAGCAACAAGGCAACAAGAAAAAGATAATTGTACGTAGCATAATTGAAGACTTTATTCTAACCCAAAGTGCTTTTTGATCCAAGCCATCCGCTCTTCCCCAAATTCAGCGGGCAAACCATGCCCGGCTTCCGGATAGACCACGTAAGATTTGGGCACTTGCAGTTGATTGTAAGCGGCAAAGTTGATATGTGGCGGACAGGTGGGGTCCAGCAGGCCCACCCCCATAAAGACCGGTGCTTTCACCCAGGGTGCCAGGTTTTTTATATCGATGTAGCTCAGGGTTTTGTAGACTTTTTCCCATCCTACTTCAGGATGTTCGCTGACGTATTGCGTAAACTCACCTGCCGGCCAGGCCCCCACTTTAAAATAGTCTATGAAATCAGATAAGAAAGGGACGCTCGGTGCGCAAAGTGCAATTCGGTCCGGTGCAAGGGCGGCCGTTGCAAAGCTCAATGCACCACCCTGGCTTCCACCCATCACTGCCACACGGGTGGTATCCACTTCGGGGCGGGAATACAGGAAATCCAGTGCTCTCAGGCAGTCCATGTAAGCGCCCCGATAAATGTAAAGCTCCGGATCCTCGATATGGTGCTGCAGATAGCCGGGGAAACCGGGGTTAATGTGATCCCTGCTATTGCCATGCCCACGGATATTCAAAACAAAAGAGGCCATATCGCCCTCCTGATACCCCTGATTGGCTTGGCGGGAACTGCTATAGCCCTGTACTTCCAGGACAGCCGGGTGCATGCCCGGTGCAGTTGGCTTGTGGTACCAGCCCCGGACGAGGATGTTGCCCAGCGAGCGGTAGTTCTGCTCGAGGCGGAAGGTCTGCGCACCGGGAAAGAACTCA
>CAZNHN010000007.1:40172-42750 GCA_964572415.1 uncultured Phaeodactylibacter sp.
TGCCCAGCGAGCGCATTTCTACTAGGTAGGTCTCTTTTTCAGAAGTCGTTAAAGAATCTATCTTATGGAGCTTGAATTGCGGCGCCACTGCAGCTAATTCACGGCGCGCCCGGTCCCAGTAGTTTTGAAAACCTGCCGGGCGGTCTAAGGGTGAAATGATATCTTCAGGAGCTATCCCAATACTAAAGCTCATTTGCTTGTTGTCGAACGGGCTTTCAAAAACCAGGTTGACTTCATAAATGCCGGGGTCTAAAATCCCCAGTGAAAGGTTATGGTTAAATGCTACCTCCTGCTGCAGCTCCAGTTCAATTGTTTCTTCATAAACCCTGGTACCTAAGTCAGACAACACCCGTACTTTTAGTGCTCCGGACAAGTCCTCAGAAAAACGATTTTCAAGGGTAAGTCCGCAATGTACCGGTTCGTCTTTTTCAAACAGGTGATCCTCAGGCAACCCATCAACGGTTATGCTCAACAAGTCTTTCATGCCCGGCACCCTCAGGCTGATTTCACCATCGTAAATACCGCCTCCGCCCTGATGGTCGTACACCCTCACTGCGATAAGATTGTCAGCCCCGAACCGAATCTTTCCGGTAGGAATAAGATAGGTGCGCTGCACATCGTACGCACCTTTGTACCCGGGCGGCATTTGTCCTGTGGCGCCTGCCAAGTCTCCATTCCAGAACGTTTGATCCGCGTCATCGATTTTTCCAAGTGCCAGGATCAGCCCACCGTTTTTCTCCGCTGAAGCTTTCAGGCTTTTTGGGACAAATACCTGCTGCCGGTACCATGCAAATCCATTGTATGCCCCAACGCCCTGCTTTTCCCAAAGCTTACCGTGCAGTATTTCCCGCCATTCACGATCGTTGAATTCGGTGGACGCCCAGGTCGGATCGTCACCCGTTGAAAACTTCCATTCCGGTTTCAAAAGGTTTTGAGCAAATAGCAAAGAGGGTAAAACAATTAGCAGAAGTGCTAAAGTAAAAGTCGTTTTCATGAGTCTGAATGAATTATGAACAACCAAGTTAGTACAGTATTTTCACAATAATTGTGCTGTACTCTCCTGAATAAGAATAAAATATGGCAGCTGTAAAAATAACCTACCCTTTTGCGACAATAACTCACTTTTACGGCCTTTACTACCGGTATCTTTAAGGCAAGTCCAAACCAAATTCCATTGTCATGGTGCAGTTACAATCCATCAACCACAATTCAAGGGTGCCTAAATACCTCCAAATTGCTAATTATCTGGTCGCAGGCATCAAGAATGACACCTTACCAAATGGCGATAAACTGCCATCCATTAATTACCTGAGTTCCAATTGTAATGTTTCCCGGGATACGGTTGAAAAAGCCTACCGGGAGTTGATCAGCGAGGGGCTTGTCGAGGCTGTACATGGAAAAGGTTTTTTTATCAAGAGCCTGGATCGTGCGCCACAGCAGCGTATTTTACTCCTGTTTAACAAGCTAAGCGCACATAAGAGGATTATCTACGACGAATTTGTGCGTAAAGTTGGGCATCACGCCAGAATAGACTTCCAGGTTTATAATAACGATTTTGGAATGTTCAAGCGTATTCTGGAAGAGTCAAAAGATGTCTACAACTACTACGTTATCATCCCCCACTTTTACACTCCGTTTTGCGATGTAAAATCGGTACTTAAGGGTATTGCCCCGGAGAAGTTGATGCTGCTGGATAAGCGCATTCCGGGAATGACCGGCGATTACGCCAGTGTTTTTCAGGATTTTGAAGAGAACATCTACGATGCTTTAAAGGAAGCTCTGGATCTGTTGCGTAAGTATAACTGCCTTAAACTTATTTTCCCATCCAATAGCTACCAGCCCAGGGAAATTATACAGGGGTTCCAAAGGTTCGCCATTGAATTCGGTTTTTCAGGCCGGCTGGTTTCTGATATCTCTAAAGAGCAGCTTACCCGTGGGTGTGCCTATATCACTATGATGGAAGACGACCTCGTTGGCCTGGTGAAGAAAATCCGGCAGTCTAAACTGGAAGTCGGGCAGGAAGTTGGTATTCTGTCCTACAACGAAAATCCACTAAAGGAAGTCCTCCTCGATGGAATCACGGTTATTTCCACCGATTTTGTTAAACTGGGCAGGACAGCAGCCGATTTAATCCTGAAACGGGAGCGCCGCCATGTACAAAACCCGTTTGAGCTCATCGTCCGGAAGTCGCTGTAGGGCCCCAATCAGGATTTCGAAAACAGGCTTAATTATTCTCCGGATACCAATTCGCCAGTCGAACTTCAGTTGCTGTAGTCTCTTCATTAACCATTGCTTTGAACTGCTCCACATCACTAAAAGTACCATCTCCATTGCGGTAGTGGTAGGGATAAACCACCTTTGGCTTAAAGTCGGCTACGGCAGAGACCGCCTGCTCGATGCCCATGGTGTAGGGCAGATTCATGCAAACAAATGCGATATCGATATTTTCCAGCTTGCGCATTTCGCCGATGTCTTCCGTATCACCTGAAATGTAGACCCGCTGACCGGCAATCTGAATCACGTACCCATTGCCCCAGCCTTTGGGGTGGCGGGATTCTTCAGTCTCCGGCAGGTTGTA
>CAZNHN010000007.1:42760-48071 GCA_964572415.1 uncultured Phaeodactylibacter sp.
TTTGCTTAGGTCAATGCCCTTGAGTGTCTCCTCGTTGAGATGGTCGCCGTGGGGATGCGTGATGAGCACCACATCGGGTTGCCCGAAAGGCTTGTACAGTTCCGGGCCGCCGTAGGGATCGACAAAGACCTTAGTGCCTTCTTGTTCTAAAACCAGGGAGCCGTGCAGTATCGGGTGAATGGTAAGCTCATGCTCTTTGGGTGCAGCAGGCATATCGGCAGAAGCTTCAGCGTCAACGGGCGCTGCGGGAGCGCCGCAGGCGAAAAACAAAGTGGACAGGATCACAAATGCGTACTTCATGGTATCGTATTCTGGTTTAGGTGCAAGCTTTAAAGGTTAAAAACTGAATTGTGTTTAGAGGATTTCCTAAAAAGGAGGCCGGAAAGAAAAAATGTAATAAATTAGGGCTTATTCATTCTCACTGTTTGTTTAGTTCTTGATGAATCCAGGCCTTCAAAACCGCTTCACTTTGTAAAAAATCTGACCCACATGAAGTTTCCAATATCCATCACCTTACTATTAGCCCTGTTCACCCTGCCTTTCCTAAGCAGCTGCAATCTGGACGATGGCACTGATGTAGCCCCGGAAGAAGGCCTTCCTACCATCGATATCGGTTCCTACAGTTTGCTGCCGGAAAGCATTGCTAAAATCCCCTATGTGAATCAATCCGGGATTATTTTTGTGGATACATTCGGAACAGAAGTCTTTTTTAGCATTGAAGAGGAGGATATTTTCGAGTCCAATGGTTCGAACTACTACCGCTACGATGTCTTTGAAGAAGGAGATACGGTGGTTTATGAGTTCAATACAGAAATAAAAACCTTCAATCTGGAATCCACTGCACTAGGCATGCAGTTCAGGCTCAGGCTGAGGGCGATGCCTTATTATGCAGACCCGGAAAGCGAGGCGGTTGCAGATATCCTGGAAATTTCTCTGCCATTCCTTAATTCACCCAACTTCTCGAGCCAACAGGTCTTTCGGCACGAGGTGGACACCCGGTCTTATCCCGAATCCTTCAATAACGAACCTATTCCGGAAATCGAAATATTTGACCGGACGTTCACAGAAGTGATCTGGAATGATTATACCAATACCATATCCCAGGTCTACTTTAATTTTGAATATGGCATCGTTTCTTTTACCGACTACCAGGGGAAGCAGTGGCGGTTTGAGGACTTTCAGTAATACCAAAAACTATATTGCAAGGCACAGGAAAAGATTAATCTGCATACTGGTAAGTTTTCATTGTCCTGATTTAAGCTTAGGTATTTCCAAACAGGCGCAGGAATCCGATAAAACTCTTATTTTTTAAGTCTCACTTGACTACCTTTGCCGGCGATTCAAACCTGACCTGTCTATGACTCATACCCGTTATCATGATGTTGTACTATTGCTGCTCCGCCTGATGTTTGGGTTGAGTATGGCCTACGCGCATGGTTGGCCTAAGCTGCAAAGGCTTACGGGAGACGATGAAGTTAAATTTCTGGATTTTCTGGGGCTGGGCCCGGAAATCTCCCTTGGTCTGGCAGTGTTTGCCGAACTGTTCTGCGCACTGTTGCTTGCCGTGGGGCTATTCACCCGGCTGGCTGCCATTCCGTTGATCATTACCATGTTTGTGGCGGTCTTTGTGGCCCATTGGGGCGACCCCTATTCTGATATGGAAGGCGGGCTGTTGTTTTTGGTGCCCTATGTTTGTATTTTACTGGCAGGCCCCGGTTGGTACTCTATTGACGCTCAAATTAGAAAGTCAGCTTAACCAAGTTACCATGAAAACGCTTCTGCATTTTACTATCCTGGCGCTTCTGACGGGACTGCTCAGCAGTTGCGGCAGCCCTTCCGGTAATACCATTTCCCGCGATTACCAGATTTTGGAAGGGGAAACCATGGGGACCTACTACCGGGTCACTTTCGACAATCCCGGCATTGAGGAGGTGCAACCGAAAATAGACTCCATACTGCGGCAGCTCAACCTGGAGGTGTCCACCTACATCCCGCAGGCTACAATTTCAAGATTCAACCGGGCGGATAGCTTATTCAACCTGAACACCAATCCGGTGGACGGTGCCGCGGATACCTACCCGAATGACCACTTCATCCGGAATTTCAAAGCAGCCCTCGAAGTATACCATGAAACGGAGGGTTACTTCGATGCCACTGTCATGCCCCTGGTAAATTACTGGGGCTTCGGCTACACGGAAAAACGGAAGGTGGCCCAGGTCGACAGCCTGATGGTCGATTCCCTTCTGCAATTTGTAGGCATGGAGAAGGTGGAACTGCAGCGCTTTGACGATACCGATATTCTAATCAAAGCACTGCCTGGGGTAAAGCTGGACTTTAGCGCGGTAGCCAAAGGTTATGGCGTGGACCTGGTGGGGCAGCTGCTTTCCGACCTTGGGGTGCAACACTTCCTGGTGGACATCGGGGGGGAAGCCCTGGCCAGAGGAAAAAGCCCAAGGGGCGATATTTGGAAACTCGGCATTAATGTGCCCAAAGAGGGCGCTGCAATGGACGAAATCCAGACAACGGTGCCTCTGAAGGACCGGGCCCTGGCCACTTCCGGCAATTACCGGAACTACTACGAAGTGGAAGGTCAAAAATACAGCCATACCATCAACGCAAAAACCGGCTACCCGGAGCGCAACACCCTGCTGAGTGCTTCCGTTTTTGCAGACGACTGTATGACCGCCGATGCCTACGCCACTGCCTTCATGACCATGGGCATTGAAAAAGCAAAGCCAATGGCAGAATCCCTGGCGGGCATAGAGGCGTATTTCATCTATGGCTTACCGGACGGCGGCATGGCCGTGGCTTACACTCAGGGGCTAAAAGAACTCTTTCAATCAAACGACGAATAACCACTATTATGGATTTCAACCTGGACCGGGACTTGATTTTTTTTGATTTAGAAGCCACTGGGCTTAGCGTGGTCAGAGACCGGATTTTACAAATCGCGATGGTCAAATACCTTAAAAAGGGCGGCGAGCCTCAGGAACTGAGCATGCTTATCAATCCGGGTATCCCGATCAGCGAAGAAGCGATGGAAGTCCATGGGATTACGCCTAAGGATGTTGCCAATAAGCCTACATTTCAGCAGGTGGCAGAGGAGATTTACAACTTCATCGGTAATGCCGACCTGGCAGGTTATAATTCTAACCGCTTTGACATTCCCATGCTGATGGAGGAGTTCGACCGCGTGGGTATCGAATTTAGTATTGATAGCCGCCGAACTATTGATGTGCAGCGCATTTTCTACAAAATGGAGCCCCGCAATCTAAAGGCTGCCGTGCGCTTTTACTGCAACAAGGAAATGGAAAACGCCCACGACGCCCTAGCCGATGTCTACGCGACCATTGATGTCTTCAAAGGGCAGCTGGAAAAATACAGAGGCGTGGACTACGAAGATGACGATGGCAACATCACCCCTACCCCAGTGACCAATGATATGCAGGTGGTGCACGATTTCACCAACGATCTGCGTTATGTGGATGCGACGCAGAAAATGAAGTACGATGTTGACGGCACTATTGTGTTCAGCTTCGGTAAATACAATGGCAAGCCGGTCGGCGAGACCCTGTCCAAAGACAAACAGTATTTCAACTGGATCCTCAACAAGGAATTCAGCTCGCAGGTGAAGCAAATTGTGAAGAGACTGGTAAGGGAATATGAGAATCAGTAGTTTTTTTGTTGGTATCGTGTTGCTCCTGACGCTATGGAGCGGCTGTTATGAGCCTCAGGATGGTTGCCTCGACCTGGAGGCTGTCAACTACAATTTTGCGGCCGATAATAATGCCCCTGAGGATTGTGAATATCCGGAAGTAAGGGTGCAGTTTTCCCACGTTTACTCTACTCCTGATACAGTGTACAATTTCCGGCTACGGGATAGCATATATCTGGATGAGGCCGGCAACCCGTTTACCGTTAATGCTTTCAGTTTTTTTATCTCTGGTTTCGAGTTACAACGTACCGATGGCACCTTCCTGAATGTGGAAGAAGAACTCGATATTTTCCTGTTTGACAATAATGGAAATATCGTACAGCGAAGTGTCCCCGATAATTTTGGTTTCGTTACTGCGGACAATAGTAGTGCTATAGGGCTGGGCACCCTGCGGGAGTCTGCCGACCTGCAAAGCCTGCGGTTTTTTGTGGGTGTGAATGGGCAAGCCAACGTTGCTATTGCCGATTCCATCCCACTCAGCCACCCGCTTGGGCTGACCGACAGCCTGCTGTATTTTAACCGGGACTCGGGTTATGTGTACCAATTCATAGAGCTCTTTCGGGACACCACTGCAGCTGATACTATTCCTGAGCAGCTCCGAATCGGCACCTTTGCCAATCTGCAACAGGTGCAATTTCCAGTGAGTGATGAGAAAATCCCCGGTTTTAACCTTAAAGTCGTGATACAGATTGACTACAGCAAGTGGCTGGCGGGCATTAATGTAGCGACGGATACAAAGGCTGAATTACAGCAAATAATTGTCGGCAATACAGCAGAGGCCTTCTCTTTACAGGAAATTGTACTGGAATAGCGTTGAAAAGGACAACAGCTTTTGTGGTAAACCTGTTATGTTTACAGCTAAATCAATTAGAAGCTGAATTTATGAAGCAAGTACTATCCCTTTTTGCGCTCGCCGCTGCAGTTCTCGTAGCTGGCTGTGGTAATTCTGATGACAACGGTGGCCCTGCCACTACAGAACTCACCCTTCTTGCCACCGGCTCCTACGGGGACGATCCGCTTGTGATGTTTGAGCGGACCTATGAGTATGAAGACAACATGGCGCTGCAGATGCAACTGTTGCAGACTTACCTTTCCGATATCGCACTAGTCTACGAAGAAGACGGAACCGAAAAAGAAGAATTGCTGACCGATGTTGCGTTGGTCAGTTTTGGTAATGTCTTCACCGATGAAGATGCAGCCGAAGGCGTGGAAGTCGTTAAAATGGAAGTGCCCGTCCGTAACTACACGGGGTTGAAAATCGGGCTTGGTGTTTCTCCCGAGCTTAATGCCACCATTCCACCTGACTACGACCTGACGCACCCGCTGTCTCAGAACTACTGGGAAGACGCTTCCAGTTATATCTTTTTCAAAGTGGAAGGCAATGCAGATTTGGATGCCGACGGGCAGTTCCAGGATAAGCTCACCTATCATGTCGGAGGTAACAACAACTACAGCGCCGTTCAATTCAACGGAGCTATTGACCTGGAAAAAGGAACGCCGAAGACCCTCGCTCTAAATATCGACCTTCAGAAAATCCTCATCAAGGAAGGCGGGGCTTACTGGGATTTCCGGGAAGGGCAGTTCGCGCATTCCACC
>CAZNHN010000007.1:48081-53180 GCA_964572415.1 uncultured Phaeodactylibacter sp.
GAAATGCGATATACGCCGATTACCTGCTTGTTCCCTCCATGCCGGGAACGGGCGAGCTGACAATCCTGACCTCCATTCTCTGCGCGGCGTGCCTGGCCTTTCTTTGGCATAACGCGCATCCGGCTGCTGTTTTCATGGGTGAGAATTTCCCGAATGCAGTTCGCCTTGAAACCCGGTAAATGACGAAACGCCCCTGGCATATGATCGGGGCAGCTTTACTGTTATTCAGTCTGCCTCAATGTACCACTGATCCGGCTGCTTCAGTGAAGGAAACTCCTTTGCAGGGGCCCGCTCACTTTGTGCAGTTGGTGGATTATGCAGCGAACCCATATAGCCCGGATAAGGCTGCATTGGGGCAAATGCTGTTTTTCGATCCTATCCTTTCCAAAGATTCTACGCTTTCCTGTAGCAGCTGCCACCTGCCGGAGCGGGCATTCACCGATGGAAAAGCGATCGCGGTGGGCGTTGATAAGCGCGAAGGCACCCGCAATGCACCGTCCCTGGTCAATCTGGCCTGGATTACCGAAGGGTTGTTCTGGGATGGCCGCTCCCCCACCCTTGAGGAACAAGCCGTGCACCCGGTCGTCAATCCTAATGAACTGGGTAACGACTGGGCTACGGTGCTATCACGTTTAGAAACCCATCCGGACTATCCGGGCTACTTTAAAAAGGCGTTTGGAACAGGCATCGCACAGCAAACGGTTGTCTATGCCCTGGCGCACTTTCAGCGGAGCCTGATCAGCAGCGAAAGCAAGTACGACAGCGTGATACGCGGGGAAGCAGCTTACACGGATTTGGAGTTACGCGGAAAGCATATCTTTTTTGATTCTTCAGAAGACCTGCCGGACGGCGAGTGCGGGCATTGCCATACGCCACCCCTCTTCACCGATCAGACCTACATGAATAATGGCGTGCAACAGGAGTTGGCTCCTTACCATTATCCGGATGCCGGGCGGGGTGCTGTAACGGGCGTGAAATACGACAATGGCCGCTTCAGAGTGCCCAGTCTGCGTAATATTACGCTTACCGCTCCTTACATGCACGATGGGCGCTTTGCCTCCCTTGAGGAAGTCATTGCGCATTACAACAGCGGGGGGCACCCCGGGCTCAATGTAGACCCCAAAATCAGAAAATTACACTTTAGTGACGAGGACAAGCGGGCTTTAATCGCTTTCCTGGGAACCCTGACCGATACCTCATTTGTTCGTAAATTGTCCGATCAAAAAGCTCTGCTACAATGAAAATACCTGCGCTACCCCTTTTTCTGGCTCTGCTCACCCTGACCCTTTTCAGTGCTTGTCAGGAAGACGACACCGGTGACCCCACAGTGTGCGACAACTGCCCGCTGGAAGAACCGATACTGGCGGATTATGATCCAACGGATTATTCTTTCGACTACCTGCCGGATCATTTCCCTAACCCTATCCTGCCACCGGATAACCCAATGACAGAAGAGGGCATCGCGTTGGGCCGCATGCTCTTTTATGATCCCATCCTTTCACGCGACAGCACGATTTCCTGCGGCAGTTGCCATTTTCAGGAAATGAGTTTTACGGACGGAGCTGCCGTTAGCATTGGGATAGACGGTCAGCTGGGGGTACGTAATTCAATGCCTTTGGTCAACCTTGCTTTCAACCCACGGGGCTTTTTCTGGGATGGCCGATCTGCGACGCTGGAAGAGCAGGCGCTGGTGCCTATTGAAGACCATCGGGAGATGGACGAGTCCTGGGATACGGTGGAAGAGAAACTGCGCAACCATCCGGATTACCCGGCGAAGTTCCGGGAAGCCTTTGGTATTGAGTATGCGAGTGAAATTGATCGGGAATTAGCCGTAAAAGCCATTGCTCAGTTTGAGCGGACGATGGTCAGCTATCAGTCGCGCTTTGATCAGGTGGTATGGGCACAGCAGGGCTGGCCAACGGAAGAAGAGCAAATGGGGCGTGACCTGTTTTTTGTTGAGCAGGCTCTGCCTACTCAGGAGCACCCGGGCTGCTCGCACTGCCACGGCAGTTCCCTTTTCACAGAGAACAACTTCTTCAACAATGGTATCTCTGATGTGGAAGACCTGGAAAGCTTCCCGGACAAAGGCTTTGGAGAGGTGACTGGAAATATTTACGACAACGGCAAGTTCCGGGCGCCTACCCTACGCAATATCGCCCTTACCGCACCTTACATGCACGATGGGCGCTTTGCCACCCTTGAGGAAGTACTGGAATCCTATGCAGAAGGTGGGCACGGTGTCGCCAACGAAGACCCGAATATCCAACCCTTCGCCCTGTCTGAAGAACAGAAGCAAGCTATGATTGCCTTCCTGAATATGCTGACAGATACGAGCTTTGTGAATGATCCGGCGTTTAGTAATCCTTTTGGGGAGTAGATGGCTGTTTTTTAGATGAGCACATATGGTATGGTTTAATTTCATTTTTGCATCGGAACAAAAATTTTGACTTTGGAGGAACCTGGAAATAGGCTTAACAGAAACGACAAAAAAAATTCTTTTGAAAGTTTACTTAATTTCATAATCCTTATTTTAGGGTTTCTCCTCACTTCTCAGTAGAAATCCAGAAAAATGATTGCTCGAACCACCCTCTTGGTCTTTTTGTTTATCCTCTCATTGCTTTTTGCTTGTAATGATGACACTGGGGACCCTGCCTGCGACAATTGCCCGCAAGAGGAACCCATCCTAGCGGACTATGACCCATCCGAGTATTCATTTGATTTCCTGCCGGATCATTTCCCTAATCCTATCATCCCACCTGACAACCCGATGACACAAGAAGGTATTGCGTTGGGGCGCATGTTGTTTTATGATCCTATCCTTTCGCGTGACAGCACAATTTCCTGCGGCAGCTGCCACTTTCAGGAGTTGAGCTTCACGGATGGCGCATCGGTGAGCACGGGGATTGACGGGCAGTTGGGCGTACGGTCTGCTATGCCTTTGGTCAACCTCGCCTTCAACCCACGCGGCTTTTTCTGGGATGGCCGCTCCGCCACGCTGGAAGAGCAGGCTGAGGCCATGGCGTTCCGTGGCCCCCAGCAGCCGACCGGTGCGGCTGTCGTGGAGGATCGACCGGGATTTAGCCGTAAAAGCCATTGCTCAGTTTGAGCGGACGATGGTCAGCTATCAGTCCCGCTTTGACCAAATCGTATATGCACAACAGGGCTGGCCCACTGAAGAAGAGCAGCTAGGTCGTGATTTATTCATTGTAGAACAGGGGTTGCCAACGCAGGAGCACCCCGGTTGCTCACATTGCCACGGTAGTGCTCTTTTCACTGAAAACAATTTTTTCAATAACGGAATCTCCGACGTTGAGGACTTATTAAGCTTCCTAGATAATGGTCTTGGTGTCGTTACGAAAATAATACAGGATAATGGCAAATTCCGGACGCCGACCCTGCGCAATATTGCCCTTACAGCTCCTTACATGCACGATGGCCGCTTTGCCACCCTGGAAGAAGTGCTGGACTCCTACGCAGCTGGCGGGCACGGCGTTGCTAACGAGGACGCCAACATCCAACCCTTTGCGCTGAGCGATGAGCAGAAAGAGGCGATGATCGCCTTCCTGAATATGCTGACGGATACCAGCTTTGTGAATAATCCGGCATTTAGTAATCCGTTTGGGGAGTAGATGGCTGTTGTATTAGGTGCGAATCGATGATAGATAATGCACCACATGCCGCACCTGTCTGCCGCGACCAACCAGGCAGGCCTACGGCGCGGGGAAAGCGGCGGCAGGTCAGAGGTCATCTACGTACAGCGCCTAATGGAACTCCAAGGGGGACTAACACGCTCTCCTGAGACTAAAAGCAGATTGAAGATAAATACTGGTTTGTGTATAATCCAGCTATCCCGCCCGCCCGATGCCCCTTTAGGGGCGAAATGTCGGTAACAATAGAGTAGCGCACGGCCTCGCGCCGTAGGTGCGAAATGTAAGCTGCTAAACGCTGCAGCAGGCGGTTAAGCTGTAAACTCCACTAAGTTCGCCTAACCTTCCTTCAAAGGCACATTCCGCACCTACGGCGCGGGGAAGCGGCAACAGCTTGGAGGTAACCTACATATAGTCCCTAGTGGGACTTTAATGTCCAAACGTACCCTTGCCTATAAAAAGCGGATTTGATAAGACCACCGTTGCTTTGCGTATGACCACGCTCTCCCAGCGCCAATGCCCCTTTAGGGGCAAAATGTCGGTAACCTTAAGGCATAGCACCAGCTCCGCGCCGTAGGTGCGGAATGTAAGTCTGGACAACCATCAAAGCAAAGACAAAACACATCACGAAGTCCATCTCAGCACAAAACAAGCCTACTTATAATCCTCCCGCACCGGGTGAAAAACATCAATTAGATAACAATCCGTAAGCGCCACAGCCGAATGCGGGGTGTTACCAGGGATTACCACTGCGTCTCCAGCCTCACAGACCTTTGTCTCACCAGCAACGGTCATCGACAGCTTTCCGGAGATCACGTTGGTGACTTGCTGATGCGGGTGATGATGCTCCGGCAGGACACTCCCCTCCTGAGCCTCCACATGACCGATGGTCACTTCATTCGTATGAATCAGGCGCGCGTTGAAGCCGGGGACCAGCTCCTTTTCACGGATATCTTCCTTAAGCCGTAGAAAACTATTGCTGCTCATCTTCAGTAACCGGGTTGGCAGGTGGCTTTTCAAAGAAATACAACAGGTCGGAAATCACCTCTTTCAAATCCTTACGGTCTACGATGAAATCCAGGAAACCATGCTCCAACAGGAACTCCGAAGTTTGGAAGCCTTCCGGCAACTCCTTTTTGATGGTTTCCTTGATGACCCTGGGACCTGCAAAGCCGATTAGCGCTTCCGGCTCCGCAAAATTGATATCACCCAGCATCGCAAAAGATGCAGTCACCCCGCCCGTAGTCGGATCCGTCATTAAAGAGAAATAAGGTACTTTAGCCCTCGCCAGCTGGGTAAGCTTAGCCGAAGTCTTCGCCATTTGCATCAGCGAGAAGGCCGACTCCATCATACGGGCACCACCAGACTTGGAAATCATCAGAAAAGGAATGCGGTGCTCAATACAGTGGTCAATCGCCAGCGCGATCTTTTCCCCTACCACGGAGCCCATAG
>CAZNHN010000008.1:0-19725 GCA_964572415.1 uncultured Phaeodactylibacter sp.
TGAGAAAGGTCTTCAGCTCCGTTCGGTAATCGAGGGAGTCAAATTGCTGAGTCTCCCGTTGCCCTTCCACCGAAATGGTTTTGCGGACCTTGGGCTGTTCCTGGTTCAAGTCGGAGATTTGACCTTCAATGTAAGCTTCAAGGTCGAAGAAAGGATCAGGTTGGTTGGCCACAGCGGTGACCTGTTCTTCACAGGAAGTGTGGAGTAACGTGGTGAGCAGTGCCAAAGCAAGCAAAGGAGCATATTTCATTTTGATAGAGATCTGACGGTTTTTCATATCCTTTGAGAACGCTTTTCCGCCCATCAGGTTGCAGCATCGATAAACGGGTAACGGATATCCGTAAGGTAGAGCCCATCCGGAGGGGCGCTAAGGCTTTTGGGCAGGCGGGTTTGCTGCTCCAGCGCGGTGCGTACAGCTTTTAGGTCGAGCTTGCCCTGTGCGACATTCAGGCACATGCCCACGATAAGCCGTACCATACCCCTCAGGAAACGATCGGCAGCAATATGGAAGACCATGCTATGAGCTTCCCGGTCTATGATCCACTCGGCCCGGCGCAGGTCGCAGCGCATTGTCTTTACATCGGTATTCGACTTACAAAACGGGTAAAACTCCTGATATTCCAGCAATAATTGCGCGGCTTTTTGTAAAAGCTTCTCGTCCAGTTGGCTGGCAAAAGGGAAGAAGTACCGGGTATCTTTCCCGAAAGGATTCTTACGGAAGTCGATATGGTATTCATAGGTCCGGTGAGTTGCATCGAAGCGGGCATGCGCATCCGGAGCCACCTCAATAAACCGGTAAATGGCGATATCCGGGGGCAGGAATTTATTGATCCGCCGGTCGAACCCCTGAGGGAAGCTGCCTTCAAAATCAAAGTGCAGGAAGTATTGTTTGGCATGAACGCCGGCATCCGTGCGCCCGCAGCCCACCACCTCAATGGGCGTGTTGAGAATGGTGCTCAGTGCCTCCTCAATAGTGCCCTGTACACTACGCTGCCCGGGCTGGGACTGCCAGCCTACGTAATTGGTGCCGTTGTATGCCAGTTCTGCGAAGTACCTCATCGAATAGCTATGCCTGGCGCAAAGCTACAATTTAATCCCAATCCCAGTAACTGCCAAACCCGCCAAACCGGAAGGTAATGCCGACCGTTGGGCTGCTGAAATCCTGATTGTCCAGTCCCGGCAGGCGGCTGACGCCATTCACAATCCGGTAGCCGCCGGTCAGCCCGATGCGGAAGAACTTGGTCATATTCAGCTCTATGCCGATCTCAGGCGTAAGGACAAAAAGGCGGTCTGAAGGCAGGTCGGCGATATCATGTTCCAGGTCGGCACGGCCCCAGCCCACTTTCAGGCTGGAATAGAGGTGCATCTTTTGTTCGATATCCCGCACGTAGCCAAACCAAAGACCACCGTGGCCGAAGTCGATATCGGCGTCAATTTGGGTTAGCTCGCCATCGATTTCTGTTTCAAAGCTGACCTCCGGGTAGTCGGTGCCCATGCCGTAGCCGCCAATAAAGAACTCATCCAGGATCAGTGCACCGCCGCCGCCAACGTCGGCTACCAACTGCCCGTTAATAGAGCTAAACTCAAGAATAGGGCCACCAAATGCGCCTAAGGATGACACATCATCAAATAAAGCTTCGTGCTGTGCGGGTAGCAAGGTAACAGCCATAAGACAAAAGCTGATTAAGATCGGGTATTTCATATCGGTTGGTTTTAATCATAAAAGCCAGGCGGTATCCGCCTTAAACATATCCCGCTTTTATGATGTATTTCTAAAGGGTGTACCCCTATTGACCGATCAAATCCTTTACTTATCAATCAAGTCACAGTATGAATTTTCAAGCCGAAGTCATTGAGAAAAGCCACGAAATGCCCGTAGTGGTGGACTTTTGGGCCTCCTGGTGCGGTCCGTGCCGGGTGTTAGGCCCGACTATTGAAGCGTTAGCCGAAGAGCAGTCCGACCGTTGGGCATTGGTGAAGGTCAATACCGAAGAGGAGCAGGCCCTGGCATCAGAATATCAGATTCGCAGTATCCCTAATGTCAAAATGTTCCACAAAGGGCGGGTGATCGCTGAATTTGCCGGCGCACTGCCCCGTACGCAGGTCGAAAACTGGTTGGCCAATAACCTGCCGGATGGCAGAAAGGAAACCCTGGACCTCATCCTGGAACGCCTGGACGGCGATGGTGATATTTCTGAGCTGGAGGCCTTTGTGGCGCAATATCCGGATATGAAGGATGCCCGCCTGGCTTTGGCAATGGCGCTGGCGGTGAGTGCACCCGACCGGGCGGAATCCCTGCTACAGCCCATCAAGGTAGGGGACCCTTCCTCAGAACAGGCCGAAGCCGTCCGGACCATTGCAGAATTGATGAAACACGAAGCAGACAACTCTGGTCCCGGCCAGGCTATCGCTAAAGCCCAGGCTGCATTAAAGCAGCGGGACTGGGAAGGCGGTATCAAAGCCATTATCGACGCAGCCGGTAAGGACAAGTCCTATGCAAAAGACTTGCCGCGCCGGGCAGCCATCGCCTGCTTTCACGCCTGGGGCAACGACCATCCGCTGACCAAAACCTACCGCAGGCAATTTGATATGGTGCTCTATTAGTATCATTTAGGAATAGCAGTTTTAGCAATCTTTAATGCACTAAAATTACCTGCTCTTAAAACTGTAAAAGCCTCATGCTGCTATCCTGGCATGAGGCTTTTGTTTTGCAGCCACCCGGAGATAGATCACCCCAAAAACAGGACTTAACTGACAAAAGTCATTTCACGGCCATAACTCCGCCATTACATTTGTAGTGCTTAATAAAACAACGAGCTACATGGCAGCACAATCCTATTTAATGGGCGCTATTGCAGTACTGGCATTCGTTGCCGGGCAATGGTGGCTGGCCGTTTTGGCCGCATTGATGTTGTTCTATTTTGGCGTGCTGAATGCCAAGGTTTCGGAACGTCAGTCAGACTGACTTCCCACACCAGCTTTTTATTGAGCCATAAGTTTTTCATAGTGACGGAGAAAAAAATAAATGATGCAATTTTGATTCGCTAAAATTTTCTAAACAACTGACCATAGGGAGGTTGTGTGAAAACATTAGCGAATCCTAAAGAAAATTGTATCGTTTATTTCCGTCAAACTACATATTGCTTTTTTCAGGCACCATCAGCGTGCTGAAAAAAAATTAGTGTTATCGGTTTTAGATAGAGCCCTTCATGCCAGCGAAGGGCTCTGTTTTTTTTCCAGGTCCTGATGGTTTGCTCTGTTATGAGGAGCAAAATGAGATTTCAGTGAATCGGGCAAATTTGCCAGTACGTAACCTCCTACTTTTACAGTGTACTTATAAAAATAGCAAGCGTAAATATCCATAGGTATGGGGCGCCTGATTAATTGGGCCATAGAAAAGATAAAATAAAAGCCCGGAGATACTAAAGAGGATTGTTCCTGCCTGGAAGGTTGTGCTATTGCTGAGACAGAATAGCGCAACCTTCTTTTTTACCCTTGTATGTCACGAAGCTAAAAGCAGCTAAAAAAGTAGGATTATGAAAAGAGTATTATTTGTATTAGGTCACCTCAGTGATTCGGATATCGAATGGATGATCGAGCAAGGGCATCAGAAACAGCTTACTGCGGGTGATTATCTGGTTCGTCAGGGCGAGCCTATCGAGGAAATTTATATCGTATTATCCGGTAGTCTCCGGATTTTCAATGAAGAGCATTCTGATGTGGACATTGCTCAGATTGCCTCTGGCGAAATCATTGGGGAAATGTCCTTCCTGGATGAGCGCCCCCCTTCCGTTTCTGTGGTGGCCAATGAAGCCGTCAGCGTTTACGCAATATCCCTGGAACGGGTCAAGCAGTACATGGAAGCGAACACCCGCTTTGCGGCCCGCTTCTATTACTCCATCGCACTATTCCTGTCGGATCGCCTTCGGAAAACCACAAGCCGCCTGGGCTACGGTGCACCGGAAGACGATGCAGACGAAATCAATATGAACGTACTGAGCCAGGTAGGTAAGGCGGGCAGCCGCTTCAGCCGCATGCTCAGTAAATTCGCAGAAAGCTAAAATATCATTTCTTATGTTGCTTAAATATCTACGCATCCTGGGCATGGTATGCCTGGGAACAGGGACGCTATTGGCTCAGGATCAGGAAATTAGTGGTGACTTGCTGAACTTATATCAGCTCACCCTGGTCAAGAGCCCAACCGTCAAGCGTCAACAAATACAAACAGGGATTGCAGAGGCCGCCCGGCAGACCGCACGCAGTCAGTTCGACTATCATTTGGCTTCAGACTTAAGCCTGAGCCGGGGCGGATACAATCTGCTTAATGCCGATCCAAGGCGTTCCATTGTTGGTAATGAGATTAACACCAATGACCTGTTGCTTTCCGCTCAGCTTCAGCGTACTTTCCGGAGTGGTACCATGGCCAGTATTGGGCTAAATTACCAACGGGTGGCCGACAGCTATCCATTCACAGCCTTCAACGAAGAAGTGGGGGCATTTTTTGCAGATAACAGCACAGGCACCTCTCTTTCCATTTCTCATCCACTGCTTAGAGGCCGGGGACGGGATATCGTTACAGCAGGCGAAACGCTGGCCGAGCTTGGTTGGGAAAGGCAGCAGGGCAACGCCGTCTTTGTCACTTCGCAGCAGCTGCTTAGAACCCTTAGTGCCTATTGGCAGTACCGTGGTGCCAGCGAATCTTATGAAGTGTACCAGGCTAATGAGGCCCGGGTACGGTCTGTATTACAAATGACCAGAGAGCTCGTGGCAGCTGATAAAAAGCCTACCGGTGATTTGACTCAGGTGCAGGCTGACCTGATCGATAAAGAGCGGCAAACCATCATCGCAGGGCAATCTCTCTATAACGCTCAGCAGAATTTGGGCAGGAGCCTGGGGCTGGAAACCGAAGCCAGCACTCAAATCAGCCCGCCACTGAGTGTATTCCCGGCATTAGACACCACAGAGGCTCCACCTACCCTGAATGAGCTGCTGGAGATTGCAAGGGCCAACCGGGCTGACCTGCGTGCCCTTAGCAAACAGCTTGAACAGCAAAATACACAGTTAGAGGTAGCAGAAAACAACCTGCGCCCTCAGCTCAACGCTAATGCCTTTGCTAACTATGGAGGAGCAGCAATGGGTAATGGGCTTGACCGGTTTGTGCGGGCTTTGGCCAACGATGAAGGACGTAATTACCAGGTGGGGATGGGGTTAAACTACACATTCCCGCTCAACAACAATCAGGCCGAAGCAGCTATGCTCCGGACCCAGTTGGAGATGGCAGATATCGAAACCTTTTACCGGGATCAAATCCGAAACATTGAGCTAAATGTCAGTATTGCCTATAATAACTACCTAAACAGCGTGGAAGCGGTAAAGAAAGCGGATCAATCGCTGCAGTTCTACGAAGAAGTCTTCGAAAATGAGCAGTTCAAATTTCAGAACGGGCTCACCACCCTGCTCAACCTCATCCTCCTGCAGGAGCGCCTGACCTTTGCGCAACTGGAGTTCATACAGGCTCAGCAGCAGTATGCTGTAGCGATAGGTAACCTCCGGTTTGAAACCGGTACCCTGTTTACGGGCAATGAAATTAGTACAAATGGCCAGGCTGTAGATCCCACTATTTTCTATAGCCTGCCCAGACGATAGTCATAGACAGAACAATTAATAAGAAAGAATAATATAAAAATACATAAATTATGGCAGCGCCTAGTTTTTTTCGTAAGTCAGCCTTGGAGAAGCTCTCCACGCCTGAGAAATTAGACCAGCTCATTCAGGTCACCAGTACCCGTGCATGGATTGCCCTGATGACGATTGCTATTGCCTTAGTTACTGCGGTAACCTGGGGTTGTTTTGGACGAGTCAAGACGAAGGTCAATACAGCGGGCATCCTGCTGGGGGGCGAAGTTTATGACGTGGTCTCCACTGCCCAGGGGCAGTTGATCGACCTCAAGATTGGGGTGGGCGATCAAATTGAGAAAGGCGACGTTGTTGCTACTATCGACCAGCCCGAGCTTCTGCAGCAAATTGATGTGGCCGAAGCAGCCCTGAATGAGCGGCAGTACGAGCTTAAGCAGCTGCTCACCTTCGGCAATAAAGATGCACAGTTGCAGAATGACTTGCTCGAGCAAAAACGGCTTAGCCTGGAACAGCAAATAGAGTCGACCAGAAAGAACATTGTTTTCCTAAGGCAGCAACTCAAGACCGAGGAAGGCCTGCTTGAAAAAGGGCTGATTACCCGGCCGCAGGTCGTAGCCAGCGAGCAAAAACTGGAGAATGCACAGAATCAGATTGAAAGTTTACGTGCTCAATTGGTACAGCTCTCTTCCCAGGCGCTTAATGCCGATTTCAATCAGGAACAAAGAGTGACCGTGCTGCGGCAGCGCATTGCCCAGGACGAAATCCGCCTGGAACAGTTGCGGGAGCAATATGAGATCAAATCCACCATTATCAGCCCTCACGACGGACAAGTAGTGGAAGTGCTTTCCAGCAAAGGTGTGGTAGTAGGCATGGGCACTCCGCTGTTCAAGCTGAAGAACGATATGGCAGTAGCTGAAAATGGTAAAATCCGTGGTTTGCTGTATGTCCCTTCCCAGGATGGTAAGAAGATTAAGGTGGGTATGGAGGCACTCGTAGCGCCAGCTACCGTGAAGCCTCAGGAGCATGGCTACATGAAAGCCAAAGTGACCTACGTATCTGCCTTTCCGGTCACCCAGCAGGGGATGATGACGAGTATGAAAAACGACCAGCTCGTCAACAGCCTGCTACGCATGGGAGCCCCCTTCGAAGTCTATGTGGAATTTGAACAAAACCCGGATGCCTACAGTGGCTATGCCTGGACTTCCGCAAACGGGCCTGAGATCACCGTCAATGCCGGTACTTCCTGTAATGGAAAGATAACCGTACAGGAGCAACCACCCATCGCTATGGTGGTTCCGGCCTTTAAGAAGTTCTTTGACCTGTATTGATCCTCTCGTTTCTAAAATTTGAATGTGATGTTTCCTACCATAGATAAGAAGAAAAGCAAAAAGCAGCGCAAGCCAGCCGTAAGCAAGCGGGTCAAAACACCTACCATCTTGCAGATGGAAGCCGTGGAGTGTGGTGCAGCCGCCCTTGCCATCATAATGGGCTACTACGGCCGCAAAGTGCCGCTGGAAAAGTTGCGCGTGGCCTGTGGCGTATCCCGGGACGGGCTTAAGGCCACTAATATTATGAAAGCGGCACGGTCCTATAATATGAAGGCAAAGGGATTTGCCAAATCCATTGATAAGCTCAAGGAGGCAGAAATGCCGCTTATCATTTTCTGGAACTTCAACCACTTCCTGGTACTGGAAGGCTTTGGGAAAGATAAGGTTTATTTGAGTGACCCTGCGCAGGGGCGGTATCAGGTTTCCTACGAGGAATTTGACGAATCCTACACCGGGGTGGCTATTGATCTCCGGCCAGGTGAGGGCTTTGAAAAAGCGAACGAAAAAGAGGGGCTGACTACCGCGCTGCGCAGCCGGATCTCCAATTCACAGATGAGCCTGGTCTTCATCGTGCTTGCCAGCCTTTTTTTGGTCATTCCGGGATTGATCATTCCTTCCTTTACCCAAATGTTTATTGACCAGTTTCTGGTGAATGGCCGGTCCAGCTTCGTGATGCCACTGCTATTGGCTATGGGGACGGTGCTTGGCATCAATGCCCTGCTAATTTTTATTCAGCAGTACTACTTACTCCGCCTGGAGACAAAGTTGGCACTTGCTACCTCCAGTAAGTTTTTGTGGCATATTATGCACTTGCCCATCGCATTCTTCACGCAGCGTTCTGCCGGAGAGGTGGGCAACCGTGTCACCTTAAATGATAAGGTAGCGCGTTTGCTGAGTGGCGACCTGGCTAATGCTGCGCTGAATGTAATCGTAGTGGTTTTCTACGCTTTACTCATGTTTAGCTATGATGTTCTTCTGACTACTATCGGCATCGTCATTGCAGCGGTGAATGTGGTTTGCCTGCAGCTCGTTTCCCGTGCCCGAAAGGACAGTAACCGCCGCCTGGTCAATGAAAGTGGCAAGCTGATGGGCAGTACGATGTCAGGCATCAGTATGATAGAGACCCTGAAAGCCAGTGGACGTGAGGGTGACTTTTTCACTACCTGGTCGGGGCATTTGGCTAAGGTGATGAACGCACAGCAGGAACTGGGCTGGCTATCCCTGCGGCTCAACGTCATTCCTCCCTTTTTGATGGCGCTGAATACTGCCGTAATCATGGGCGTGGGTGCACTTCGGGTTATGGATGGCAATATGACATTGGGTATGCTGGTGGCTTTTCTTTACCTGATGAATAGCTTCATCCGGCCCGTCAACCAGTTGGTGGCGGTAGGGTCCACCCTTCAGGAAACCGAGGGGGATATGAACCGGATCGATGATGTCCTGGACTACGAGGTGTCTGAGGAATTCAGCCGGCAGGACAAGCCCGTGGAGGATGGCGCAACCATGAAAAAACTGACCGGTGCGCTGGAGTTGAAGGATATCAAATTTGGCTACACCCATGCCATGCCGGCTCTGATTGAAGATTTCAGCCTTAAGCTGGAGCCCGGCAGCCGGGTCGCGCTGGTGGGAGGCTCAGGCAGCGGGAAGTCTACAGTGGCCAGACTGGTCGCCGGGCTTTATGATCCCTGGGAGGGCGAACTGCTTTTTGACGGTAAGCCCCGGTACGATGTTCCGCGGCCCGTTATGAACACTTCTCTTGCTGTGATTGATCAGGACATTTCCATGTTCAAAGGCACCATCAAGGAGAATATCGCTTTCTGGGACGACACCATCCCTGAGCGGGATATTATTCAGGCCGCCAAAGATGCGATGATCCACGAGGTCATTGCTTCCCGGAAGAACGGTTACGACAGCGAAGTTGCTGAGAAAGGGACCAACTTTAGTGGTGGGCAGCGGCAGCGCCTGGAAATTGCCCGGGCATTGGTACTCAACCCCTCCCTGCTGGTCATGGATGAAGCAACAAGTGCCCTGGATCCCAAGTCCGAGAAAATTATTATGGACAATATCAAACGGAGGGGCTGTACCTGCCTGATCGTAGCGCACCGGCTGAGCACGATTCGCGACTGCGACGAGATCATTGTCATGAAATTCGGAAAAATAGTTGAACGCGGCACCCATGAGGAGCTTGTTGCCCGGGATGGCCTGTATGCCGAATTGATCAACTCCAAATAATATATAGTCATGAAGTTTAAACCTACCGAAGTCATATTGGGCGCCAGCAAGCCTTTCTTTCTCGATAAGCCCGACTATTGCTGGATGGTCGCTTCCGAAGAGGTTGAAGTGTACTACCTTACCCGGGATAAAGAAGGTCATCTGACAAGCAGCCGGCACCATTTGTATACGGCTCAAAAAGGCGACCTGTTGTTTGGCTTCCGAACGGAAGAGGGTTTTGACCCTTTTACCCTTGCGGTAGTGGGTCCGGGCTGCAAATTGATTGAGGTTCACAAGTCTATCATTGGCCGGCTGCACAAGGGGCAGCTCACTAGCAAAATAGACCGATGGGTTGCAGCTTTTGCAGACTATATTCATCACGAAAACAGCCCCAGGGTATACCAGGACCTGATAGCAACTGATGAGCCGGTCTCACTGGAGAGCAAAAAGGTTGCATTTCCAAGCAAAAGCCTGCTTTGGGCAAGGCTCACAGCAGGTGAGGTTTGTTATTTTGGCAATACACAAGATCGCCTCTCTACCGAAGCGGAGGCGCGGTATCTGCTGCCCGTTTCCCGGGCGCTTTGGCTCAAGGCAACCAAGCCAAAGTCAGCTATTCAACTGATGGATACCCGGACGCTGGTGGAAGATGAAATTAGCCTGATGTTGTCCATCCACCATTTGCAGGCTTATTTTCTTAGGGAGCTGAAGGCCCGGTTTGCCGAACTTAATGACGCAGCCTCTGAACGCTTAATGGCAAGAGCTAATGCGGACAGCCATTCCATAGAGCGGGGCCTCCAGGCATTGAAGACGATCGTCTCTCCTGATGAAGAAGAGATTGTTTTCGGCGATATTGACAGTCAGAATACGCTATTGGGCGCCTGCCAGCTAATCGGTAAGGTCTCTCAATTCACGTTCACTCAGCCGAAATACCTGAGCGATTACGAAAATAACCTGACCGGTCAGCTGGCTGCCATTGCGAAGGCTTCCAATGCCCGCACCCGAAAAGTCATTCTCAGAGGCAAATGGTGGGAGCAGGAAAACGGTCACTTACTAGCCTTTACCCACAAAGGCAAGCAGCCGGTAGCCCTGATTCAAAAGCCTACTGGTGGTTATATCCTTCAGAATCCCTCTGATCAGACCAATACAGAGGTGACGGAAGCCGTAGCGCACACGCTGGACCCTACGGCGTATATGTTTTTCTATTCCTTTCAGGAGCGCATGTCGTCCATCAAAAAGATTGGGCAATTTGCTATCCGTGGGCTGCAGAAGGATAGTTTGTTTATCATCCTTGCAGCTCTGGCCGGCAGTTTGATCGGCCTGCTTACGCCTATGTTGTCCGGCGTCCTTTTCGACGATGTGATTCCGCAGGCAGACCGGAGTTTTCTCTGGGAAGTCTTTGCCATCATGCTGGTCATTGCCGTAGTTAAAGCCTTACTGGAGCTGACCAAGGGCATTCTGCTGCTGCGGGTGGAGACCAAATCCAATATTACGGTACAGGCCGGCCTAATGGATCATCTGATGCGGCTGCCGGTGACTTTTTTCCGGCGCTATTCAGCAGGCGATCTGACCATGCGGGCGCTGGGTATTAATACCATCCGGCAGATGCTATCCAATACTGTCCTGACAGCAGTCCTGAGCGGTACCTTCTCTATCGTCAACCTGTTCCTGCTGTTTTACTATGACAGCAGTTTAGCGTGGGTAGGGGTAGGGTTGGCCGTGCTGGCGGTATTGATCATCGGTAGCCTTGGTTTTATGAAACTGCGTTACGACCGGCAGCTATCTGATGTGCAGGGCAGTATTCAGGGCTTTTTGTTTGAATTCCTTAACGGTATCAGCAAAGTGCGGGTGAGCGGTTCGGAGCGCCGGGTTTTTTCCTTGTGGGCGGATCAGTTTAGCCAGCTTAAAAACCTGGGCTTCCGCTCGGGTAACTATCAGAACTTCGTGGAAGTCTTTAAGGGCTCCTATCCGCTATTGACCAACATCTTCTTCTTTAGTTTCATTTTTTACACTTTGAATAACGCAACTGATGCAGCAGGGCTGATTTCAGTTGGGGTATTTATGGCTTTTGTAACAGCCTTCAATCAATTCCTAAACGATTGCCTGAGCATGTGCATGGGGCTGATCTCTTCCCTGAATATCATCCCGCTTTACGAACGTCTGAGGCCCATCCTGGAAGAAGAGCCGGAGTCGGCGGTCGACAATGCCGATCCTGGCGAGCTGTCCGGCGAGTTGGAATTCAATGGCGTCAACTTCCGCTATCACGAAGATCAGCCTTTGATCCTCAAGGATGTTTCCTTCAAGATCAACCCCGGTGAGATGGTGGCTTTTGTGGGGCCTTCCGGCTCTGGTAAATCTACTGTAATGCGGCTGCTGCTCGGGTTTGAGGAGCCCGAAGCTGGCTCTATCTACTACGATGGGCAAGCCTTTGATTCTCTGAATAAAGAACAAGTGCGCCGTCAGTTGGGCGTGGTATTGCAACATGGCTCACTCATGTCCGGCAGTATTTATCAGAATATCGTCGGTAGCTCCGAACTTACCCTGGAGGATGCAGAATCCGCCGCTGCTATGGCTGGTTTGGAAGAAGATATAGAGCAAATGCCCATGGGGATGCACACCGTCATCAGTGAAGGCGGCAGCACCTTCTCCGGAGGTCAGCGGCAGCGGCTGATGATTGCCCGGGCCATTGTGCATAAGCCTCGTATCCTATATATGGACGAAGCGACGAGTGCGCTTGATAACCGCACGCAGCGTATCGTGTCCGAGAGTCTTGACCGCCTGCAGGCTACGCGAATTGTCATTGCCCACCGCCTGAGCACAATTGTCAATGCGGACCGCATCTTCGTAATGGACCAGGGCCGTATCGTTGAATCTGGCACCTACAATGAGCTGATGGCGAAAGATGGGCTGTTCTCTACTTTGGCTAAGCGACAAATAGCATAGTCCTATGACCGTAAGCATGACTCATCAGCGACTAAGGGCATATACTCAGGAGGAAGACACGCTTCGGGCGCTTCACGACTACTTATTGCCCTCCTTTGTGCAGACAGTTGAAGCCCCGAAACAGTCGCTTGAAGACGCGGCCCTCGTGGAAACCTGGGAAGGCTATCTGATGGAGGCAAAAGAGTCCGGTGTTTTCCCTACTCTGTGCAAGCATTGGGTGCAGTTCCGGTTTCCAATAGCTGAAGGTATAAGTAATTCGGACAGTTATCGGCGGGCAACACGCCGGGGCACCTCCACCCTGCGAATGCCGGAAGCCCAGGGGTTGGCCCTGAAGGCACCGGACAGGCTAAAGCTATTCCTCTATGCCTCTCCCGCCGGACGTATCCCTGTACTGGTTGCAGAAGAACGAGTGGATTTTGAGGCTATCATTCGAGCACTCTGCTATCGCAATGAGCCCCGGCCTGTACCGGCTTCTATGGGGGCAGCGCTGATTAAGGGGCTCAACAACTGGGACCGGGTACGAAAGCTGCAGGCGCAGGGAGGCTATTCGAATTTGTTAGCGCATAAAGATCTGTTTCAGGACAGCGTGATTGTGTTGAGCCGTATCCCATACAGCAATGTTTCGGCAACGGAGTTGGGCCTTGATCACGAAGCCTGGTTGGAGCAGTCTCTTCAGGTCCGGCTGGCTCATGAGGGCGCTCATTACTTCACCCTTCGGCGCTTTGGAAGCATGCACATCAATATGTACGACGAGCTTATTGCCGACTACGCTGGTATTAAAGCCGTGCAACCGCATTTTCGGGCGGACTGGTTTCTGCGGTTTATCGGTTTGGAAGATTATCCCCGGCTAAGGGAGGCCGGCCGGCTGAACAACTATCTGGGAGCGCCTCCCTTAAATCGTTCTGCCCGTAATGCGCTGCAAACTATTCTTCGTGATGCAGCCTTGCAAGTGGAGGCCTTCGATTGTCAGGTACATCCTGATCAGGCAGCCGATAAGCATTGCCAGTTGCTGGCGCTTTGCCACCACAGTTTGCCGGAAATAGCCGCACCCGATGGGCAGGAACGGCTGCTCCGGACATTTTATGAACTTCAAAAAGCCGTTGAGCTATGAGAACGGAAATGCTATACGAAATTAATACCATCCTGAGCAATATCACTTTGGCAGTGGATGCCGGGCGCAGCACGGTTTTTCTCATTAATGACACAGACCGCACACTAAACAGCCTGGTCTCCCAGGGAATTGAGGATAACCTGATTACAATGCCTTTGAGCAGCGGCATTGCGGGGCGTTGCGCCAGAAAGGGGCAGCCCGAGGTGGTCAACGATGTATCGCAAAACAAATACTTTAACGCTTATTTCGATGAGATAACCGGATACACAACCCAAAAAGTGGTTTGTGTGCCTATCCGGAATGAAGCACAGGAGGTCATTGGGGTGATTCAGTCCCTGAATAAGAAACAGGGCGACTTTAATCAGCGGGATGTTACGATCTTGCAGAGCTTTTCCGATGCGGTGGCACTGGCCATTAAGAATGCACAATTGTATGCTTCTTCGGAAGCCATTAAAAATGATATCGCCACCCTGCTCCGGGTATCCTCTTCCATTAACTCCAAACTGGATCTCAGCAGCCTGATTGAAATGATCATTACTAAGGCGTCGGAGATTACGCGCTCTGACCGCAGCAGTTTCTTCCTGCTCGATCAGGAAGAAGACGTACTCTGGACTAAATTTGGAGAAGGATTGGGGACTCAAATCATCAAGACGAATAAGGGGCTGGCTTACAGTGTGGCTAAATCCCGGCAACCGCTTATCGAAAATGATCCCTACCGCAACCCCAATTTTGATCAGTCAGTAGACCGTAAAATGGGCTACCGGACCCAATCCATAATCAGCATCCCTGTCTTCAATGCCAACCGTGAAGTCATCGGTGTGATTCAGTCGATCAACAAGAAAGAGGGGGCTTTTACGACACAGGATTTGTTTATCCTCAATGGATTTGCCTCTCAGATTAGTGTTGCTATTCAGAACTCTACATTGTTCGAGGAAATCAGCACCATTAAGAATTATCTGGATATTCTGTTCGAAAATCTGGACAACGGCATACTGACGATCGAAAAGGACGGCCGGGTTAAGACCGTCAATAAGCGGTGCTGCGATATTCTGGGTGTCCGTGCAGAAGAGCTTATCGGACAGGACTACCACGATTTAGCGAATAAGTACTATGATTTTCTGGCCTATACCGACCATACGATGCGCTCGGGCGAGAAATTCGAGAAGCTGAATATTGAAAGCACCAACCTGAAAAACAAAAAACTGGTGCTGAATTTTAACGCTCTGCCGATGAAAAGCCCGGAGGGAGAAAGTATTGGCGTCATCAATGTCATTCGGGACATCACTTCCGAGGAGCGGGTCAAAGAGAACCTCAACCGCTATTTGCCGCAGCATGTCATTAATGAGATTATCAACAACGACGACTTATCGCTTTTCAATGGTAAATACACCCGTTGCAGCATTCTGTTTAGCGACCTCCGCAACTTCACCTCCCTTACCGAAAAGCTGGAGGCCATTGAGGTCGTCAACTTCCTGAACCGCTACTTTGATGTCATGGTCGACTATGTATCCGAGCACAACGGCGTGCTGGACAAATTCATCGGCGATGCCATTATGGCCACCTTTGGTATTCCGTACAATACCGACCGGGATGCGGACAACGCCCTGCAATCGGGGATCAGCATGATCCGGAATTTGCACCGGGTGGGCGATATTACCCACCTTAAATATCAGTTGGGCATGGGGATTGGCATTGCTACCGGCGATGTAATTGCCGGAAACATTGGCTCCACCAAAAGATTTGAATACACCGTCATTGGCGATGCTGTTAACCTGGCCTCCCGGCTGGAAGGGCTGACTAAATTCTACGGCGTGCATATTCTGGTCTGCGAGGATACTTACCATCAGTTAAGCAGCGCTTATCATTGGCGCGAGCTGGATTGCATCAAGGCTAAAGGCAAAGACGAACCGGTGACCATTTATACCCTGGCCAGCTTGCCCGGTGAGCAGCCTTGTGATGACGGGCGGCGGCTACTTGACTTTTACGCGGAAGGCCTGCAGCTTTACCGGCAAAAGGATTTTCCGGCTGCGGAACGGGCTTTCAAGAAAGCACTGTTATTTGATGAGCACGACCGCCCTTCGCAGTTGTTCCTGCAACGCTGTTCAGAATTTAAGGCCTGCCCGCCTCAAAGCGGATGGGACGGCACCTGGCAATTTACCAAAAAATAGGACGATGGAGCATCTCCTGCGGGAGCTATATAGGTCTATGACAACCGCTTAACCTTGTGGAACTTATTGTCTAAGGTTTGCAAAATAAGGTGCCAAAAATCTTCAAAGGGCAGAATTTCAAGCTCGTGGGCCTGATTGCTGAAGTTGATGGCTGTCGTTTTCATACGCTTCAGGTATTTCTGCGCCCGGCGCTCTGCCCCGTTCCGGTGAAAAGCAGACTTAGGGATTTCCAGCAGCATTTTTATGAAGCAATTGCAACGGAAATTTGGGTCGCTGCCCTTCAGGTAGCGGTCACAGTACTTGTTGAGTGCATCGATGCGTTCGACAGCGGGATCGTATTTGTGTTGCAATATCAGGAAAGCCATCTGTATGATCAGGACCGGAATATTCATGCCCTGTTTGTCTTTGGCAAAAGATGGGATTTCGTTCAGGAATTTTCCGAGCCGTACCTTAGAGAAAGACCGGTCGCCTGGAGCTAGTTCAAATTTACCCAGCAGGTACAGGAAGTGCAGGTGCATTTTGTACAACGACCAGGTTTCGTGCAGAATAGAATAGGCATCATACCGCGGGTGATTGACCACTTCATAGTAACTATCGTAGGCGCTCTGATAGTTTTTAGTATGTGCGGAAAGCAGGAAAAGGTACTCCTGCGTTTTAAACCAGTTGAAAGTTCCTTCTTCCACCAATTCACTACAGGTGAGGGCTGTTTTTTTCCCTTCTTCAAACTCTCCCAGTTGTATATGGCATACCAGTTTATTCAGCAGGAAGTTTAGGGCGCCTCCCTTGAATTCAAAGTTGCTCTGATCAAGGTAGGCTATAGCTTCTGTACAGATGTTTTTCGCTTCCTGATAGTTAAATACTCCCATCTTGCCCAGTAGCTGTACCTGATAGAGATAGTAATAAAACTTGGCATTCGTAGCCCGGTCTTTCAGGGGGGTAAGCTCCTCAAGGTACCGCTGAGCCTCTGCCTCTATCTGAGGGTTTGCAATAACGCTGTCCTGAGCATGGTCAAGGATAAGTTTCATGTAGTATTTGTGAGCCAGGTTATTATAAGCTTCTTCCTGCCGGTACCGCTCGTAGAGCTCATCGTAGTACTCAAACCTTTCCTGGTTCCGCTCACGCAGTGCGTAGTGATTGCGCAGGAAAAGCGCGATGTTGATCACCAGGCTTAAGAAATCGTACTGTATAGCTTTGCGCAGCAACCGCTGAGCGATCGCCTTAGCGGAAGTGCGCGCGGACTTTTCGATCAGGATCTGGCAGGCGGCCCATTCCTTCCAGCATTGGTAGTAAGCTTCATTCCTGCCCCTCCCGCCGCTTTGCTTGACCAGGAGCAGGGCATCTAGCAGCCTTTTTTTTAGTTCGTACTTTAGGTTGCGGTATTTGCTACTGATGCGCTGCTCACCGTAGATGTGCTCGACGGCCTCTTGGTCGTCTGTTACTTCTCCTCTCTGAATGGCATCGAATAGTTGTTGCATCTTGGAGCCGCCGCCCCCAAAATACGTGCTGGTGAAATACGTATCCTGAGCAGCGCTTTGGGTAAGAATATAGACCAATTCGCGGAGTTCTTCCATACTAGATAGAGCTTTAGGCAGTTTCAGGAAGGTTGGGCTTGATAAGCAGCAAACGCAAAAACCTAAGAATTGGTTTATGCCTAATTTTTTTTGCCCAACAGGCCTTCTTACGAAAACTAAAATGCATACAGTCGAGGTAAGGCGAAGATATGCGTTTTAGTTAAATTTATATATTTAAATTTAATTAAAGTGACAAAATAGAATATTATAAAGGCATAATTATTTGATTTTGAGTAATTTATAATTATTAATGTGCTTTATTCGCGTCTGTTGTATCTAACAGTGCAGCTGATTCTGTCATGGTGCTGTCCGCAGATCACTCATATATTTGTTACATAAGTTAATAAGAGCACCCAAACTTACGCTACCCTGCAAATAAGCTATAAAAACCGGTCTTCAGACTCATAGAAATTCAGTTAGTAAGTTATCTGCTACTGAGTACGGAAGTCATTCTTTACTCAAAGAGATAGCCTTTTCAAAGATGCACAGTATTAGCGCGCTTACTATTGTTGCGCTTATCAAACACACGCTTTTTTACTTTTAAAACCTATTCGTAAATCCCGTCCGGGCATACTCGGGCGCAGGGGGTTGTTTCTTTTGAATTGACCATAATTAGCTACATAAATTAACCTAAAAACTGACCGCTATGGACACCCTTTTTACCTTGAAACTTGAAACATCAGTTACTCATCAGAAAATTATTGTTTTAAACAGCGGTTCCTCAGTAGATAATAGATCCAGCAGGATAATTATTGACGAATCACTAGAGCTTTAAAGAAAGGATATTCAAAAAATTATTAAAAAGTAAATCGATTCAAAAATGACTGTTAATACCTCTAAATTCAAAGTCCGCCCGGCAAAGCCGGAGCCTGTTGTTCAGCAAACCTTTGCGGAGGTGGTCCTGGGGCGCCCAACTGCGAAGTGTAAGCACCTGGGCATCTGTAAAATAGAAAACGCCTGTACCAATGACTTCCTGGCCTACGACACCAGTAAAGCGGAGAATCGCCTGTACGGACTGGCCAGCCTTAAGGAAAACGATTATTTTGAGCTTTCCTTCCCCCGTAGTTCTCTGAGCCCGTATGCTTTCCGGAAGCACTTCGGCAGCGGGTACTTCCAGCTGGAAGAGGATTATAATGCCAGTCCGGAGTTTATGGGTAGGCCCATTCATTTGCCCAAAGGCAACTACAAAGTAACGCTGACCGAGAGCCTCGTCTCTGTCCGCATCAATCTGTAATTATTTTCTAGCAAGGTGGCGTTCTTCAGGTATGGAGAGGTAGTGTAGGTTAACAATCTGCATACGGCTCCACAGGCCACTTTTTGCCCTTGCCAGTGGTAATCTGCCACCGGGCAAGCTCATTGTCAAAACGTAAAGTGCCATGAATCAAGCGATTGCTAATACAAATATTAACTGGGAGTCTGAAGCTGTGCTTTCTCAGATTGCCAGTCATATCCAGAAACCTCTTGATGAAATCGTTCGGCTAACACGGTATATACAAACCCGTACACAGCAAAAAGACGCTGAGACCAACCGGGTTTCCACCATTATGCTGGAAAGCAGCGAACAGTTAGAGATGTTGATCAAAAATATCCTGGAGATTGAGCGGCAAAAGCTGATCAGGGTGGAAGTACAAGGTAAGTTCAAGTACCCTGAGCTATTCCAGTTCGACGCCGGTGCGCTGTCTAAACGGGAGGAGTTTCTTTCTGGTGAGAACGGCCAGTCCGCCAACCGTGTGGCCCGGGCCGACCTGGAATGGCTGATGGAATTGGAAAAAACCATTTTGGATCACCTGGACGCTTCCTTCCTGAGCGTCCCCTGGCTGGCAGAGGAGTTAGCCGTCAGTCAGCGGCAGCTCTTCCGCATTGTGGAGAAGTATACCGGCCTAACGCCCAACCGCTATATCCGCAACCTGAGGCTTCATAAAGCCAGAACGCTGCTGAGAAACTATGCTTACAAGACCGTAAACGAAATTGCTCAGGCGGTAGGCATACGCGATCCTTACTATTTTTCGCGGCTTTTTAAGAAGGAATTTGGTGTGATGCCGAAGGAGCTGCTCCAGTAAAAATCATAACTTTTCAAACTTTGAAAATTTGCAAAAATGACCACATTAACAATTAACAAACCACGACCGGTTTTCAGTCAGGAGCATTTGATTGCCCCTTACACCTTAGATCAATTTATTGATCAATACATGGAGCAGCAGCAGTTGATTGTCTCACGTGATGACCCTGGCTATTATGAAAAACTATTTTCTATTGACAACGTCGATCAGGTTTTAGATGTAAGCCGGCCAAGGGATGAATCACTTCGTATCGTAAAAAAGCAGGTGCCGTTAATGCCTGCAAAGTATCAGAATAAGGATGGGAGTTTAAATCTCAATCAGATCTACGCAGCATATGCCGATGGTCATACCGTGGTGATTAATGGAATAGATCGGTTTTGGTCTCCTTTGCGGAAGCTTTGTCAAAATATCAGTGAGGAGTTAAGTTACCATGCTAAAGCCAATATGTATTTAACACCAAAAAACCAGAATGCACTTTTGCCTCACTATGATACACATGACGTATATGTTCTGCAAATACATGGTAGTAAGCACTGGCGTTTTTATGATGCCCCTGTAGAGACCCCTATGCTTTTTAGCCATCAACCTATTTTTAAGCGAGAGCAGTTACGTAATATGAGAGAAGTTACCCTCAATCCAGGCGATTTTATGTATATGCCCCGGGGGCTTCCACATGAAGCATACACCACAGACAAATCC
>CAZNHN010000008.1:19735-45450 GCA_964572415.1 uncultured Phaeodactylibacter sp.
CTCTGCATATCACTATTGGTATTTATCCGACACAATGGGGCGATCTGATATCCAAAGCTATTCAGCAAATGGCCTTGCAGAACCCGGAATTCCGTAAAGCCTTACCCGCTGGCTTCTTGAGACCTGAGAAATGGGATGAAGCATTCTCTCAGGACTTTAATGATAAGTTTCGTTTTCTTCTCAAGCAATTTGAGGGTAAGAGTGAACTGTCTCCGGCATTAGGTTTAATTGCGGAAGATTACCGGAATGATTATACGCCTAAGGGGGATGGTCACTTTAGGATGCTGGATAAAATAGACGAAATCGATTTGAATAGCCGTCTATGCCGCCGGGAGGATATTTCAAGCACTGTACAAATTACGGGGCCGTTTTGCCGTATTATTTTTCCGGGTAACGTAATTAAGGGTCCAAGGCATATTGCCAAGGTTTTTCAATTTATCTCTGAAGCCGAAGGGGCTTTCCAGCTGAGTGAGTTTCCTGTTTTGAATGATAGTAATAAAATTAAGCTTGCTGCCCGCCTTATTCGGGGAGGTTTGCTGCGGGTTGTGTAATACTAGAATAAAAGATTGTCGACAGGGTTAACGGACCAACTTTCAAAAGGGGCCGTTAACTCCTGCATCATGTCTGAAGTAGCACTTCTATCCATAAAAGAGCATAAAAAGTTGGTCTGGAAAAAATATAGATACTTTCATTTTCGGCAACAGTTCAGGGAGCAGAATGCGTTGGTTTGCTTGCAAATGATCTTTGCTTATTGGTGCAGGCATGTGCCGGTGGGGCAGCTTATGGCGAATGCGCCTCAACACAGGAGTTATACCATGCTGGACATGCTGAATACGGGTAGGGCTTTAGGGCTTTCAGGAAAAGGGTTTAAAGGCAATATTGGTCATTTGAAAAAGCAGGAAGATCCTGTAATCCTTCATCTTATCAAAGAAAATGAAGAATCATGTTTTGTAGTTTGCTATGGCTATGATGAAAGAAAGTGTAGCTTTTATATTGCTGATCCTTCTATGCGTCAATCACACTATCTGGACGAAAAAAAGCTGGAGGAAGTTTGGGTTTCTAACTTCTTTTTGCATTTCAGGCCTACCTCAGGCCTTTCAGCTCAAACGGTTGCCCTGAAAGCTTCAAAAAAGTTGTTGTTTAGCTTGTGTAAGTCCATGAGGAACTTTGCAGTATGGGCTGGTTTGCTCAGCATTTTCACTACATTTTTTCTGGCTGGCAGTATATTTCAGTTAGCTACTTTTATGTTCGAGCCTACGAAGGTGATTACGTTGTTTGTTTCTCTATCAGGGCTTGTGCTCTACTTTGGGTTATTGTATGCGCTAAAGTATTTATGCCTCCATCAAAGCTTTTATTTATCTACCATCATCCAGAGAAAATTAAATTATGATCACTTTTTAGATCAGGGGGCTGGAATTTCATATAAGTTTATTTGCGAATATAGCCAGGACTTTTGCCTTATAATGGGAAGAGCTATTCATACACTCGCCCTGGCTTTAGGTACAAGCATTTTTATTGGTTGTTTAAGCCCTCTTATGGGATGCGTGAGCTTCGTACTCAAGGCTACTGTCTTGTTATACGGAGTGGCTAAAGCTCCAGCATTAGCTTCTGTAGGTTCTGTAGCAGAATGGATCGAACCCACACTAAAAATGATCTCTAATCGAGATGAATTAGGAACTGGGTTCGATAATCAATTTTTACAATTTGGACGATGGTGTTTTCGGCTTAATACTTTTTGGCTTAGGCATCGTACCGTTTTTGCTGGAGCTTTATCATTGTTGTTTCTTTCCTTTTGTGCACTGGGGCAAGTTGCGTATTTGCAAGGTTGGATTGAACAGAGCGCTTTATTGCCTGCTTTGGCATTGTACCTTTTTTCATTGCTTTGGTGGCTGCCAGCAATGGATCCAAAGCGTTTGGGTAAATTCTTCGCAGGAATAGACCGATTGGCCCTCTCTGCTCACATAGTAGCCTGCCGAAAAGGCGCAAAGCAAAAAGAAGAAACAAGCTCAATGCTGTAAAACTGAAACTGTGAAAAAGGATAGAACCATATTACTAGTCATGCTTCCTGCATTTGGTCATATCAATTGTACTTTTCACTTTGCGAAAAAACTACAAGAGGAAGGCTACCATGTTATTTATTATGTCCCCACTTCTTTAAAGGAAGTTATTCAAGCCCAAGGATATGCCGTTAGAACGACACGAGCCAGTGCTCCAAAACTCTTAGACCTTCTTCAACCAAGCTTCCTCTCGAAGGCAGAAGGGGTACTGCATAGAGCTTTCGACCGATTAATGCATGCCAATCGTCATTTCCTTGATCCAATCATTGAAGAACTCAACAGTACAATTGCTGAAGTAAAACCTTCCCTGATTTTTATAGATGCCTTTACACCCTACACCTATTTCTATATCAATAACAGGACCATTCCTGTACTTCTTCTTCAAATCATGTTTGATACTCGAAAAAGGGCTGGGATTCCTCCTTTAAACAGTCTGACGAGGCCTGTTCAAAGTATTGTCGGGAAACAATATATTGAGCTGCTCTGGGTATGGTACAAGTTAAAAACAAAGTTGAGCCGATTGATCTCATTAGAAGAGAATGACTTGAGCCTTCTTTATCATTATTCGGGAATCAACCGGAAAAGGGTTCGCCGAAAACTCAATTTCAACTACGCTTTTCATCCAGGAATAAAGGATGTCGAAGAACTGGTTTTGGCGCCGCAATCTTTAGATTATCCAGAGGTTTATCCTTCTGATACCACTATATATCTGGCTAGTTCCATTAACACCCAACGTAAAGAGTACCGTAAGGATGATTACCGTTTGAAAAGTGTAATCCGGGAAATGAAGAAAAGTGAGAACGAACATCAATGGATTTACTGTTCATTGGGAACTCTAAACCTTTCTCACAACAAAAGCTGTAAAGCTTTCTTTGAAAAAGTGATCAGTATATGTGCCAAACACTCCAATTGGCGATTAATTCTAGCTACTGGAGAAATGCCTACCCAATTCTTTTCTGAATTGCCAAATGGCATTCACGTATTTAAAAGCGTACCACAACTGGAAATATTAGGACTTTGTGATTTGATGATCACTCATGGGGGGATTAATTCCATGTTGGAGTGTATTAATACTGCTACCCCAATGCTTGTGTATCCATTAAATAATAAATGGGACCAAAATGGTAACGCAGCCCGAATTATCTATTATCAGCTTGGTCTTGCAGGGAACATAAAGCGAGATAAGTTAAATTCAATAGAACGGAAAATGAAAGTTTTGCTTAGCAACCCCAACTATAGAACTAATCTGATCAATATACAGCGGAAAATAAAAGCAGAAAAGGGCATGGATAAAGGTCTTGAAAAAGTTAAAGCACTAACAGGTCAAGCAGCGTGGTAATACGGGGCGCCAATTATTCAGTTTTTTTGGCAAAATGCCAGATAATTCCGCCTCTATATTTACATCAGAAACAGCATTCCAAGTAAGAATTTAATTCATTTAATAATCAAAACTTTTTTATCATGACTAATCAAAATGAGTTTTTGGCTCAGGTTATTGAAAAAGCCTGGACAGACTCCGATTTCAAGTCGCAGCTTTTGAGCGATCCAAAGGTTGCTATTCAGCAAGAGTTCGAGGGAGACGTGAAAGTACTCCAAGATGTCAATGTTGTTGTGGAAGATCAATCTGATGAGGGCACGATCTTTATCAACATTCCACCATCTGTGAAAAGCTATGACGACCTTGAGCTTACAGAAGAACAGCTAGAGGTTGTTGCTGGCGGTCAGGGTGAGCTCATTCCATTCTTTCCAACTTTTCCAACTTTCCCTATTATCCCAATCATTGATATTCTGACTTAAGGGAGTATTATTTAACCATAAAATATATATGTAATGGAATTTAGTAAAATAGCTCAAGAATCAAATAAAGTATTTACAGAAATCATAGGTAAATGCTGGGAAGACGAAAGTTTTAAGCAGAGCCTGATAGAAAGTCCAGAGGCAACTTTGGAAGCCTATACAGGTAGCCCTGTACGGCTTCCCGAAGGAGTGCAGCTCGTTGTAAATGATCAAACTGATGACAATGTCATTTATTTTAATATTCCCCCTCAGGTGACAGACGGTAACCTGGAGCTCTCGGACGAGCAGCTGGAAATGGTAGCTGGTGGCGATGTAATTGCATTGGGTACACTTATCGTTACTGCACTCTGCGCTGGTGCAGCTGGAGGGTATCTGTTTGGCAGCGACCTGTGGGGCGATGACGATTGTAAATAAAAGAATTAAACATAAAAAATAAAGCTAAAATGGAAAAGATAAACCAAAGTCAAGCTACGGAAGCATTTGAATCTCTCATTGCTAAAGCGCAGGAAGATGCTTCTTTTAGAGAAGCCCTGATCTCCAATCCTAGAGAAACTATCAGAAATGAAGTAAATATTGGGTTTGATGAAAATGTAAAAATTGTCGTTCGGGATCAGACTGATGCTTCTACTGCTTATATTAATATTCCGCGCCAACCGGATATTGACGCACTGGAACTCACCGATGAACAGCTCGAGATGGTAGCGGGTGGCGACATTACTTTGGGTGTTGTTTTGGTATATGCAGGTTGTTCCTTATTAGTAGGCGCCGCAATTGGACTCGGTGCCGCGTACATTGCCAACAATTAAGAATCTACTGATATCATTGTAAAATGAATTTTAAACCTAAAGCAATTTATTCGGTTTTTATCCTTTGGTTCCTCACGTTAGGTCTCTTGTTTACAAGAGAAAACTCTGTTGCAGGATACATTGTGATTGGCATAACATTATTGTTAATTGTTATAAATACGATACTGATATTTAAAGGTAGCGCCAATAAAAGCGAGTAATTGTAAAATAAAATTAATCATGAAAGAAAATATAGTTTTTGAGACAGTGGTTAAGGAAGCATGGAATAACCCTGGCTTCAAAGAGCAGCTAATTGCAGATCCTGTCAAGGCGGTAAAAGAACTGACAGGCTTTGAAATTCAAATTCCTGAAGGAAAGACCATGGTGGTTGTCGATCAGACAGACACTTCTTACTTTAATCTTAATATTCCACCGAAGCCAGATATGGATGATGTGGAATTAAATGAGGAGCAGTTAGAAGCTGTAGCCGGAGGAGCGTTTATTGTACCAGATATTAAGGATATCTTATACCCTCCGTGTTTCCCTCCATTTGATGATGGTGGTACAAGCCCTACCTCCCCCTTTGACTCCAATTCATTCAATGCATAGCCGCATTCAATAGCCAATCCTGATGAGGCTGTCTCAAAAGTAACGAGACAGCCTCTTTATGTTTTTAGGTAGGCCATGGAGGTTTGATGGGTAGAGAAGACTTTTATCCAGGGTGAGAGGCTTCACAGGGATTATGTACGTTTCCAATTGAATTGTATAGAGAATATCCAGAACCGGATCCGCTTACCATCGGTAAAATACAAGATTAAATAATTTGAATGCTTTGCCAACAAGTTGCAAATCGAACGACTGTCATACGACTGATCTTACGTGATTTGTACAGGCGAAGGGTATCTAATCACAAGGGCCAGCAAAATCAAAAAGCTTATGATAAACTATATCATATTCGGAATATCAGTCTCCTTTTTTTCCTGGATAATCGGAATAGTACTCAATACAATTCTCATGATGACCAGGTACTACGAAAGGCTATCATATATGAATTTTATTGAGAGCAAAACCATCAATAAATACCTGGGGCTCAGGTATTTTAAGTGGATTGTGAAAAATACATTTTTCAAATACTTCAATCCGGGTATTAAAATAAGAAGTAGAAGTACGGACTTAACGGAGATCCGAAGGCAAATGACAATTGCCGAAATAGGTCATCTAATTGGGTTCCTGTTTGTGCTCGTATTCGCGATATACTGGAGTATAGTACATGGTCTTTTATTCGGGCTGGTAATAATGATGGCAAATGTTTTTATGAATTTATACCCTTCCTTGTTACAACAGGAAAACAAAAGGCGAATAGATAAAGTAATTAATCGATTGCAGATCGATAAATCATAATAGTCTCAATGCATAGCCGCATTCAATAGCAAACCTTATCGGGGCTGTCCAATCATCATTGGCAGCCCCTTGTTTTTGAGCGGGCCCAATGCCTGCAATGTGCTGGCCAATAGCTTCGGAGAATCCTCAGCAAAACTGGCAGAAATCACTGGCACCCGGGTCCTATCTTTAAGTTGTCAAAAGAAAGGAAAGATATTATATCCCTCAGTAAGCCGTTTCTTCCTAAATAGCGGGCACCGGTAAATAATAGATAAGTAAAAGCCCGGGGATAAGTAATTGAAGAAACGCCCAAAGGTTGTGCCCGAATACTCTGCCGGGGCACGACCTTTTTTGGTTCATATCCACGGGGAATGAGCTTGAAGATTCAAAGTGCTAAGTGCAGGCACTAATAACTGCCACGCTGATTTCATCCCCCAGTTTACCACAATTTCCCTATCTTCAACCACAGAACTAATGCTCACCTTATGCACCAACAGTGGTATGTCATCGCTAACCCCGTCTCCGGACAGGGCAAGGCGGGCAACAACTGGACCGATTTACAGCAGAAGATTGCCAGCTACCTGCCGGTTAGTGACTGGGCAGTGACCACCGAAAACGGGCACGCCACGGAGCTGGTCAAACGGGCGATCGCCCAGGGCTGCCGCCGTATCCTTACGGTAGGAGGCGATGGGACCAACCACGAAGTAGCCAATGGCATTCTCACTCAAACAGAGGTGCCGCCACGGGGTATTTACCACGCCTTGCTGCCTGCCGGTACCGGCAACGACTGGGCACGTACCCACGGCATACCCACCAAACCGGATGACGCCTTGTCCATGATTGCCAAAGGGCATACCACCTTGCAGGACGTGGGCCTGATCAACTACCAAAGCCATGATAAGCCCGTTTCCCGTTACTTTGTCAACGTAGCCGGCCTGGCCTACGACGGCTATCTGGTGCAGCGCTCTATGCAGCGGAAGCCCGGGGAAGGGGGAAAGCTTTTTTACCTTTCGCTGGTGACGAAGTGCCTGTTTGAATACTATCTGCAGGAAGCGGTGGTGGAAGCCAACGGGCAGTCCTATCAGGATTTCTTCTACACCATTAATTTTGGGATTGGGAAGTACTCCGGGGGCGGCATGCAGCTCGTACCACACGCGGAGCCGGATAAAGGAGCTTTTGCGGTCACCTTGGCTGGGCAGATCAGCCGGCTGGGCGTGCTGATGAATACCTACCGGTTTTACAACGGGACCATCAGCTCACACCCCAAAGTCACGACCTTCTTTGCGGAGGAAGCCGATGTGAAAGCCACGCCCGGCTCGCCGCCCACCCTGCTGGAAGCCGATGGGGAATTCTTGGGCGAGACCCCCGCTCATTTTCAAATCGTACCGAAAGCCCTGCGGATAGTGGTGCCGGAGTAGAGTGACTTCTGCGCCAACCTCCGTCCTAACACCAAAACCTTACCATAATGATTCGTTATATCTGGATTTCCATTTTCACCATTTGTGCGCTTCCCTTTACGCAGGCGCAGGTGGTGGAGCGCAGCGTGGGCATGAGTGCCGGCGTGCAAAATGCCTTAGTCCTTGAGGTCCCCGCCGTTGATGCCGGGCTGGTTTCTGACCTTTGGAAGGACTACATGAAGGATTTCTACCGCGAAAAGCCCAAATGGCAGCGCAAAGACAAAGAGTGGCTCTCTGATGATGCAGACATCGCGGCCCTGGGCATGGGCAACACGGTGGACGTCATCGCCAAAACGGAGCAAAAGGGCGATAACACCTTTATATATATGTGGATTGATCTCGGCGGCGCCTACCTGAATTCCAGTCAGCACCGCGAGCGTTATACCGAAGCGGAAAAAATGCTGGTCCGGTTTGGGCTGGAAGTGGCCCGCGCCAAAGTCAAAATAGAACTGGAAGAACAGGAGGATATGCTCAAAGGCCTCAACCGCGACCTGGAGCGTCTTGCTTCCGACAAAGAGCGCTATGAGCGCGAAATACAACGCGCCAAAGAGACCATCGCCAAAGCCGAAAAGGACATCGAGGATAACCTCAAAGCACAGGAGGAAATGGCAGCGCGTATCAAAGCTCAGGAAGGCGTAATTCAGTCCGTGCAGAAGCGGCTGAATGATTTGTAAGGCTTTACTGAGGTTGAGGTTCAGGTTGAGAACGGGCTGGATCTGCCGGAGCGGGATGAATAGCTCGCTATTCCCGGCAGGAAGCCATAGCACAGGCGCTCAGCCTCAACCTCAGCCTCAACCTTTTGAATGATCTGTTCCTATTTTCGTAATCAGCAGCGCCCAAAAACCTATCGCATTTTTACCACACTCCGCAAATGCCCCTTGCCCGCCCTTCTCCGATTTTCAGCTCAGTAGACACTACTTTCCTTAAAGTTTGTATTTAGCCGTTAAACCAACTACATTTGCATGGATTTTCGCGAAGGTAGCTTATCTTTGCGTCTCTTTAGCGTAAAGTGAAGCATTCACGAGCTGCTTCTAAAAGGAAAATGCTGGTGGATGCGCAGAATTGAAACATTGATTTTCAAAAAACATCGGTCTTAAGATGGCTTTGATAAGTAAAATTAGAAAGAATTCCTGGCTGCTGGTCGTACTGATCGCACTGGGTCTGATCGGCTTCATTGTAATGGACATGACTTCCGGTCAGCAAAGTGTATTTGGCAGCTCCCAGACTATTGTGGGCGATATTGAGGGGAAAAAGCTGGATTGGAATCAGTTTTACCGCACAGAGCAGGTCTTGTATGGCAATTCTGGTGGTGACCTGTACAGCCGGCGCAGCCAGTTGTGGAATTACTTCGTAGAAGAAGCGCTGGTAAAGGAAGAAGCCGAGGCACTCGGCCTCGGTGTGAGCAAGACAGAACTGCTGGACCTGCAGTTTGGCACAAGCCCGAGCCCGGTCATTCAGCAACGTTTCCGCAACCCGCAAACCGGTCAGGTGGACTTTCAGCAGCTAAATCAGATTAAGGCTGCTATCGAGGACGGCACAATCGCGGAGGATCCCCGCCTGATGTCTTACTGGGCACACCAGGAAAATGAGATCATCAAGGAGCGCCTGCAGAGCAAAATCAATACGCTGGTATCCAAGGCTATTTACACGCCGACCTGGATGGCGGAAATGGGGCATGCCGAACAGAATGCACCCATCAGCCTCGCTTATGTAAAGGTGCCTTTCGATGAGGTGGACAACACCGAAGTGACGCTTTCGGATGCAGACTATGAGGCTTACCTGAAGGAAAACGCCGAGCAGTATAAGAATGACGAAGAGACGCGTATCCTGGAGTACGTGGTCTTTGAAGTGAAGCCAACGGCGGAAGACTCTGCAGCATTGCGCAACCGTCTGGCAGAATTACTGCCTGAGTTTGAAACAACTGAAGACGATACGGCCTTCACTGAGCGCAACTATGGCGTGCCACCGAGCACTTTCCTCACAGAGGATGCCATCAGCGCAGTAATTAAGGATACGGTGATGAATATGCCGGAAGGGAGCGTTTACGGCCCTTACATTGATCAGGGTAAGTACCGTGCTGTGAAGTTGGTGGAGCGCCGTATGATCGCCGACTCTGCGGATACCCGCCACATCCTGATTCAGGCACAGGCACCCGAGCAGTTCGTATCGGCTGAGAAAACCATCGATAGCCTGCAGAACCTCCTGGAGACCAATCAGGCAAGCTTTGATTCTCTGGCGATTAAGTTCAGTCAGGATCCGGGCAGTGCTTCCGATGGCGGTAAGTACGAAGGTGTAACTCCTGGTCAGTTCGTACCTGAATTCAACGAAGTCCTCTTCATCACCGGTGATATCGGCAAGCTGTACAAAGTACGAACTTCTTATGGCTGGCACCTGGTTGAAGTACTAAGCCGCAGTGCTTCCACAACACCCCGCGTGAAGGTTGCCTACCTGGAAGAGTCTATCGTCCCACTGGAAGAGACACAGGAAAATATTGAAGCGGACGTCCTCGCCTTTATCGGTGAGAACCGTGATCTGGAGACGCTCCGCGAGAATGCTGCTGCCCGTGGCCTGGATATGAAGACTTCCACAGGCCTGACACGCAATGCCTTCTCTATTGGTGAGCTGGGTGGTGGACAGGCGAGCCGCGACATCGTTCGCTGGGCCTTCAACGCAAGTGTGGGCGAAGTTTCCCCTGAGCTCTATGGCTATCAGGACCCGGTAGACTACTATACCAACAAGTATGTGGTAGTTGGTCTTCGCGCCCGTCAGGCTGCCGGCCTGCCTGAGGTTGCAAATATTAAGGATCAAATCGAACAGCAGGTCATCAATAAAAAGAAAGCCGAAATACTGGCCGGAAAGATAAGCGGCACTGACTTGCAGTCTATTGCTCAACAGTTTGGTACGCAGGTGGATACCGCTCAGAACGTGGCTTTCAATGCATCATTCGTCCCTAGTCTGGGATTCGAGCCTAAGGTGATCGGCAAAGCTTACACCATGGAGCAGGGCAGCGTTTCTGCCCCTATCGAAGGTCAAACGGGCGTATTTGTGGTGAAAGTACTGAGCAAGCCTGTTGCGGGTCAGCCTAATAACATCCCTGAGTTGCGCCGCACCATGTCTTCTCCGGTACAGCAGCAAGTACCGGCCCGCCTGATTCAGGCCATGAAGAAAAACGCGGATATCGAGGATAATCGTTCTCGCTTCTACTAGGACCAGATTAAGACTGTTCTAAAAACGGGAAGCCGACTTGTCGCAATCAGATGCAACAAGTCGGCTTCTTACGTTTGGAAGGTCAGACCCGTCTAGTTCCTGTCAAAGCTTATCAGGGAGCTCAACAGAACTTTGCCATTTTTAGATTTTTGTCCATCTTTGCAGGCAGGAATAACCATTAACACAAAAAATAGCCATCATGGGTGATGAAATAAGAAATTCCGGGAAAAAAGGATACCTGATACTCGGTGCCTTTGTTTTCTTCTTACTGTTTGTCATACTCGTCGTTAGTATTTACCAATACAACTTCAAGTACATCGGCTAATTGAAAGCGCCTGCAAGCGCTTAATCTTTACAGCTGCTCAGATCGGTATCGCATCAGGCGTGTGGTACCGATTTGTTGTTTGTGACGGAAGTAAATGATCAAGTGAAGAATTACGCTTTCCCCTTCTTTTGATAGGCATCATGCAGCCCTTCCCCATTCATGATTTTGTCCACGCACTTTTCGATACGGGAAATCCGGGTTTTGGACTGCTTGGGGGCGGAAAAATAAAGGACATACCCTCTCTGCCTGCCTGGGGTGAGCGCTTCAAAGGCGTCTTTGAGGACAGGGTCCTGCTCCAGCCATTCCTGCAACTCTTCCGGCCAGGGCTCCGGGCTTTTATGGAGCTCGATTTGTAAGCCCGCATTTTCGATTGCAATAGCCTGCTGAATGAAATCATGGGTGGCTTCCCTTAGTGTCTCGACAGCATCCGGGCTGGTAAACTTCAGCAAGCGGGAGGCCTGGGAGTTAGGACCGGGGGTGGAAAGGAGCCCTGCATCATCTTTGAGCAGCGCCCCTTTGAAGAAGCTGATCGCGCAGTGGTTTTTGAAAGCACTGAGCAAGAGCACGTTTTTGCCATTGAGGGTGTAGCAGGGCACGCCCCATTTTACCGTTTCTATTAAGCCGCTTTTGGCCAAGATGTCCCGGAGCGCGTATAGTTCAGCGCTCCAGGCATGCACTTTGCAGCCGGGGGTACCGCCCAACGGGCACCGGCCACAGCCTTCCGTAAGGTAACCCTCTACACTCGTCTGCATCATGCTTAGCGCTTCCGGCGTTTGTTGCGGTTATTGTCTTTGCCGTTGTTGCCGCCGTTGCCCGCAGGTACGGTTTCTTCCCGCACCCAGTCCATTTCTATCTGGCGCTTGGCAAGGTCAGCCCGGGCGATGCGCACCCGTACCCGCTGCCCCATCTTGTATTCCTTTTTGGAAAAGGCACCAACCATGCGGAGGCGGGAATCAGAGACCTCAAACGGCTCATCCAGGGTTTCAAAAGGCACCATGCCTTCGATCAGGCCGGCTTCCAGTTCCACGAAGAAGCCCCGGTCCATCATGCCATTGATAAAGCCATCGAATTCTTCGCCGATGTGCTTCTCAATGTATTCCACCTGTTTGTACTTGATGGACTCGCGCTCGGCGGTAATGGCGTTGCGCTCCTTTTTGGAAATATGGCTGCACTGATCCTCCAGGCGCGATTTGTTGACGCGGTAGAAGTCATTGTGGCTCAGGTTTGGCTCCAGCAATCGGTGAGCCAGCACATCAGAATAGCGCCGGATAGGGGAGGTGAAATGGGTGTAATACTCAAAGCCCAGCCCGTAGTGACCGATGTTTTCTGTAGAGTAGGCGGCTTTGGCCATGGTACGGATCGCCAGTGGGCTCAGCAGGCGAAGTTCGGGGCGTTTTTGTACTTCCTGTGCCAGACGGTTGTAGGCTTTGGCAATCTGCTCCGGAGAGCTTATATTCATATCGAAGCCCATCTCGCGGGCAAAGCGGGAAAGCTCCATGACTTTGTCCGGGTCCGGCTCATCGTGGATACGGTAGACGTAGGGGATTTCCTGATCCCGTCCTTTCAGGCTGATGAACTGTGCCACTTCCCGGTTGGCGAGCAGCATGAAGTCCTCAATCATCATGTGGGCTTCCTTGCGCTCTTTGACATAAACCTCTACAGGAACGGCGTCCTTGTCCAGGCGGAATTTTACCTCCTCCGTCTCAAAATTGATGGCGCCTTCCTTATAGCGCTGCTTCCGCAAATGACGGGCGAGCTTAGCCAGTTGCTGAATTTCCTGTGCAAAGCTGCCACCCTGCCCTTCAATGCGTTCCTGTGCCTCTTCGTAGGTGAAGCGCTGATCAGAGTGGATGACTGTTTTGCCAAACCACCGGTTGATGATCTTATTGTTCTTGTTGAAGACAAACAGGGCCGAAAAAGCCAGCCGGTCGACATTGGGGCGCAAGGAGCAGAGGTCATTGGACAGCCGTTCGGGTAGCATCGGCAGCACCCGGTCCACCAGGTAGACGGAGGTAGAGCGGTTTAAGGCTTCCTTGTCCAGCGGAGTGCCCTCCCTGACATAGTGCGTGACGTCCGCAATGTGCACACCGATTTCTATCTCCCCATTTTCCAGGTGGCGGATGGACAGGGCATCGTCAAAGTCCTTAGCATCCTCGGGGTCAACGGTGATTGTGGTTACTTCCCGCAGATCGCGGCGGCGCTTGATTTCCTCCTCACTAATCCGCGCAGGCAGGTACTCGGCTTCCCGCTTGACGTCTTCCGGGAATTCCAGGTCAAAGCCGTTGTTAACCAGAATGGTCTTCATCTCAATATCGCTGCTGCCGGCTTTGCCCAGTACCGTTGTGATTGTACCTTTCGGATTGTGCTTGTGGCGGTCGGGCCACTCGTCTATACGTACGACTACCCGGTCTTCATCGCTAGCCTGTGGCATATCCTTCATGTTTACCTCCACATCAATAGGGGGCACTATATCTATCGTCACTACAGCGTGCTTGGGGTACATCCAAAGGGTGCCGATGAAGTGGTCGCGGGCACGTTCCAGGATTTGCTCGACCTCACCTTCAGGCTTGCGGCGGCCGGATGGAGTCCAGGTTCGGATTTTCACCTTGTCGCCGTTCATAGCCGTATTCAGGTACTTTGCAGAAACGTGGACGTCCTGCTCCTGTCCTTCACAGACGATGTAAGCATCGCCGCTGCGGGTCATATCCACAGTGCCGGTGGCGTACTGTCCATTACTCCGGGCAGCGTGGTCCTGCCGGTTGAGCTTGAACTTGTAGTCGCCGGTTGGCCTTAGCTCATTGCTTTCGGAAAGCTTCTCCAGTGCATCCCGTACAGAATCGCTATTATTGGCGACTTTCAACTTTCGGACAATTTGTTTGGGGTTCAGTTGTTTCTTGGGGTGGCGGCGGAAGAGTTTCAATATCTCTTCGCGCAGCTGATTGGCGCTGAGTTTACGGCCGGTCTTTTTGGAGTTGTGTTTTCTGTTTTTACTCATAATATTTTTGGGTGTTTAGAAAATCGTTGTCCGGTCCTTGGCGAGGTTGGCAAGCGCAGGGCTATAAAACCGGAAATCTGTGGGTAAGTGGGTGAAAAATTAAATATGTTCTGTGATCTGGCCTTCTGGCAGGAGCTCCAAACGGGTGGCAGTACTCTTGGCCGGGTCAAATCCCTTAATTTGATTCGCCTGGCTCTGACCAGAAACGATGTAAATCTTCCAGTCGTCTTCAATCGTTGCGACTGAGGTGGTTAACATACTGCCCTGTGAGATGGTTCCCGCAATGACCCGTTTGTCAATTAGCTCACCTTTCTTACTGAAGGTAACCAGGGAATATTGATAAGACATCAGCATCGCCCGCCAGTAGATGATGGCGTGAAAATCGTGGGTCTCAGGGATACGCATACAAGGCACAAACTCTGTGTAGTCATCTACAGGTTGCTCTTCAACAGGTAAAATGAATTGTTCAATCATTACCGCCGGCAGCGGATCGTTTTTCTGGCTGAAGGCGTGATGGGCTTCCTCTGCGAGCGTAATGGGCAGTGGTACTTCTGGGAACTGATCTAGAAAGCGGGAAAAACTAACTGTAGGTTGCCGTCTTGGCTTATCCATAAAAATTGTAACTATTGGCAGCCAGAGTCATTTCCTTGGAACCCAGGCTACCGTGATTTTCGTTTTTTGTCATTATTACATGTATAGAACGACACCAGGTAGTGTTTTTGTTTGCACCTGCCTTCAGTTTAAGTACACTAATCCTGTATAATTTGAAACGATTCTAAATAACTTTTGTGATTTAAGTCAACCAAACAATACTTGGTGGTCTTTGTCAATATCCATAGATTTTGTTACTACTTTTACGAGACTAACTAAAACGCTAAAACAAGCCCACTTCGGGCTGCACACAACTGAAAAAGCAAAAAACATGAGCTGGTTTTCAAATTTTTTGACATCCTCAATCGGCAGAAAGGTAGTAATGAGCCTGACAGGATTGTTCCTTATTGTTTTTCTGGTGGTTCACCTCATTGGCAACCTTCAGCTATTGGCAGGCGACGGCGGTGAGGCGTTTAATCTTTATGCCGAGTTTATGACCACGAACCCGTTGATCAAAACAACTTCCTACCTGCTTTATGCGGGTATTCTGCTCCACGCCATTCAGGGCTGGGCGTTATGGCGCAAAAACCGTAAAGCCCGGGGCTCTAAAGGTTACGCTGTAAAGGTGAACAAAGTGGCTGGTACCAACAGCTTTGCAGCAAGCAATATGGGCTGGTTGGGTACGATTATTTTTGTATTCATTGCCGTACACATGTATCAGTTCTGGCTGCAAATGAAGCTCGGTGCCACACCAATGGCTACCTACGATGGTAAGGAAGTGAAGGACTTGTACGCGCTGGTATCAACGGCTTACGAAAATATCGGCTTTGTCATTTTTTATGTCGTATCTATGGTCGTGATCGGGTACCACCTGGTCCACGGTTTCCAGTCGGCTTTTCAGACGCTGGGCATCAACCATCGCAAGTACACCCCGTTTATTCAGGGGCTTGGCAAAGCTTACGCTATACTCATCCCACTTGGTTTCGCGGTCATTCCTATCGTGATGTACCTCAGGGGTTAATTTATCTGACAACTGCAAAACTTGATTGATATGCCTTTTCAAAGTAATACTCCTCCGGGACCATTAGCGGAGAAATGGACGCGTTACCGCGGTACCATGAATCTGGTGGCACCCAACAACAAACGCCGCATCGAAGTCATCGTTGTCGGTACAGGTCTTGCGGGCGCTGCTGCGGCAGCTACACTGGGCGAGCTGGGCTACAAGGTGAAAGCGTTCACTTTCCACGACAGCCCCCGCCGGGCGCACAGTATCGCCGCTCAGGGTGGTATTAATGCCGCCAAAAACTACCAAAATGACGGCGATAGCGTCTATCGCCTGTTTTACGATACCATCAAGGGGGGCGACTACCGTTCCCGGGAAGCAAATGTGCACCGCCTGGCAGAGGTGAGCCGCAATATCATCGATCAGGCGGTGGCGCAGGGGGTTCCCTTCGCCCGCGAATACGGTGGACTGCTGGCTAACCGCTCCTTCGGTGGGGTGCAGGTAAGCCGTACGTTCTACGCACGGGGACAGACCGGACAGCAGTTGTTGCTCGGTGCCTATCAGTCCCTGTCGCGGCAGATCTCCAAAGGCAGCGTGAAAATGTACAACCGCCACGAAATGCTGGATGTCGTCATTCAGGATGGCAAGGCACGTGGTATCATTGCCCGTAACCTGCTCACGGGCGAGCTCGAGCGTCACGCGGCCCACTGTGTGGTGTTAGCCTCCGGTGGCTATGGCAACGTTTTCTACCTGTCCACCAACGCCATGAATTCCAATGGCACCGCCGCATGGCGTGCGGTGCGCCGCGGAGCTTACATGGCGAACCCTTGCTTTACGCAAATCCACCCGACCTGTATCCCGCAGTCTGGGGAGTATCAGTCCAAGCTGACGCTCATGTCGGAGTCCTTACGTAACGACGGCCGGGTTTGGGTACCGAAAAAGCAGGAGGACGCACAAGCCATTCGCGAGGGCCGCAAAACCGGAAACGATATTCCGGAGGCAGACCGCGATTACTACCTGGAGCGCCGCTACCCGGCATTCGGTAACCTCGTGCCACGGGACGTAGCTTCCCGCGCGGCCAAAGTAGCCTGTGACGAAGGGCTTGGCGTGGCACCAACCGGACTGGCGGTATTCCTCGATTTCGAATCGGCGATCATGCGCTACGGTCAGGCAGAAGCCAATACCAAAGGCATCAGCAATCCAAGCGAAGCCAAAATCAAAGAGCTGGGCGAGAAGGTGGTAGAGGAAAAGTACGGTAACCTCTTCGAGATGTACGAAAAGATTACCGGCGAGAATCCTTATCAAACGCCTATGAAAATCTATCCGGCAGTCCACTACACCATGGGCGGCCTTTGGGTAGACTACAATCTGGAGACGAATATTCCAGGCCTCTTCGCTACGGGAGAAGCCAACTTCTCGGACCACGGTGCCAACCGCCTGGGTGCATCTGCGCTCATGCAGGGGCTGGCAGACGGCTACTTCGTGCTGCCTTACACCATAGGCCAATTCCTCAGCCAGGAAATCCGTACGCCGATGATCGATCCGAACAGCCCGGAATTCGAGCAGACCGAAAAAGACGTGGAAAATCGCCTCAATCAGCTGATGAACATCAAGGGCAATCAGTCTGTGGAGAGCTTCCACCGCCGTCTGGGCAAAATCATGTGGGAATACTGCGGCATGTCGCGCAATGCAGATGGCCTGAAGAAAGCCCGCAAGATGATTCAGGAGCTCCGCGAAGAGTTCTACAAGGACGTCTTCATCCCAGGTGACGCGAAGGACTACAACCCTGAGCTGGAGAAAGCCCATCGCGTGGCTGACTTTATGGAATTAGGCGAGTTGATGGTCGTGGATGCACTAGACCGTCAGGAGTCCTGCGGTGGCCACTTCCGCGAGGAATACCAAACGGAAGAGGGCGAGGCACTGCGTGATGATGAAAACTACGCTTACGTGTCTGCCTGGGAATACACCGGTTGGGACGAAGATCCGAAGCTCCACAAGGAAGAGCTGGTATTTGAAAATGTAGAGTTGAAGACCCGGAGCTACAAATAAGCTTCCTGACACCCAATTGCTTCAACTACAAAATCAAAGAACATGAAACTCACATTAAAAATATGGCGCCAGAAAAGCGCCAACGCTAAGGGGAAGTTTGAAACCTACACGGTAGAGGCGACCCCGCATATGTCATTCCTGGAAATGCTGGACGTCCTCAACGAGGACCTGATCTCCAAAAAAGAGGAGCCCGTTGCTTTTGAGCACGATTGCCGGGAGGGCATCTGTGGTACCTGCAGTATGGTCATCAACGGAGAGCCGCACGGTCCTATGCAAGGTACGACTACCTGTCAGCTGCACATGCGCCACTTTAAGGACGGCGATACCATCGTGATCGAGCCTTTCCGGGCCAGTGCATTCCCGGTCATCAAGGACCTCGTGGTTACCCGCGATTCCTTTGACCGTATCATTCAGGCAGGTGGGTACATTTCCATCAACACCGGTCAGGCGCAGGATGGCAATGCCATTCCAATCGAAAAGGAAACAGCTGCCAGTGCCTTTGATGCTGCAGCATGTATTGGCTGCGGTGCCTGTGTGGCTGCCTGCCCAAATGCTTCAGCCATGTTGTTCGTCAGTGCCAAAGTCGCGCACCTGGGCCGTTTGCCACAGGGTGAAGTAGAGGCCAAGCGCCGCGCTCAGGCGATGGTCAAGCAGATGGACGAAGAGGGCTTTGGCATGTGCTCCAACATCACCGCCTGTGAAGCAGAGTGCCCCAAAGGCATCTCCGTAGAGAATATCGCTAAGCTGAACCGCGAGTACCTGTCCTCCGCACTGGGATCAGAGACAACGGTCTAGGCAAAAAGTAAAGTGAATGCGCAGGAAAGCCGCTGTCTGTTTTGGGCAGCGGCTTTTGTTTTTCTCAGGGTGTTACTTGGATTAAATCTTTAACCTTAGCAGCCCTATCGTTGTATCATAAGCGGAATAACGTTTTGCTGCCCTTCCGCCCGGAGGCTCAACTGATACCAGCCTTCCTGCAAGTTGCCCAGTTGGAATGTGGCATTACCGCCTGCAAGCTCCAGGGTACGTTGCCATACCGGCTGCCCAAGGGCATTGAACAGTATGGCTTCTATCGAGCTGGCTTCCGTCCAGCCGGTTTGAAGATGAATGGTCTCCCCTGATGAAGGGTTTGGGAAAAGGGAAATGCCTTTCGCGGGCAGTAAGGTGTTGGAACTATTAACAATACCCGGGTCACAGGGCTCACCTGGATTATCAATGGGCCCAAGGCGGTAGTTGGGGTAAATAGAGTTTGAAAACTGCCGCATGCCAAAAGGCAGCTGAATGGCATTTTGCTCGAAGTTGCAGTCTGTGCCCCCTTCATCTGGATTGTGAATGACGTGGATCGTAGTACAACTTGCACAGAAAACATAAATCCGGCAGTCCGGCCCTAATTGCATATTTGAAAAGTGAGTAGGTATAGGGTCTGCGTACCCATCGTAAGTATCTATGAGAATGCGGCTGGCTTCAATATCAGGTGCCCAAAGGTCGTATTGGTACAGCTCAAAATTGTAGCTTGCGTAGAGGTACTGACCGCTCGGGGAAAAAGCGGTACCCGCCTGGAATCCGTCATCCTCAGGCATTGGAAAAAACCTGGAGTTGCTGAACAGCCCGGTAGCACGATTAAAGTCAAAAAGGCGGACTCCTTCATTTTCGTTATTGACGCAGTAGGCAAACTGAGATCCATCAGGTGAAAAAACGGTTTGCCCTAAAAAAAACCGGTTTGATCATACCCGAATTCCTGTTCGTGGCTAAAGGCAACCCCATCTGAAGTGAGCAGGAAAAAATAGTACTTATTACCTGTTTTTTCGGAACAAATTACCCACCAATTTTCTCCATTGGCATGTTTGACCGCTGTGATTTCACCGAGAGGTATGAGACTTTCTGTATTGTCAATAAGTAAGGTGTTTTTCTCAACTACAGCCCCCATTCCTGAACCTGACTCAGAATCAATTATAGTATATAACAGTTGTGTCTGCCTTGAAATATGGGAATTAGGAGGCGGTTGGTATGTTCTTCTAATATGGAATAAATAGTAAGTATTTTCATTACTAGGCATTTGAAGCCCCAAGGCACCTTGTGTAGGAACAGTGTAACCAGGAGAGTGTTGGCTTTCGTCGCATTGATAATCGTGTACCTCACCCGGATTAATCCCATCCCCATTTTCCATAAGCTGATGCCGGGCATTATGTATTTCGCACCCATTGGTATAGAAAATCAATTCCCCTTCCTCATTGCTCATGGTAAAATTGGTGCCCCCGAAAATCATCTGTACACTGTCCGGGGCACTAATGGCAGGGGGGCTTGAATTAAAGTTGAGCATAGACGCTTCCCCCCCAGTCATTATTTATGATGTACTGTTCACTGAACAGCCAGGTGTAGTCGTGTTTTTGGGCGGATAGGCTGGAGGTAACTCCGGCCATACAGCAGAGTAAAATCAAAAAAATTCGCATGTTCAAAAATTGAGGTACCTGGCCCGTGCAGGCCAGGTACAAAAGTCAATAAATTTATTTTTTATCGCTGTATCAGAAGCGGAACCACGTTCTGCTTCCCTTCAGTCTGGAGGCTCAACTGATAGGCCTCTAGCCTCAATGCCCGAAAGTATACGCTGAGCATCACTCTCTAACCATTGCTAAACTAATGCTGTATCCTATATCTGCGCTCAACTTATGGGTCTCTTCTCCGATATTAAACATCTTATAGCTCGTTCTATTGATTTGTAAACTGAATATCCCATCGTTAGGAATTCCATCGAAAAACCCTTCAGGAAATTCGATTTTGCCTGAGTCTACAGGAACATATAGGCACCTCCTGATTTCACCATTGTCGGCATCTGAATTTTGGATGTCATCTAGAGTTGTATTCAAGCTAAGCCCACGGTAGAACAAATTCACTAGTATTCCATTCGAGTTTTGAGGGTCACGGTTAATGTATAGAGGCAACCCTTTTTTATATAGCCCTATGCCTGAACCTTCAAACCTTAAGATGTTGGACAGTCTTAAATTCACTGTGATGTCTTTGGGAAGGTACAAAGGTTCGCTATAAACCTCTTTCCCGTTCTCAACAAACTTATAGGTCACCTCCTTCCCTGTGTTTTCTTCAACAATCGCAGATCGTTCTTCATGCTCTAAAGCTAAAAAGGATCGAAGTGAGTGTTCATTAATAAAAAAGGCATCTAACCTAATTTCAGGATAATCATGGTTTGCTCGTGTATATCCTCCCATTTCACCACTTTTTGTAGAGGTGTAAAGCCCGTTTTTGAAGGCGCCAAATCGCTGAAAGCCATCTGTTCTAATAAATCCAGGTTCATAACCTCCTACTTCTGATGCAAATGATATGTCGCCATCAATTACCTCAAAGAATTTGTTATGCTGTTTTTCAACTGCGATAGGGCTTTTTTGGCAAGCTGCTAGAATAATGGATAAAATGCCTATTATCAAAAATGATTTATTAAAAAACATGACCTGATGTTTTACTGCCATTTCTTATCAAGTATATATGTACCGAACCGGTGCTACATCTTAATATGAAGGGGGCAGTGATTATTTCAATTCACCTTCTTCGCAACCATAATCTACATGCCACGAACAATCAGCTAGCATTTGATATTCAAGATGCATTTCTAGTGCCATGGATGGTGAAGTGTAGGCACCTAATTCATTTGCCATAAAAGTTCGATCGTACTTCCACCATCTGCCTCTAGGTAGGGTTGCCTGGTTGTTACAGTCTTGGCATTGAGAACAAAAATCCATCCATACCCCATTTTGACTCCAGCAAACATCTACATTACGAACAATCATTCTTGCGCCACCAGGCGCAACGTGGTCTGTAATAGCATTATCGATACAAATTTCATCACCCGCACAAGCTCCATGAAACCAGAAATACTCAGCACCCCCTAACATTTCCTGATTGTACCAAACAGTCTTAGTCCGCTTAGTAATACTATAGTCACCTGAACTGTTTTTCCATAAACTGCCGCTAAAGTAAGGTTCCTCTTCGTCACAATCAATCCATGGTACTTGATCATCTATGGCTCCAATCGAAGCAACTTTAATGTACACATCTTCAGGACAGTTCCTGAATTGCACCTTACCTTTCCCGGTTGTCTGTGCACTGCTACCTACTAACAGGCAACTGAATATTAAAAATAGACAAATCTTGTCGCTCATAAACGAAAAATTTTATTTTTTCATTGATCATTAAAAAAAATATACAGGCGCTCAATACATTTAATCAAGGACAATCAGCTATCCAATTCCGCAGAATTTTCGGGAAGTTACCCAGTTGGAAGGTGGCATTACCAGCTACAGGTTTAGGGGCGCGTTGCTATACGGGCTGTACAATGGCGGTTGCCAACTAAGAGCTGAACAACCTGACTGAAGCCTAATAAGTCCCAATAAATACTCTCCATACAATTTTAGTAAGCGCCAGCGCGTACATTCATTAGAAAGAGAAACCACAACCTAAGCCAGGCAATAAAACTTATTGATCTGGCCCGGTTCTAAAATTTTGTATTGCAATGTTTATTCTAATAGATGCAAGATACCCCCCCCCCCTCGCGATATTTCAAAATATTTTGAAGTTTTTTTTCGAAAAACATTGTGGGGTGGGTAGATTAGGCAGGATGTTAATTTTACTGCATCAGCTAGGTCTGTTTGGTCTTTCGTTAGCTTTTGGGATAGCTAAAGCTTAAGCAGCTTTTCCAAAAAATCCGTACTTTCCAATCTAAAACCCACGACTATGAAGACCATGAAAGGCCCCGCCATTTTTCTCGCTCAGTTTATGGGCGATGAGCCTCCATTCAACAGCCTCGATGCCATCTGTGCCTATATGGCCGGGCTCGGCTACAAAGGCGTGCAAATCCCCACCTGGGAAAGCCGGCTGATTGACTTGCAGCAGGCTGCAGAAAGCCAAACTTACTGCGACGAGCTCAAAGGCAGGATCGCCGAACATGGGCTGGAAATCACCGAGTTGTCTACTCATTTGCAGGGGCAACTGGTCGCCGTGCACCCGGTTTACGACAAGCTCTTTGATGGTTTCGCCCCGGAAGCGGTGCACAACAATCCTAAAGCCCGCACCGAGTGGGCGGTACAGCAGCTGAAATGGTCCGCCAAAGCCAGCCGTAATATGGGATTAGATGCGCATGTGTCCTTTTCCGGTGCCTTGCTTTGGCCCTTTATGTACCCCTGGCCTCAGCGCCCGGCCGGCCTGGTGGAAATGGGCTTTGAAGAACTCGCCAAACGCTGGAAGCCTATACTTGATGCTTTTGACGAACAGGGCGTAGACGTTTGTTACGAACTGCACCCGGGCGAAGACCTGCACGACGGGGATTCCTTTGAGGCTTTCCTGGAAGCATTGGACGGCCACCCGCGCTGCTGCATCAACTACGACCCCAGCCACTTCGTGCTGCAGTGCCTCGACTATATTCAGTTTATCGACTTTTACCATGAACGCATCAAGGCCTATCACGTTAAGGATGCGGAGTTCAACCCTAACGGCAAACAGGGTGTTTACGGAGGGTATCAGCCCTGGCTAAAGCGGGCAGGCCGTTTCCGGTCGCTGGGTGACGGAGATGTGGACTTCCGGGCCATTTCCAGCAAACTGGCAGAGTATGACTACGACAGCTGGGCGGTGCTGGAATGGGAATGCTGCATCAAAAGCCCTGAGCAGGGTGCGGCAGAGGGTGCGCCCTTCATTCAGGAGCACATCATCGAAGTGACACAGAAGTCTTTCGACGATTTCGCAGGTGGAGGGTCAGACGAGCAGCTCAACCGCGATACGCTGGGGATCTAAAACCAATCATTTTTCATGCGCTATATCTACTTGCTGGTTCTGTTGTCGGGCACTTTTTCTCTTTTTTCACAAACATCACCCACCCAAACCGTGCGGGGAAAAGTGCTGGAAGCAGGCACCAACGCACCGCTGACCGGGGCGGCAGTAGAGCTCATCGGCTTCGGTTCAGGAACTGTGACGGATGACCGGGGGCAGTTCCTGTTCCCGGAAGTCCCGGTTGGCCGGTACGAATTACGGGTCACTTTTCTGGGATATGCGCCCTTTATCCTGGCGGAGGTGCTGGTGGAATCCGGTAAGGAAGTGGTGCTGGATCTGCAACTCAAGCCGAAGCCACAGGCTTTAGATGCGGTGGAGGTGACCGCTGCCCGCAGTGGTATGCAGGTGGTGCAGCCTTTGGGCGTCAAAACCATGACCATCGAACAGGTGCGCCGTTTCCCGGCCACTTTTTACGATCCGGCCCGGCTGGTCTCCTCTTATGCAGGTGTGGTTAATACCAATGATCAGGCCAACGGTATGAGCATTCGTGGCCACTCTCCGGACCACATGGCCTGGCAATTGGAGGGGATTCAGATTCTCAATCCTAATCACACGCCTAATGCCGGTACTTTCTCCGACCGCACCACGATGAATAGCGGTGGTGTCAACGCCCTGAGCGCTCAGTTGCTGTCGACCTCCCACCTCTACACCGGGGCATTCCCGGCAGCATACGGTAATGCCCTGAGCGGGGTAATGGACATGCGCCTGCGTGCGGGCAATAATCAACAGCAGGAATTTACCCTGCAGGCTGGGTTGATCGGTTTGGATGTCGCCGCTGAAGGCCCTTTTTCTAAAAACAGTGAAGCCTCCTACCTGGTTAATTACCGTTATTCTACTGTAGGTTTGCTTACGCAGGCCGGCGTGAACTTCGGAGAAGAGGCAATTAATTTTCAGGATTTGTCCTTCAACCTGGTTTTTCCCGGGCAGAAGGGTGGTAAGTTTACCCTCTTCGGAGTAGGCGGCCTCAGCAGTAACCTGTTCGATGGGCAGGCGGACCCCGAATTGCGGGAGTCGGATAAGGATTTGTTCAGTATTGATTTCCGGTCGAACATGGGCATATTGGGGGCGACCCACGAACAACCGGTTGGTGAACGGGGGCTTTGGTTTACCGGGGTTGGGGTTTCGGCCGTCGATCAGGAGCGCTACAGCGAGGCACTAATTCCGGATTTGCAGGAGGCACTCCCAGGAGCTTTTCTGGAGGATGATGACCGCCTGCGCTTGATTTCCGGGCATACCTACTACCGGCATAATTTCATTAGGGGGCATCAGGCACAATTCGGGCTTCAGGTACGGGCGTTTGACCACCTTGACCAACTGGAGGGTGCCGCCCCGGATGCAGCAACACAAAATGAAACCATCCTGACGCCTTACTTCACCCTAAGCGGCCCGCTCTCGGGTCGGGTGAGCTATCAACTGGGTCTCCACCTGCCTGCCTACCTGGAATCCGAGCTCGTTTATGCAGAACCCCGGGCTTCGCTAAGCTATCAGCTGGCGCCTCAGCATCAACTCTATGCAGGCTACGGGCTGCATTCTCAGATGAGTTCCCCGTATTTCCGGGCATTTGGATCGCTGGCTCCCACCCGTTCTCATCAGGGTGCGCTAGGCTACCAATGGCAACCGCAACCGGCACTCAGCGTGAAAGTCGAGGCGTTCTACCATCATCTATTCAATGCACCGGTTTTTGATGTGGCGGGCGGCGGCGCCTTCACCACGCTGAACGAACTCAACAGCTGGTCATGGCTGGACGGGGCCATCCGGGAGGAAAAGGCAACAGGCGATAATTATGGGGTGGAGCTTTCCGTCGAACAGCTCCTGACCAAAGGCTTTTATTACCTGGCTAACCTGACGCTGTACCAGGCCAATTTTACTTTGCCCGGTGAAGCAGCTCAAACAGGCCGCTACGATGGGGGCTACATATTTAATGCTACAGCGGGAAAAGAATGGCAAAAGGAAACCGATAAACATACGAGGATCATAGGGCTGAATTTTCGGGTGAACTACCTGGGAGGACTTCGGGAACTCCCGGTAGACGTGGCTGCTTCCGAGTCCGCTCGTTACACCCGGTTTGATTTCTCAGCTGGTTATTCGGAGCAGCTCCCCGATTTCTTCCGTACTGACTTGCGGATTTACATCAAAAAGAGCCGGAAAAGGTACAGCAGTACCCTTGCGTTGGACATCCAAAACCTGACCAATCAGGAAAATGTAGCTTACACCTACTACGATATCCTCCAAAATGAGGTGTT
>CAZNHN010000008.1:45460-48095 GCA_964572415.1 uncultured Phaeodactylibacter sp.
CCCGATCCAGAGCCTGCGCCTGAGCCCGATCCTGCGCCTGATCCTGATCCTGACCCCGAGCCTGATCCCGATCCTGACTTACCGGGTGGAGCTTTGAGGCAGTGGCGGAAGGGCTTCAATTCCGGGTACAGTGGTCTCGAACCAACGCAGCGGTGCTTGCATTTTGTCGCCGGTTTCGGTATCGCATTTGAAGAAAAGGTAGAATAGCTGTAGGTTGTCCCCGAGCCGGTCGAGCAGACGTTCGAGACGGGCTTTTCCCTCCCGGGGCAGTTGGTACACAAAGATGCAGCGCCAGGCGTAAAACGCCTCATCGTGCAGTTCTACAATATCAAGAATGCTGGTATCAGCCGTAAACTGCTCCAAATAGCGCCGGGCGATCATCCCATGGTGCTTAGACCAGTCGCGGGGTGTACCCCGAACCTCTAAATGCTTGAACGTATCATGTACCAGGGTGATGAGCCGTAACTTTCTGCGTATGGAAGGGGAAATGTCAAGCCGGTCTACATTTTCCAGTACCTCAAGAATATGTTTGTACACCTCTCCTTCCGGATGACCAAACCGTGGAACGCCCCAAAGCAACCCCTCCTGAAAACCATGGTCTTTAAGGAGCGCCGCTTCTGCTTCATTTTCAGGGCAGATCAGTTGCTGTAGGCGTTTGCGATAGTCTTGAGTCATGTCAGTTTTAAAGGTTAGCTAAGCGTAAGGGTACGGACAAAATATATATAAGAACTCCTGCTATTTCAAATCCGTTCATTACGCCTATGAAACAAAGCTAAAAATATCAAAAGCGCTTTGTGATAAGCCCAGGGGAGCTTACCCAAAACGGCTATCCGGCATACGGGCAGAATAGTATGGTCAATTCATTTGAGGTGCTGTTCGCAAGTGCAGGCAATCAAGATAATGATTTCCACTTAAATCAGCAAGTAGGGGCGAAAAAGCTTGTCAAGTTAAGCTACCGTTAAAGCCCTGAATTTGCCATAACAAAGATCGCAGCTCAGGCGTTTTGCCAAATGTTAAGAGATCAGAATGCATCTCGGCAATCATCAAACACAAAATATTCATCCGATTATGAAACAGCTATTTGCACTCGTTTTCGCGGGTATCGTAGGAGGGTTGATTACTCTCGGCGGTTACAGTTTGCTGGCCCCGCAACCTACTTCACCAATTGCGCAGGACAATGCTTATGCCCGGGCGGTCAGAAATGTCAACGTGTCCCCTGCCACGACTAATGCCCCCTTCGATTTCAAGGAAGCAGCGGCTAAATCTATGCCTGCCGTGGTTCATATTTCCTCTAAAATTGCTCAGCCCACTTCCAATCGTCAGGATCCATTCCGGTTCTTCTTTGGCGATCCTTACGGTGGCGGGCAGCCTCAGGGCGGCACTGGCTCAGGAGTATTCTACTCTAGTGATGGCTACATCGTGACGAATAACCATGTAGTAGCGAATGCCGACGAGGTTGAAGTGACCCTGTATGATAATCGTACGTATACCGCTAAAGTGATTGGCACAGAGGAAAAGTCTGACCTGGCTGTCATCAAAATCGAAGGCAACGGTTTCCCAACGCTCGACTTCTCCAACAGCGACGAAGCTGAAATCGGAGAATGGGTGCTGGCCGTCGGTAATCCTTTTGATCTGACTTCCACCGTTACAGCAGGGATCGTGAGTGCCAAAGGACGCAGCATCAACTTGCTGGGAGGCGGAAAAGCTATTGAATCCTTCATACAGACTGATGCAGCCGTTAACCCTGGCAACAGCGGAGGCGCCTTGGTGGATGCAGAGGGGCGCTTATTAGGTATCAACACCGCCATAGCCACCCGTACCGGCGTATTCTCCGGCTACAGCTTTGCCATTCCGGTGAACCTGGTCCGTCGTATTGCCGATGATATCATTGAGTATGGTAGTTTCCAGCGTGCCTACCTGGGCGTTGAGATATCAGAGCTCGATGGTGATTATGCCCGTGAACTGGGCTTGCCTATTACACAGGGGGTCGTTATTGAGAAACTGGTGGAAGGCGGCTCCGCAAAAATGTCCGGATTGTTGCCTAAAGATGTGATCGTTGGGGTAAATGGCCGGGAGATCAAATCCGTTCCGGAATTGCAGGAGATTATCGGCCAGGCTAAAGCCGGTGATATCATGGACGTGGCGGTCAATCGCAATGGCGAAGAACTAAGCCTTCCGGTACGGCTGAAACCCGAGTAAAAGGTAGCGAAAGTTTGATTGCTTGAATAAAATCAAGGGTCAAAACACGTTTTGAAAGAAAAATGACGGCTTCGGCCTTGCGCTTAACCGCTACAAAACTTAAATTGAAAGAAGTGGTTATAAGCCCTTGAAAACTAAAATAATATCGGATTCTTTTAAGAAATCCTTAACACCACGGTAAGCAACATTCAGCCGTCAGAATTAGTTAGTGGTGATAAAGAAACTTGTTTAAAGTTGGTTTTTCGTTTTGTTTTGATGCGTCTGTCTCGTACTTCGGGGCAGACGTTTTTGTTGGGGGTATTCTGCAGTAGTTCTGCGTAGGTCACACATTGATTTTTCAAAAAAAATTTCGAGCGCTGCGCGCTAAGAGTAAGAAGAAGGTAAGAGAATAAAAGTGACCAAGTATTAGTACCGGACAAGACGAAAACCGACATCG
>CAZNHN010000009.1:0-7268 GCA_964572415.1 uncultured Phaeodactylibacter sp.
CTACGAGTGGTGCTGGGATTGGTACGATTCTGATTATTACGAGGTCAGCCCGGTTGACAACCCGCTGGGACCATCCGGTCTGACATTGCGTACCATAAGGGGAGGGTCCTGGAACACTACGGCAGATGGCTCCCGCGTGGCCAATCGTTTGAATTTTCTCCCTGGTGCTCGCCGGACTACTTTTGCTTTTCGTGTAGCGCGTTCAAAATAACCAACTTCCTATGAAAACGATTTATGCACTTGTTTTTAGCTTACTTTTTACCACTATGATTCAGGCGCAATGCCTGGAGCAGCTCGTTCCACCGGTCTCGGCAGATTGGGCAGCGGCTCATTTTTTGTCTGCTGATCAGGGGTGGATTACCGGAGAAGGAGGGCAGCTTTTACAAACTTTAAACGGCGGGCAATCCTGGACGATTGCTGACTCCCGTACCAATGTGAACCTTCGCGGGCTTACTTTTCTAGGGCCGGCTATGGGTTGGGCTGTTGGGGAGGCGGGTGTTATTCGCAGGACAAATGATGGGGGTATTTCCTGGCAACAGCAATACAGCCCCGTTGGTGCAGCCCTTAATAGTGTGGACTTTCGCTTTAGCAACCTGGGGCTTATAGCCGGAGATTGCGGTACGCTGCTACGTACTACAAATGGTGGTACCACCTGGAATTGGGTGGATGCCGGCATACCTAATAATCTGAATGTTATCCGATGGGTAAGTACGCAGACCGTACTGACAGCAGGAGAGGGGGGCGTGTTGCTTCGGAGTAATAATGGCGGGCAAACCTGGAGCAGTTCGGGCAACACCGGCACTGGCGATCATCAGGCTTTGGAGGTTCAGGGCAATGAGGCCTGGCTATCAGGAGAAGGCGGGACCTACTATTCGAATAATGCTGGCCTTAGCTGGGAATGGTTAGATAATCGCCCCTTTTATGCGTTGGCTGCAGATGGCAACGGTGTCGTTGTTGGAGCCGGGCGGAACGGACTGGTCGCTGTGAGTACCGATAACGGACAATCCTGGGATGACCTTGACCTGCTGCAGGGTGTGGACTGGTCAGCGGTTGCGCTCACGGGCGCCCGGTCAGGCTATCTGGCGGGCACCAACGGCACTGTAGTCGCTTTTCGGTGGATCAATGCGGCTGCATCCGGACCTAATGCGGTTTGTGCAGGGGAGGTTGTGCAGTTTAACGCCGAAGCAGTGCCGGGCAATCCATCCTATCTCTGGGAGGGGCCAAACGGAATTATTGGTACGGGCTCGTCGGTCAGTCTGTTGCCCGCAAACATTGGTGAAAACTGGTACGTGTTAAGTGTGGAAGAGGAAGGGTGCATCGCTCAGGATTCTCTTCTGGTCCAGGTTTTTCCTGCTCCTGAAGTTAACTTGGGGGAAGACATTTCGCTGTGCGAAGGCGAAACGGTTTTACTCACGGGCCCGGCTAATGTAGCCAGTTATTCCTGGAGCGATGGCAGTGGTAATGCCCAATTGGAGGTCGCTACCACAGGAATTTACGGTCTCACGGTAGAAAATACATTTGGCTGTACGGATTCAGATGTGGTAACAGTGGAAGTTCAGGAAAACGGCACCTTTCTGTTAGATACCCTGCTTTGCTCCGGAGAATCTCTGGAGGTCAACGGTAACATTTACGACGAATTCAACCCTGGAGGCACGGAGGTATTGCCCGGTGCCGCCTCAAATGGCTGCGATTCTCTGATTTCGGTACATATCGAGTATTCCGTTACCGAGCCAGTTACCCTCGACACAGCAGTGTGCACGACCGCATTTCCCTTCGAATATGCTAATATTGTGGTGGATAGCCCCGGGAATTACTTTGCTCAAACTCTGAATGCCGATGGCTGCCCGCAGATGATTTTTTTGAATGTGCAGGAGTTGCAGAGCTATACTATTTCGTTTGAGGACAGCTTTTGTGCTGGTGGCTTATATGTCTGGAATCAACTTGTACTTACCAATCCCGGCACCTACACACAGGAGTTTATGGCTACAGATGGCTGCGATAGCACGGTAACCCTCTTGCTTACGGAAACCTCCCCTGTGGAAACTAACCTGGAGATGTTGGTTTGTCAAGGAGAAATGGTAACTGTAGGTAATCAGGAATTTAGTACCACTGGGAGCTACGAAGTAGAGCTGACCGGTGCTAACGGTTGTGATTCCATTGTGCATTTGGCATTAACTGTTCTGCCTAATGATCAGGAAACAGAGGCGGCGGAAATATGTGCAGGCGATTTTTATACCTGGGAGGGGGCAATGCTGAGCAATCCGGGGCAATACCAGGTGGCTTACACGAATACCCAAGGCTGTGACAGTATCCGTGTGCTGAATTTGACGGTTTTTCCTAACCCCGAACTCTTTATCGTGGATACCCTTCCGGATAATGGAACCGGGAATGGCGCAGCAGTATTAGACGTCCTTCAGGGGCAGCCGCCATATAGTGTAAGCTGGAGTAATGGAGGCATGGGGCTGGTTCAGACCGGGTTGGATGCCGGCAACTACACAGTAACGGTAACGGACGCTAACGATTGTTCGGATACCCTGTCAGTCACCGTCCCAATGACGACAAGTCTCCGTGAGGCGGACTTACAAATGGTGTCGGTATGGCCCAACCCCACAACGGGTCAGCTTTGGGTTGAATTACCCGATGCATGGGATGTCGGATCAGTGCTGCTTATCTTGTATAATGCCTTAGGAGAGGGGATCAGAGTATGGGAAGGGCAGGAGGTCCTGCAGGCTTTGGATATGGCAGCACCCAATGGCGCTTATTTACTGATGATTCAGTACCGGGAGTACCGGCAGATGCAAAAGGTTATTATTGCGGATTAGGAAATACATTGTAAAATTCAAAACCTTTCTTATCTTTGCACCCGCTAAAAGGCAATGGTGTAGGCAGTTTTGGCTTCCAATACAGCATTCATCAGCATTTTGGCTGTAAAGTAACCTTCGGCAGAAGCGCCGGAGTTTTTCTGATTATTTATTAATATGTCTGATCCAATGAAAAATTACGAAGTAACTTTCATCGTAGACCCGGTGCTGTCGAGGGAGGAAATCGAAGCGACAGCTCAGACATATGTCGATCACCTCAAAAATGAGGGTTGCCAGATCGTACATGTGGACGAAATGGGGTTGCGCCAATTGGCTTATCCAATTAACCGCCGAACCTCCGGGATTTACTACTGCATTGAATTTGAAGCGCCTAACGGCGAACTAATTGACGTGATGGAACTGGCACTGCGCCGCGACGAGCGCATTATGCGTTTCCTCACTGTCACACTCGACAAGTACGGTGTGAAGTACAATGCAGACAAGCGTGCCGGAAAGATCGGCAAAGTGAAGAAAAAAGCGAAGAAAAGCGACGACCGCAAGGACAATCGCCGCGACAATCGCAAGAAGGACGAGAAGCGCAAGCCGGCCCCTAAGAAGGAAGAAGCTACCGCTAAGAGCGAAGAAGAAGAATAGTCGTCCACCCCATTTGTTAAATCCTAAAGTTGAAAGATCATGGCATCCAGAGACGATATTAAGTTCCTCAGCAATCCTAAAATCGGTCAGAAGCGCGACAAGTACTGCCGCTTCCGTAAGTTTGGTATCAAGTACATCGACTACAAAGATGCAGACTTCCTGACCCAGTTCGTTAACGAGCAGGGCAAGATTTTGCCTCGCCGCATCACCGGCAACTCCCTGAAGTACCAGCGCAAAGTGGCTACTGCAGTGAAGCGTGCCCGCCACCTGGCGCTGATGCCTTACGTGACTGACTTGCTGAAGTAATTTTTTGGCCCTCTAAATTTTTGAAAGATGGATATCATTCTGTTAAAAGATATAGATAAGGTAGGCGATAAGCACGAGCTCGTTAGCGTTAAGCCGGGCTACGCACGCAACTACCTCATCCCTCAGGGGTTGGCCCTTGTTGCCAACGACGCCAACCGCGCAAAGCTCGATGAGATCAAGCGCAAAGAAGAAGAAGAGTTGGCAGCTCGTAAGGCTGAGTTCGTCGAAATGGCGGATAATCTGAAGGGTAAAGTGCTGAAAATTGGCGCTAAAGCTGGTACGAGCGGTAAAATCTTCGGTAGTGTAACCAACGTACAGTTGGCTGCTGCACTGAAGGACCAAATGGGTATCGAGGTGGACCGCCGCCGCGTTATCCTGCCGGAAGACGATATTAAGACCCTCGGCGCTTACGTCGCTGAGTTGAAACTCCACCCTGAAGTGGATATCAAAGTAAACTTCGAGGTAGTAGAAGAATAAGCTACGCCTCAGGTGCTTGGTTCGGTGCGCCGGGGCTATCCCCAGTTCACCAGCCGAAACAATCTACATTTAGAGCCATTTGTCTTACCTGGTAGGGCAAATGGCTTTTTGCTTTCCACAACACATTAGAAGCCTAACTTCCCACCGTGCACTTTCAGCCATTTTTCCTTTTCCTTGTAATCAGGCATAGCATCGGAGACCAGCTTCCAAAACCGAGGCGAATGGTTCATCTCAATACGGTGCGCCAACTCATGGATGATGACATAGTCGATTACATCATCAGGTGCAAACAACAGGCGCGTAGACAGGTTGATATTACCCTTTGAGGAGCAGCTGCCCCAGTTGCTGTGGTTGTATTTTAAGCGGACCTCCCCGATGTTCTGCTGGAAGAACCGGTCGTTTAAATCGTCGACCCGGCGGGTGATTTCCGGTAAAAAATCCTGCGCTACGATACGGCTTAAAAGATGTTGCAGGCGCTTGTTAAATTCAGGTCCCTGATCGTGATGACTGAGTTTTAACGCAATGGTGTCATCCGGAAGTAGTTGACCCGAGTGGGTCTTCCGGTCTTCATAGGAGATTGCTAGTTGGTACTGTCTTTTTCCCACGGTCAACGTATCTCCATCCTGGTACTTCCGGTGCCCGAAGTGGCGGTTTAGCGTATCACTTTTGGCCACTTGTTTATGGAGCCATTCTTTAAACCAGTTCAGATGCCTTTCTTCTTCGATGGCAGGTAATCCGCAGGGCATACGCAAAAAGGCTGCCGTTTTGCCGATGCTTGCCCGGACATTGCGCCGGTACTCTTTATAGATGCGCACGGGCACCATTGTACCCCCGATGTCGAGCGTCAATTGCTGTAGAGTGGGCTTGGCTTTGCGTTTCCTTCTCATGGGGGCTAAGTTACAGATTTCTTTGTTTGCTGCTTATGGAGGGTAGGAACACAGATTGGACTGATTGCGCAGATTTTCGCAGATTTCGAGCGGTGGCATAAGAGCATAGGCATGCTTGCGTGGCGGCACGGGGTTGCCAAGATCAGTTCCATCAGTCAGATCAGCGTCATCAGTGTACTCTTGTCGTGCGTGGAGGGTAGGAACACAGATTGCACAGATTACACAGATTTTCACTGATTTCGAGCGTGGGCATGCTTGTGCGGCGGCACCGGATTTCCAGGAGTAAGGTAAAAGGAAGAGAACTAAACTAAGGCTTTCCCACAGCACCATCAATTACAAGCTTCAGGCTATCCACTCCAGGCTTAGGCGCAGACATATCAATGACCTCGCGAGACCGCCCCAATAAAGCATAGGACGGGATACTGGAAATAGAAAACAAACTGCCATAATCCGAATCCATCCCCCCTTCCACATAAACCGGGAATATATTGGGGTAGGCCGCTTGTTTGGACAAGGCGCGCTTCCAGGCCTCAAAGGAACGGTCATAGGAAACGGTAAGGATAAGGAAGTCCGGCTGATCCGCGTAGTGCTCTGCCAGAGCATGCAAATAGGGCAGTTGCTGCATGCAGGGGCCACACCACGACGCCCAGGTATCGATGTAGATGACTTTGTCTCCAAAATCACTCAGTTGGATTGCATGTCCACTGGTGTCTACGGCAGTAAAATCAGCAGCGTAGCGCAATTGCCGGGTCGTGTAGTAATGCTGCAACGCATCCGCGTAAAGCGCCCGGTATGGGTTGCTCTTGCCTAGCTTAAAATCCAGGAGCGCCACGGTGCTTACGTCGACCACCGCACTATAGGCTTCCCACCCTTTTTCCTGATTCAGGACTTGTGCGAGAAACAGGGACTGCCAGTATTGCTGCTGCGTGCTGCCAGCCAACTGGGTGGCAATAAAGTCGAAAAAGGGCTGCAAACCGGTAGGCGCAGGCTGAGTTTTGGCCCATTCCAGGAGTTGTTGATCCGGGGCAGGCGTAACCTGACTGGCACCGGAAGGAGAGGAGCAGGACCAAAGCACAACCACAGATAGCAGGATAATGATAGTACGCATGGATAAAGATTCACAAATTTACAACATAGCGTTAGTGAGAAAAGTCACACTACTTCACCCAACGCTTGAAAAGAGTTTACCTGTCTAACTTATAAACCATCAGAAATGACTCGATTTAACGCACTTATTCTAACGGTTTTCACCCTTCTGGCCTGGTCTTGCAACGATAGCCAGCAGCAGGAAGTGGAACTTAGTGCCCCTGCCCCCTGGGTTGGGTACTGGGACTTTCAAAACTATCCCGGCCCGAATGAACGGGCATACCTCCGTGTCCCGGATGACAGCGGATTTGATGTAACGGAGAAAAATCAAATGCTGGAGTTCCGGGAGGATGGCTTTGTTCGTGAGTTTTTCTGGAACCGTTGTGCAACCGAGCCGGTCATACCAACAGGCTGGAAGGACGGCACTTGGACGCAGTCCGGAAGCGATCCGGTTGTATTGGAACTGACTATCGAAGGGCAGCCCCGGACTTACGAGATTCTTGCTCTGGACAATACCAGCCTGGTCGTCCGCTTAATACCGTAATTTCATACGAAGCAATTATAGCGGGGCGGGGGAGTAGCACTTCCTGCGCCCCTTTTTTAGAGCCTATCCAAACTTCCGCTCAAAGGACTGCATCACCTGCACCAAGGCCTGTACACTCTCAATTTCCATTGCATTGTACATAGATGCCCGGAAGCCTCCCACCGAGCGGTGCCCTTTCACACCAGAGCAGTCTGCCGCCTTGCAAAGCTGCATGAACTCATCATTCAGGTGTTCTTTGCCTTCCGCCAGGACGAATGTCGCATTCATAATGGAGCGGTCAGCGGGGTCAGTGACCGTACCTTTGAACAAGGGGTTGCGGTCGATTTCCCGATAGATGAGCTCGGCTTTGGCTGCATTCTTTTGCTGCATGGCAGAAATGCCGCCATTGGCTTTGATCCACCGCAAGGTTAGCATACTTACGTAAATGGGGAAGACCGGTGGCGTATTAAAAGCAGAGTCTTTCTTGACATGTGTGCGGTAGTCCAGCATGGTGGGAATGTGACGCTTCACCTT
>CAZNHN010000009.1:7278-19818 GCA_964572415.1 uncultured Phaeodactylibacter sp.
TTCTTCCCGGACAATAACGAGTGTGACACCTGCCGGCCCAAGATTCTTCTGAGCGCCTGCATAGATCAGGTCAAAACGGCTGATATCTACTGGTTGGCTGAAGATATCAGAGGACATATCGCCGACCAAAGGTACGGAGGTCTCCGGCAGGGTTTTGAACTGCGTGCCGTAGATGGTATTATTCGTGGTGATATGCACATAGGCAAGGTCTTTCGGAATCGCAAAACCCTTCGGAATGTAAGTGAAGTTATCTGGTTTGGAAGAGGCCAGTGTTTGGACAGCGCCAAAAGCCTGAGCTTCCTTAATCGCTTTGGTTGACCAGCTGCCGGTGTCAATGTAGCCTGCCGTCGCATCCTGGTCCAGCAGGTTCATAGCGGTCATGAAAAACTGAGAACTTGCGCCGCCCTGCAAAAACAGAATCGCATAATCATCAGGAACGTTGAGTAAATCCCTGATCAGGACCTTTGCCTCTTCCATTACAGCTGTGAATTCGGCAGAGCGGTGAGAAATTTCCAGAATGGATAAGCCCATACCGTTAAAGTCGCGGACCGCTTCTGCGGCTTGTTCAAAAACCGGGAGGGGAAGGATCGCAGGGCCGGAACTAAAGTTATGCTTTTTCATGATCTGTTTTTCTTTCGGCAAATGTAGGTATTCAACGAAAACCTTGTACTTCATGTTGAGCGGATTTTTCAGTGGGCGCATACCTTTTCGTCTGCCCAAAACCTTTTTTAGAAGAAAAAAGAAGCACAGGTGCAGCTTTTACCTGAATTTAAGCTCTGTTAGTATGTAGCAATAGGGGGCAGCAGCCTGTTATTGCATCATAAAATAGCGATCCATTTTTTACAAAACCGGGCAATTCCTGCCCAACTGAAACCACAACGATATGAAAAACCTGTTAGCCCTTTGTTTTCTAATAGTATCCGGCTTCGCGATCACAGCCTGTGCGCAGACCAATGGGGAAATGAGTAGTTCCAGTGCCGATTTACGTGATTTTGAAGGTATCGCACTGGGCATTTCCGCCGATGTTTATGTGTCGCAGGGAGACTATAATGTCGAAGTCACTGGCCCTGAAAAGAGTATTGATCAGGTTGAGCTCAATGTTAATGGTGGTACTCTTGGCATAGGCACCAAACGCAGCACCCGCAACTGGAACAGCCGGGGCGTAAAGGTATACGTCACGATGCCTAACCTGTCCTCTATTGCCATCGGTGGGTCCGGTGATGTAAAAGTGAAGGACAACTTTAATGACATGAAAAAGCTGGAAATTTCCATCGGTGGCTCAGGTAATGTAGAGATTGCCGGGAAAGCCAAAAGCATTGAGGTCAGTGTTGCTGGCAGTGGCGATGTAGACGCTTCAGGCGTTGATGCAGGCCGTGCTGAAATCAGCATCGCCGGCAGCGGTAACGTCAAAGTGGGGGAAGTGGATAAGCTGGAGGTTAGTATTGCCGGCAGTGGTGACGTTTACTATAAAGGGAACCCTTCTATGGAAAAAAGTGTAGTAGGCAGCGGCGATATCCGCAAGCTGTAGGTTCAAATTTACCAACAAGAACCAGAGGGGGCAAATCTGTAAGGACGGATTTGCCCTTGTTGCTTGCTTGCAGGTTTGGGTATAGGTCCCGTTTTTCCGGAAGGTTCCTTTTGCGCTTTATTATTTACCCCAAATCCGTACCTTAGGCATTCCAGCAATGCTTAATCCTTATGCTCGACCGCTTTCCGCATTACCCGCAGCACGATGCCATGGACTGTGGCCCCGCCTGCCTGCGCATGATCGCCCGGCACTACGGGCAGCAATTTGCTTTGTCAGAGCTGCGCGCACGGGCATATGTGGACCGCGAGGGCGTCTCAATGGCGGGCTTGGTGGAAGCCGCTGAGTCCATCGGAATGCGGCCTTTACCGGTGAAATTGCCATTGGAAAGCTCAGAGGAACGCCTGGGCATTGATCAGGCCCCACTGCCTCTGATTGTACATTGGGAGCAACGGCACTTCGTGGTCGTCTACAAGTTATCCAAACAGTACGTATGGATTGCCGACCCGGCAGCAGGGAAACGGAAAATCACACGTGCTGCGTTTAACCGCCACTGGGCCAGTGATGGGGACGAGGGGCTGGCTTTGCTCCTGGAGCCACAGCCTGCATTTTATGAAGAGGAAGGCACACCCTCCGCGCAGTCCGCCCCCCTGAATTATCTCCTGCAGTACCTGCGCCCTTATCGGCCTTACTTCGTACAGCTGGTCTTCGGGCTTCTCCTGGGCAGTATATTCCAGTTGCTCTTCCCCTTTCTGACCCAGGCAATCGTTGATATCGGTATCCGCAATGCTGATCTTTCCTTTATCAACCTCATTTTGATTGGTCAGTTACTGCTTTTTGCCGGTCGTCTGACCGTGAATATCATTCAAAACCGGATACTGCTACACCTGGGCACCCGCATTAATGTCTCCCTCATCGCCGACTTTCTGCAGCAGCTTATGCGCCTGCCCATTGCCTACTTTGATACCAAAATGACCGGCGATCTGTTGCAGCGCATTGGCGATCACCGGCGCATTGAGCAATTCCTGACCACTTCAGCCCTGAGCTTTTTATTCTCTGCTTTCAGTCTGCTGATTTTTGGCGGGGTACTGTTGGTTTATAATGTATCGATCTTTTTCATCTTTTTGACCGGCAGCCTGCTCTACCTGGGCTGGATCCTTATCTATCTGAAAAAGCGGCAGGCTATTGACCACGCCCGCTTCCGGCAGCTATCGGATAATCAGAGTGCGCTCATTGAGCTAATTCAGGGGATGCCTGAGATCAAGTTGCAGAATAGCGGCTCCAAGCGGCGCTGGCAGTGGATGAACATCCAAACCCGCTTGTTCCGGGCCAATTTAAGGTCGCTGAATGTGGAGCAAACGCAGGATGCCGGTGCTTCCGCAATTTCCCAAATCAAAGATATTCTCATTACGATTCTGGCTGCGAAGCTGGTCATTGAGGGGCAAATGACGTTGGGTATGCTACTCGCCATCCAATTTATTCTTGGGCAGGTGAATTTGCCCCTGAGCCGGCTGGCGGACTTTCTGAGGCGCTGGCAGGATGCCCGTTTGAGCCTGGACCGCCTGTTGGAAGTACAATCGGAAACACCGGAGGAAACCCTTGCAGATGGAGCGCCGGTTTGGGATGGTCTGCCGGAGCGCCGGGATATTCAAATCCGGGGCCTGAGTTTTCGGTACAATCCGCTTGCCGAATGGGTGCTCGAAGACATCAACCTGGATATTCCGGAGGGCAAAGTCACGGCTATCGTTGGGGTGAGCGGAAGTGGGAAAACGACATTGGTCAAATTATTGCTGGGCTTCTACGAGCCGGAGCAGGGGCAAATCCGTGTCGGCGGTCAGCCACTGAGCGGGTTGCGCAAATCCCGGTGGCGGTCAGCCTGTGGGGCCGTGCTTCAGGATGGATTTATCTTTTCGGATACCATCGCCAATAATATTGCGGAAAGCAGCCCCACCGTAGACCCGGAACGCCTTCTGAAAGCTGTGGAACTGGCCAATCTGAAGCCATTTATTGATGGTCTGCCACTCCGGTACAATACCAGGATTGGCGCTATGGGCAACGGCATCAGTCAGGGGCAGCGGCAGCGGCTGCTTATCGCCCGCGCTATCTACAAAACCCCTGATTTTCTGTTCTTTGACGAGGCCACCAACGCCCTTGATGCTAATAATGAACGCGAAATCGTTAATAACCTGGACCGCTTTTTCGAGGGTCGGACCGTTGTAGTGGTAGCCCACCGCCTGAGTACAGTAAGCCAGGCGGATCAAATTGTGGTACTGGACCAGGGAAAAATTGCAGAACAGGGCACACATGGGGAATTAGTCGCCCGCAAAGGCGCCTACTACCAATTGGTTAAGAATCAACTAGAACTCGGACAATAATGCCAGGGACCTCACCTTCAAACCACGCACAACCGGATGCCAATGGCGGGCGGGCAGCCGTTCAGGAAATGCTGGGCGCACCTCCGGGCTGGGCTTTGCGTTGGGGGATTTCGGCGGTATTTTCAGCGGTGGTTTTGTTGCTGATTGGGGCATGGCTGATTCGCTACCCGGATACCGTAACTGCCGAGGTCGTACTGACCACGCCACAGCCTGCCATTCGCATCGTGGCGCCCCGTGGCGGGAAATTACAGCGGCTGATGGTGAAAGACGGTGAAATGGTCCAGCCCGGTCAAACGCTTGCTGTACTGGAGAATCCCGCAGTATTGGAGGAGGTTCAAATCCTACAGCAATGGCTGGAAAAGGATACCCTCAAAAGCTCTGTCCCCGATCTCCGTCTTGGTACATTGCAAGCTCCGGCGGCGCAGCTGCAGCGCAACCGGGAGGCCTATCAGTTTTTCCTTCGCCGGTCAGACTGGGCGAAACGGATTCGCTCTCTGCGGAACCAGCAGGAGCAGTTGGTGGCGCTTTCGGCAGCACATGCCCAAAAACTGGAAGTCCTGCAGGCAGAGCGGGACCTGGCGCAGGCCAACTTCAAACGCAATGAAGCCCTTGCTGCTTCCGGGAATGTCAGTCAGCTCGATAAGGAACAAGCGCAGTTGGCGGTGCTCCGGCTGGAGCGGGAAATACGCGAAGTGGAAGCCGAGCGCCTGCGCAATACCCTGGAGGCAGAACGGAACAACGCCCTGCTCATCACCCTGCAACAGGAGCAGCAAAATGGCGCGCAGGATCTGAAACTGGCCTATGAAGAAAGCAAGGCCGATCTGAAAGCCGCAGTGGAAACCTGGCAGCAAAACAACCTGGTTCGGGCCGAAATAGCAGGCCGGATCGCCTTTCATCAGCCGCTCAGCGCAGGGCAGTATTTGGAAGAAGGGCAATTGGTTATGACGGTGCTTCCGGAGTCAGGAGAGCGCGATTTGCCCCTGGCTCGCGGTTATTTACCCGCTCAGAATGCCGGGCGCGTGGATACAGGTATGCAGGCCCGTTTATTTTTGGATGCTTATCCGGAGCAGCAGTATGGTGCCCTTAGGGCTGAAGTCCGCCACATAGCGCCCATCCCGGAGCAGCAGGCTTACTATATTGAGCTCGCGCTTACAGCAGGCCTGCAAACAACCTACGGCCAGGAATTGCCCTTTTCACAGGAGCTCTCGGCCCGTGCCAATATCATTACCGAAGACCGGCGGCTGCTGTTCCGCCTTTTTGATCAGTTGAGGAGTTTGTGGGAAAATTATTAAGGAGCGTGTAGTGCGATCAGCCTTGTAGTACTTACGTCTGGAACAAGTGGTGAACTTAGCCTGGGGCATCATAGAAAATTAAGGCTAATCTACCATGCTGGCAAGATCCGCAGAGGTAATATTAAACGCTAAAAATGATTCTTTGAGTTGGCGCATTAGCTCTTTTTTTTGATACTGGTACTCTGATATCATGAATTCGTCTTCATCATCCTGGTGCAGGTCAAGCATTTTATTCACTTTATTGATCTGCTCAAGAAGATTTACTACTTCGGCTATTTTATCTTCTGCAACAATTGGCTCGTTTTTATAATTCATAGGCCTAACTTGAAATATTTAGTTCGAGGAACCCTTTAGGATATCTTTTGTATTGTTTGGTTTTTCTGGTTTTTGTGAACCAACTATACCAATACAAATGGCTCTATGCGGATTTGTGTGGGTACTTAAGGTCTTTTTGAAATACCCTGACATAATATACGTCAAGTCCTTTTTCTTTCAAATTCTATTTATCGAAAAAATGTTCCCTGATCGTCTTATACTTCGATTTAATCACCTCGTTTTCAATGAAAACTACCAAATCAATATCATTTAGATTTTGCTTCAACGTTACAAAACTACCATCAATCCATATTACTAAAGGTCTATCAATTGCCTTGTTTAGCTTGTCTGCAAAAGCCATGAACTCTTCTAAAAGTAGCATTCGTGTCGAGCTTGAAGGAAAAGGGCGGACGAAATATTCTTCTATTTTCTCCAACTTGATAGGTATTTTATCGTAAGGTTTTAGGTAGCCCCTTGAGTCATATTGTATTCCCATATGCATGATATTTAACTAATCCTGCTCCAGCCCCTCAGCTTCTTCCCATGCTTATCCAGGTACCAAACGATAGGGTGGTGCTCCGGGCGCTCAAACTTAGGGTCATCATCCAGGATGCGGGCGGCGACTTCCCGGGCTGTTTGCAGAATGCGCCCATCCTTAGCCAGGTCGGCAATGCGGAAGTTGAGAATGCCGCTTTGCTGAGTACCCTCAATATTGCCCGGGCCACGGAGGCGGAGGTCCGCTTCTGCGATATCAAAGCCATTGTTGGTACGGACCATGGTTTGGATGCGCTCTTTGCTCTCCTTGCTGAGCTTGAAACTCGACATGAGGATACAGAAAGACTGTTCGGCACCACGCCCCACGCGCCCCCTCAGCTGATGGAGCTGTGATAGCCCGAAGCGCTCTGTATTTTCGATCACCATAACAGAAGCATTTGGCACATTCACCCCCACTTCAATCACGGTGGTGGCCACCATGATCTGGGTTTTACCTTCCACAAAGCGCTGCATTTCAAAGTCCTTATCGGCGGGCTTCATACGGCCGTGCACCACGCTGATTTGGTAGTTGGGCGGTGGGAATTCCCGCCTCAGGGCTTCGTACCCGTCCTGTAAGTTTTGCAGGTCCAGGGTTTCAGATTCCTCAATGAGGGGATAGACTACATAGACCTGCCTGCCCTTCGCAATCTCTTCTTTCATGAAGCCCAGTACGCGCAGCCGGTTGTTTTCGGTTTTGTGCAGGGTTTGAATGGCTTTGCGCCCGGGCGGCAGCTCGTCAATGACCGAAACGTCGAGGTCACCGTAAAGGGTCATCGCGAGGGTACGCGGTATGGGCGTCGCCGTCATCACAAGGACATGGGGAGGGTAGGGGCTACTCTTTTTCCAGAGTTTCGCCCGTTGCGCCACGCCAAAGCGGTGCTGTTCGTCGGTGATGGCCAGGCCCAGGTTTTGGAAGACGACAGGGGGCTCGAGCAGGGCATGCGTGCCGATGAGGATGTGGATCTCTCCGCTTTTCAGGGCTTCGAGCAGGACCTTGCGTTTTTTCCCCTTTACGCTGCCAGATAGAAAGCCGACCTGCAGATCCATCCCTTCAAGGTACTCGCTGATTGAATTATAGTGCTGCTGGGCGAGGATTTCAGTAGGGGCCATCAGGCAGGCCTGGAAGCCATTGTCGATAGCCAGTAGCATGGTCATGAGGCCCACGATGGTTTTGCCACTGCCCACATCGCCCTGCAGCAGCCGGTTCATTTGGATGCCTTTGCCCAAGTCGCGGCGGATTTCCTTCAGTACCCGCTTTTGGGCGCCGGTCAGTTCGAAGGGTAATTTGTGGTTGAAAAAGTGCATGAAGTGCTCACCCACTTTTTCAAAATTGAACCCCCTAATCGCGTCCCGTCGCCGTCGGATTTGCAAGAGGCGAAGTTGCAGGAAGAAGAGTTCCTCAAACTTCAGGCGGTTGCGGGCTTGCTGCAGTTGTTCTTCTGATTTTGGAAAGTGGATGGCACGCAAAGTATCGAACCGGGAAGGGAAGCGGAACTTTTTGACGATGTAGGGCGGCAGGTTTTCCGGCAGGTCTTCGGGTTGAAGCTTGTCCAGCAGGGCCGCCATCATACGGCGGCGGTTGCGGGCATCCACGCCTTTGGTATTTAGCTTTTCGGTACTGGGATATACCGGAGCGAAGCTCGCCGCTTTTTTGATCTTCTCAGGGTTAGCTACCTCCATTTCCGGATGAGGGATATTCAATTGATCCCGGAATGCGTTAACCCGCCCGTAGATGACATACTCTTTTCCAACTTCCAGCTGCTTTTGCAAATAGCTGATACCGGAGAACCACACCAGGTCGATAGCGCCCGTCTCATCCCGGAAGCGGCCGGTCAGGCGTTTTTTTCTGCCCTCCCCAACCGGTACCAGTCGGCGCAGTATACCGCGGAGCTGCACTTCCCCGCTTTCCTGGTGCAGAGTGTTGATTTTGTGAAATTGGGTTTTGTCGATATAGCGGTGTGGGTACTGTTGCAGCAGGTCTCCACAGGTGAAGATGCCCAGCTCTTTGTTGAGGAGCTCTGCGCGTTTTGGGCCCACGCCCTTGAGGTAGGATATGTCAGAATCGAGGGTGTTCATATGTGGAGCCATCAAAAATAGCAACTTTTTAGTAGTTTTTGCAACCGGCAATGGAACTCTGAAGGGGCAGCTTTGTTGTAAATCTCGCAGAATACTGATGGTCCTCAGGCTGGTAGAGTTGACAAGGTGCTCCAATAATTCTATCTTTGCGGCCCGTTAAAAGCGGTGGAGAAGACCAGGCAGCGAATTTTCCTGCGACACAACAAGAGAAGATTAACCGATATATGGCGACGAAGCGCAACTTACAGGTAGCTGAATTGATCAAGCGGCATTTCAGCGAAGTCCTACAGAACGAAGGTGGGTATGTTTATGGTACCGAACCATTGGTGACGGTGACAAAGGTCATAGTGAGCCCGGATTTCAGCCAGGCGAAAATCTATCTGAGCGTTTACAATACTGAAGATAAGCAATCAGTGATCCTTAAAATGGAGCACGAAATTACCCGCCTTAAGCAAGCGCTGGCTTACCGTATCAGAAAACACATGCGCCGCGTGCCTGACGTGGCTTTCTACCTGGACGACACCCTCGACGAAATGTACCGGCTCAATCAGCTTTTTAACCGGCTCCATCAGGAAGGGCACATGGGGGATGAAGAAGAACAGCAGGAAGGCTAACAGGTAAGCCTTAGGGCAAGGGGTTACTTGATCATTTTCATGAAGGTGCCAACAAACCAGTTGGAATCAGCTTTAACCAGGGATTCTAATGTGGAATCTGCCTTACTGGAGAAAAGCTTGATTTCCCGGATCACCTCCGCAAACTCTCTGGACTCCTCATCGACTTCATCTACGCTGGATATTTCATCAAGTACTCTGAGCATGGGCTCGAGTTCCCGCTTTTTACGTTGGGTAATGATGCATTTGACTACCTCCCACATGTCTTTTTCGGCTACAAAGTACTCCCGGCGTTCACCAGTCTTCAGCTCTTTATAAGCCAGGCCCCAGTCAATCAGGGCCCGAATATTCATATTCGCGTTACCCCGGGAAATTTTCAACTCATCCATTATTTCCTCGGCGCTCATCGCTTCCGGGGAAATCAGCAGCAGAGCATGGATCTGTGCCATGGTGCGATTGATTCCCCAGCTGGAGCCCAGCGCTCCCCAGGATTGGATGAATTTGTCTTTTCCTTCTTCCAGTGTCATGAAAACCTGATTTCGTTGGGTACAAACTAAAGTTGAAGGGTTCCGGTCAAAATACTGGAACCGCTCATTCGGGTAGATAAATGAAAATAGGGGCAATTTGTTGTCAAACCGGAGGTTATTTTCCTCCGGCTCCCTTATAAAAAGGTGGCCGTACTACTGTGGCTGCCAGATTTTTCCGGCCGGCTTGTACAAAAACGGTGGTGCCAGGAGCCTTATGCGCTACCTTGACATACCCCATGCCGATGGGGTAACCAAGTGAGGGAGACAGTGTCCCTGAGGTGACCTGCCCGATGGTTGCCCCTTCTTCATCCACAATAGGGTAACCGTTGCGGGGCACCCGGCGTTCGTCCGGGAGCTCAAAGCCCACAAGGCGGAGGCTTACGCCTTCTTCCCGCTGCTTAATAAAGGTATCGCGGCTGGTAAATTCGCCTTTTTTCGTTTTGGTAATCCAACCGAGGCCTGCTTCAATGGGAGACGTGGTATCATCAATGTCATTGCCATAAAGGCAGTACCCCATTTCCAGCCGGAGGGTATCCCGTGCGCCTAGTCCGATGGGTTTGATGCCGAAGCCTTCACCGGCTTTCATAACCGCGTTCCAGAGTTCGGCTGCTTTATCGGCACTGACGTAAAGTTCCAGCCCGCCGGAACCTGTATAGCCGGTTGCCGAAATCAGTACGTTATCGATGCCGGCAAATGTCCCTTTGATGAAGGTGTAGAATTTTAGCCCGCCAAGGTCTGTACCGGTAAGGGGCTGCATGGCTTCAATGGCTTTAGGGCCCTGAACAGCAAGCAAGGCGGTTTGGTCAGAAATGTTAATAAGCTGGGTGTCAAAGGTATTGGCTTGGGTGATCCATGCCCAGTCCTTTTCGATGTTGGAGGCGTTGACAACCATCATGAATGCCTTTTCGCCATCGGAGCACATTTCTTCGGTCAGGCGGTAGACGATGCAGTCGTCCACGATACCCCCCACATCATTGGGCATACAGGTATATTGAGCATCACCGATTTCGAGCTTGGAAGCATCATTAGAAGTCACCTTCTGAATAAGCTCCAGGGCTTCTTTGCCCCGGATGATAAACTCGCCCATGTGGGAGACATCAAATACGCCTACGCCGTTGCGCACCTGATGGTGCTCCTCCTTGAGGCTGCTGTAGGAAATGGGCATATTATAGCCGGCGAAGGGAACCATTTTGGCGCCAAGCCCTTCGTGTATTGCGGTAAGAGGTGTGGTCTTCATGGTTAGGTTACTTAGAGTTCGATGTTTTTGATACGGTCACCGACCTGCGTTTGGTGAACCACCTCCAGCCCATCTGTGACGCGCGCAAATATAGTATATTCTCCGTCCAGGTGTGGCGTAGGGCTGTGGGTGATGAAAAACTGTGTGCATTCCGTATGGTTGCCTGCCGAAGCCATCCCCACATAGCCGGCTTCATCGTAGTAAAGCGGGGGCAGCTCAGAACGGATGGTGTAATCCAGACTGCCATATCCATCGCCCCGGGGGCAGCCCCCCTGTATGACGAAATTAGGAACCACCCGGTGAATGGTTTTATCCTGATAAAAGCCCTGCCGGACCAGTGCAATGAAGTTGGTGACGGTGCCAGGGGCAAACTCGGGCATCATTTCCAGTGTAATTGCGCCACGGTTGGTATTGATGGTGACCAGCCGGTCCTCTGACAGGTCATCCAGCATAGCCCAGTCGATCGGGTGGTTGTAGGCCGGAGTTTTAGGTTCCGGAGCAGCTTCTCCTTTCACCAGGGCAATTGTTTGCTGTAGTTGATTGTAGGTTTCGATTTCTTTCGGGAGCTCCAGTTTTTTGAGCGCTTCCTCCAGAATAGTGGTATTGGAAATGAGCGCATCAAAATTGAGGTTTTCATTGCGCAGTGCTTCAGCGGCTACCGCAATCATACCAGGGTCACCTGTCTGCATGGCTTCCAGATACATACCCAGCAATTCCCGGCGTACGCTCCGGTAGCCGGCACCGAAAAACGACCGGAAATCCGGGCGCCCGCTAATCATCGCCAGGGCTTCTATCGTTGCGGTACGAATTACCGGAGAACTGGACGGGGCACCTTCCCGGTAAAGGTATTTGTAGTTCCAGCCAAATTCTGCAAGTGCCTTGATGAGGGCAGATTTCTCATAAACAGAGGTAGTGTTGCTGAGCCAGCGCCGGAGTTCTGCATTAATGCCATCTCTGGAGTTGACGGAATAAGCAGGCAGGTGCCGGTTGGCAGCCTGGTATAATGGGATTTGTACCTGCCAGGGCAGAGAGTCCTTGGCCCACTGCCAGTATTGAGTGGCGTCATCCGAAACACCATGCTCGATTAGAAATTGCGCGGCTCTGCGGGCTTCATTAGTATCAGTGCTTTTGAGGGCTTCCCGTACGGTTGTTTTGACGCTGTCGTAGGGGAAGTTGGCCAGTGCCGTTAGCAGGTTGCTTCGTACGCGGTAGTCTTTTTCCAGTTTGTATTGCTGAAGCAGTGCAGGCATAGCCTGATCGGCTTTGGTCTTACCCAGCGCCACGACCAGCGCCATCCGAATACGGGGATCGGTTGATGTGGCCAGTGCGTTAGTCAGCAATGACACCATAGCGGTGTCCAGCTTGATCCCGGTAGCCCGGTACAGGTAATTGGCGGCAATAAGACGTACGCTACCAGGGTACTGGCTGTCAGTAGCCAGGCTGACCATCCGTTTGGTGCCCGCTTCGTTAGTAATATTCCGTAAGGCATAACGATAGATGCCCAGCGCCTGCCCCTCCAGGAGGGCTGTATCTGTTGGCTGATAGGTAGAGACTGTCGCAAGGTCTGATAAGGTTGGTTCGGTACCGATTTTCCCAACGGCTTCAAGAATAGCCCGGTTAGCTAACCGGTAGTGACCGGCGGTATCATTGCGCTCGAAGGCGCGGAGCAGGTAGCGTTCACCTAACGTAGCTCCGCTTTGACCAATAGCGTAAGCAGCAACGGCCCTGACCCGGTCAACGGGATCCTGTAACAGTTGGGCGAGGCTGTCAATTGCCTCCGGAGACCGAACGGAAGCAAAGGCACGGGCGGCAAGGTAACGCAGGGTTGGCTGCTCATCGTGGAAAAAAGTATAAAGGCTGTCGATGAGTTGCTGATCCTGGAAATCAGCAATACGCTGGAATTCCGGTGAGCTGGCATCAAGCATGATATTGCTGTCTACTTTGTCAGAAGGAGGAATGCAGCCACTGTAAAAAAGTGCCGTCAGGGCTACAATCAGCAAAGTGGGGCGTTGGTACTTCATAGCAGTCTTGCTCTGTCGGTTTTTCAA
>CAZNHN010000009.1:19828-44581 GCA_964572415.1 uncultured Phaeodactylibacter sp.
ATAATAAACGCTTTCTAATCTGTTCTTTAGGTATGATGGGGCTTAGAATTCTTCATCACCAAACAAATCATCCGAGAATCCTTCGTCTTCAAACTGCTCGTCTTCCTCCTGTTCCAGTGGGAATTGATTCCTTTGATATTCGTCGCAGTTCATTTCTATGCCGATGTCCCCCGATGGGCGATTGAACCGGGCCTCAGTATCGAAATCGATGTCCTCGTTGTTTTCAAGCTCTTTGATGAAGTTGACAAAAAAAGGCTTGGCCATAGCTGAACCCTGCCCGTAGTGGATTGAACGGAACCGGATCCAGCGGTACTCACCACCAACCCATGTGCCAACAACCAGGTTGGGAGTAATGCCCATAAACCAACCGTCCACATAGTCATTGGTGGTTCCCGTTTTTCCGCCGGCTTCGGTTTTTAGCGCTCTTCCTAATCCGGCAGCATATCTTAGCATTTCCACCATCACGTAATTGGCATTCGGATTGATGGCTACGTTTTCTTCGGGCACGCCTTCGTAGAGTTTTTTGCCATCCTTATCCTCAATTCGAAGGATGCAATAAGGCTTGGTGAACAGGCCATTGTTCGCGAATGCTGTATATGCTCCGGTAAGCTCCAGGTTGGTCAGGTCGGTAGCGCCCAGGCAAATGGATGGGGCTTTGGGCACGCGGAAGCGGCCATTGGAGTAGCGGGCGGAACTGTCGATGCCCATTTGGTGGACCAGCCCTCTGACGGGCTCTGTATCGCCCAATTGTTTCATAAGGTGGGCGGAGATGGTATTCTTGGATTGCCGGAGCCCTTCCTTTAGGGTGAAAAGCTGCCCGCTGTAAGCGTTGGAAGAGTTGCGGGGTGTCCAGGGTTCCAGCAGGCCGAAGTTGCCATCACCGGGTGCAATGGTTTGCGGCAGGTCGTAAACCTGATAGCATGGGGAGAATCCCTGTTGGGCAATAGCGGTGGCATAAACGAAAGGCTTGAAGGTGGAGCCTACCTGCCGGGAAGTCCGGTTGTGGTCTACTTTGAAACGCTTGTAGTTGATGCCTCCCACCCAGACCTTAATATGCCCGGTGACCGGATCAACGGCGAGAATGCCGGTCTGAAGGTGCATCAAGTGATATTTGATGGAGTCGATTGGTGCCATGACTGTATCCTTCTCCATCTCTTCATTGTCATAGGTGAAGACCCGCATTTCCGTTTCGGTATTGAACGCCCGTTCCACTTCCTCCTGCATGGCCAGCCACTGTTTGCGCAGCGCATTAAAGTGTTTGCTCCGCATAATTTGCCGGTATTGTGCAGCTATCCCGGCACTAATGTAGTTGAGTTCCAGCAGTTCATCGATTACGCCGCCCTCTTCGGCTTCCATTACCACACGTTCCACTTCGCGGTCATCGGCATGGAACATCAACTCGGTTTCCTGCTGCAGTTTGGCGACGATATCCTTGATGTATTTTGACCGTATACTCTGATAGCGGTCAGAGTCGCGGATTAGATCCTGGAGTTTCTTCTGCCGGCGTTCCACCGGCACTTCATGAATGGAGCCGCTCGTATATTCCCAGGGATCCTTGCGCACCACGCCCCAGGTTTCCCAAAAACGCTCCTGCTGCTTAGCCATGTGTTCCTTCATAACCCGCTCGGCGATACGCTGCATATCGGGGTCTATGGTGGTGTAGATGCGCAGGCCGTCCCGGTAAATATTGTAATGGCTGCCATCTGCTTTTTTGATATTCTCGCTGCGCAGTAATTTCTTAATATCCTTGGCGAGTTCCATGCGGAAATAGGGGGCGATACCGTCTACATGGGTCTGGCTGGTGTATTTAAGGTTCAGTGGTTTTGTGCGTAAGGTGTCGTAAGCGGTTTCATCAATGAGGTTGTTCTTTTGCATCTGCTTGAGCACAACCATGCGCCGGTGCAGCACCGTGTCGGGGCGGTCGAGGGGGTTAAATAAAGAGGGGTTTTTCAACATCCCGACCAGCATCGCGGCTTCATTGACGTTCAACTCATCCTGTTGCTTGTCGAAATAGATTTCGGAAGCTGCCTTTATTCCGTAGGCACCGTTGATGAAGTTGAACTTATTGAAGTACATCGCGATGATCTCCTCCTTGGTATACCTGCGTTCCAGACGGGCGGCGATAATCCATTCCTTGAGTTTTTGCAAACCGCGCTCCCAGATGTTCCTGGAGACCTGTTGGGTGAAGAGGAGCTTGGCCAGTTGTTGGGTGATGGTAGACCCTCCGCCGGAGCTTCGCTGGCCGAGTATGACCGTTTTTACAGCAATCCGCCCCAGCGCAGCGAAGTCGATGCCACTATGCTCATAGTAGCGCTCGTCTTCTGTGGCAATCAGGGCGTTGACCAGATTAGGCGAAAGCTGATCATAGGTAACGGGCACCCGGTTTTCTGTATAGTAGCGCCCAATGACTTCGCCATTGCTACCGAAAACCTGGGAAGCCTCCTCGCTTTTGGGGTTCTCGAGTTGCTCCACAGAAGGCAGGTCGGTGAAAGAGAGAACAATAAAAGTAAGGGCTACGCCTAGAAGGCCTGCGCCAGCCAGGTACCACAACCATCGCATAATGTTGCGGTATTGCTGTTCTTTAGGCTTGGATCCGGGTTGTTGTTCCATGGTCTGCATTAAGTTCCAGGTTCAAAAGTAGTGAATTCTTGCGGGTTGTTAGGCAGTAAAACGTTTGCTTTGCACAGGGCAATTGCTCTGCCTGCCTCAATAATTCAACGCAGCAAGCGGTAACCTTAATATAAAGGTATAGTTTAAAACTCCGGATTACAGGCTGTTGTAGAAGTCAAGGGCTTCCGTGATACGGACTGGATCTGCGGTTTGATTGACAACCACCTTTCCGGCTTGCGGTAAAAGGCTGAAATTAATCGCCTGCCCTTCGTTTTTTTTATCGTTGCCCATCAGTTGCAGGTATGTCGGGTAGTTTTTGGGTTGAAGGGCAACCTTGCCATAGCAACCGGTCAGATAGTTGGTAATTTGCTGGACTTCGGCTTCAGAAAGCCCCAGTAGCTGCCTGCTAAGGAAAGTTTCGCAGATCATACCGATAGCAATAGCTTCACCGTGAAGAAGAGGAGTGTCCGTTTCCAGTGCATAGCCTTCGATGGCATGGCCGATCGTATGCCCAAAGTTTAAGGCCTTGCGCAGGCCCTTTTCGAAGGGGTCAGCTGTTACGATTTGCTTTTTGATGGATAGGGACTCCGGGATGATTTCTGCCCAACCGGCATTTCGGAGGTCGGTTAGCTTTTGCAGGTTTTCCCATTGTCTGCCATTGGCAATGAGGCTGTGCTTGATCACTTCAGCGTAGCCGCTGCGCAATTCCCGGTCGGAGAGGGTGTCAAGGAAAGCCGGGTCCACTAAAACGGCCTGTGGGTTTCGGAACAGCCCTATACTGTTTTTGACCTGCATAAAATCAATGCCCAGTTTGCCGCCAATGGATGCATCCACCTGAGATAGCAGGGTTGTGGGGATTTGCAGAAAGTACATGCCCCGCTTGAAGGTGCTCGCCGCAAAACCGCCCATGTCGCCAATAACGCCTCCGCCAAGGTTGATCAGGAGGGCATCCCGTCCGGCCCGGTACTCCATAAGCTGCTGCCAGATATGCTGACAGGTTTGGAGATTTTTATGGACTTCTCCGCTTGGGATTTCAATAAGGATGGGTTGATGTTGTTCAATAGCAGGTGCGATGCGTGGCCAGCAGTGTTCCTTTGTGTTTTCGTCAACCAGTATAAAAAGCTGGCTAAACGGCTGTTGGTCAAGGGTTAGGGGGAGTGACTCGGCAATGGGGCCAATATGGATCGGATAAGTATCGAGGGCAAGCGTCTGCATAACGGTGGATAATTTTAGAGCGCAAAACTAAGGTTTACTGTAAAAATTACAGAGAGGCTGCGGATTTAAAGTCGCTCAACCTGCTGAAGGAACCAGTCCCTTTCAGTCAAAGGCTTCACCTGCTCAATATCGGTTTTTAGTTTAGACACCTGCAGCTTGTCGTAGGGGCTTATCCGGACGAGCCGCCTGGCCAGGCGTACTATATTTTGGTAGTTGTTCTTATGGTAACCAATGACCTCCTTTCGGCGCAGGTAGATTTGGAGGCTGTCCAGGAGGGATTCCAGCGCATCGTATTCGTCCAGCTCATAGTAAACCTGCAGTAGCATAGTTTTCGCACTTAGGTTGATGAGGATGTCGTCAAAATCGGACTGAGCCAGCAGTTGCAGTGCCTGATCGTATTCGCGTTTGGTGAAGTGAAGCTTAGCCATTGAGAACTGCACAAAAGTATCTTTGTACTTCGGCGCCAGGTATCTTTGATATTGGTCAATAAAGCTTTGAATCCAGTCAAATTGGCGAAGGGCAGTGCCCAGGTTCACGATATTCCGGAAGGTGAAATGGGAAAGGGTGTTGTTTTCTATCAGAATCTGACTGTCGATGCCTTTTTTGTAAAGGTCGAACAGCTCTGCACGCATGTTATCCCGGCCGGCATTGATTTGTGCCACGCAATAATTGACCGACATGAGGTATATGTCCTTTAGCTCATATCTTGGGAAGAGGTGCACATGCTCCCAAATGGCATCCCTCAGCTTTACAAAGTGCTGCTCGCCGGTACCGATTGGGCTCGTAATGGCTTTGTAGCCATGAAAGTAAATAGCGATAGCTGGCAGGTGCAGCAGGTTCTCCTTTTCAACATACTGCAATATCTCCTGAAGCAGCCCGATTCGGTACTTGGTTTTGTAAACTGTTTGGTGGGCGGTCATCAGGCAGGCCTGTCTTAGTTTATCCGCAATAAAGGTCAGGTCGAGTGCGTCAGAGACGTTCTGCAGGTTCATTTCCGTAGTACGCTTTTTATCTTCATAAAAGGAGTACTTTTCCAATTCGAGCAGGTATTCATTGCGGAGGTACTTTTCATTGCGTAGTACAGACCTTTCCTGCTGTCGCTCCACGCTATTGATTGCTTTTCGGAATGCCCGGTCAAGTTTACGCTTTCTGAAAACACTGGCCAGGGCCATCCGTGCCCGGACTTCGTCTCCCTGTTGCTCCTGATAGATGAGAAATTCCTCGACTGATTTCAACAGAAAATGCATAGTTTGGCGTAACTTGGCATCATCATAGGCTTCCTTTGGGAAGATTCTGGAAAACACCCTTTCTTTTTCCAAAAACTTTTCCTCATACAAGTGCTGACCGGCCATTAGGTACTCGAACAGTACGATTACGTCCTCCCGGTGGTTGTGAGCGGGTGAATTCAGCCATTTTCGCAGTTCGCGCTCCTCCCTTTTGGAAAGGGTGCGGAGGATCAGTACTAAGTGGCTATTTGTCATGAATAATGCTAAATTAATTGTGCTCAACAAAAAGTAAGTATTTGTTAATTCGTATAAGTTTGATTATTAGGTTTTTAATTTAATGAGGAGTGATTTTTACTTATCAAAAGTACATTTTTTTTTCAACAAATTCGCTTTTTTGTCTTTGATTCCTTCCTGGAATGTAAGCACTTTTGTAATGGGTGAAAAAGACAAGCCGTGCTTCACTGTCGAATTCCCGGCACCTTGAGCAGGGTGCAAAGCGCCGGCAAAAAGTAAGCAAAAGGTTTGTTGCTGCCCAAAGCAAGACGCTATAACAGCATTGAAGTAAATAGCTTTGTTTTCACCAAACGGCCTAAATAATTTCATTAATGACGACTTCAAACTTCTTTTTTTCATTTTCCCGTCACCGGATAGCCCTGGCTTTATCAATGGTGTTCTTTTTTTGCATTGGTGCCCCCTCCGCCATTGCCCAGGGCTGGGAGCGCTACTACGGCGGAAACGCTGCGGATTTTGGGGAAGCTCTTGTGGCGACCTCAGACTGGGGGTTTATTGTCGTAGGCGATACGGAATCATTTGGTCAGCCAGGAGGAGATCAGGGCGTCAATGTTTATGCCCTTAAGGTAGATGTTGATGGAGATCTGGTGTGGCAGCAATCTTATAATGTTGCTGCCTGGGACAGAGGCAAGGCAATAGTGGAGTTTGAGGAACAGCGATATATGATTGCTGCTGAAGCAGCTTTTGCCTCCCAGCAAGGGCCGTTTAATCTGATATTGCTTGAAATAAATGAACGTGGTGCCCTGATTGATACTTTTTCATTCGCGCTGGAAGGAGTGCCAAACCTCCGTATCAATGATATGATTCTTGCTCCCGATGGCGGGTTCCTGGTGGCAGGCTTTGCTGATTATTACGCGGATAAAGATGACGATATGGTCATCATGAAGATCAATCCGGCTATGGAATTGGAATGGCACCGGATTTTGGACGTTGGGTCGAATGACCGGGCAAATGCTATTGCTGTAATCGATGGTGGCTACGTAGTGACCGGACAGGTGGATAGTGAAATTGAGCCTCCCGTTGCATTTGGAGACGATATAGTAACGGTGCGTTTGGATGAATCCGGAGAAATCGTCTGGCAGCGTAAGCTGGCCTCTAACCAAAATGATGAAGGGAAAGACATTGTAGTTGATAATGATGGGAATATTGCAATCACTGGTTTTATAGATAAAGACCTGATTATCTGGAAGTATGATCAGGGAGGTGAAAGCGTTGACAGCCTCAGGTTTTCCATGTTCGGTAATGGGAATATGGGAGAGGCTATCATTGCGCAGGAAGAAGGATATGTCGTAGCTGGCTTTGCCGAAGTTGACGATTCTGATATTAATCAGCTAATTCTGGGCGTCGATCAGAGCCTTAATGTTATATGGAGCTCGAGTAACGGCGATGTGGAAGTTTCTGATATCACTTTTGATATCGTTGAAGCTAAATCCGGAGGTTTTGCGACCGCAGGCTACAGCGGTGTGAGTCTTTCTCTTGTGCCTCAACTCAGCTTGATAAAAACTGACGGGCAGGGGCAAATTGTCTCCAATGTAATCAGAGGGCAGGTTTTTCATGATATTGATGTGGCCTGTGACCTTGACCCCGGCGAGCCACGGCTTTCCGGCTGGATAGTGCGGGCCACTGGCGATCAGGGAACTTATTTCGCCACTACAGATGAAGCCGGCGTATTTCAAATGCGGGTAGGCCTAGGGTCATACCTGGTTGAGGCGTTAACCCGAAACGACTACTGGGAGAGCTGTTTCCCGGGCGGCGTGAACTTAGGGTTTAACCAAATTTACGATACCGTTAGCGTGAACTTCCCGCTGAAGGCCAACTATATTGACTGCCCTCTAATGGAGGTGGATATTTCCACTCCATGGATATCCAACTGCACAGATATTGAATATACCGTTAATTATACCAATCAGGGTACAGGAGGGACGGACGATGCAGCGCGTGTGGAAGTGAAACTGGACCCCACCCTATCTTTTCAGAGCGCTTCAATACCCTTCTCCCTGGTGGGTGACACCTACACGTTTGAGTTAGGTGAAGTGCCATACAATACAAACGGCAGTTTCACTATTCAAACAGTTATGGACTGTGATGGAATAGCGGTGGATCAGTCCGGGCTGGTGTCGGCAAGGATTTTTCCGGATACGCTCTGCACACCTGGAGATCCGGGTTGGAATGGGGCCAGTGTTTCAGTGGATGGATTATGCGAAAACGGTGAAACGGTCAATTTCCGGCTAGCTAACGTAGGGAATGCCAATATGCTCTCTACCAAAAACTTTTTCATTGTTGAGGATGACCTGATGCTGCTTAACAGTGGATTTGATCTTGATGAGGAACAGGATACCTCCATTCTGATACCTGCTAACGGCTCTACCTATCGTATCATTGCAGAGCAGGTTGACGGGCACCCCGGCAGTAATTTCCCCACCCGGGCGGTAGAAGGCTGCGGCACTAATGAGGAAGGAGGATATAGCGTGGGGTATGTTTCGCAATGGCCTGAAAATGACGGGGATCCTGCTATGTCTATTCATGTGGATGAGGTGCTGGCAGAGGCTCCTGATGTTGCTATGATGGCCCATCCTAAAGGTTGGCAGGATTCGATCATCACTGCAGAGACTGATCTGACCTACCGGGTTTTATTCCGTAACGTTACTCAGGATAGTGTTATCCGGGTCGTCGTTCGTGATACCCTTCCCGAAGCCTTAGATATCACTACTGTCCAATTTGGAGCTAGCAGCCACCCTGCCACGTTTGAAATCTTTGATAATGGAGTCATAAAGGTGACTTTTGAAAACCTTGACCTGCCGGTAGAAGGCAATAACCCCGGGGACTATGCTTTCTTTGAGTATCGTGTCGCTCAAAAGCCCGGCAATCCGCAGGGTACTGTGGTGGAGAATAGAGCTCTGGTGATTTATGACTACAACACACCTGTTTATACGGGAAAGACCCGGCATGTTATCAATGCTCCGGATTATGGTGATCTGCTGATGGATGTTATCCCAACGGATATTGACCGGCCAGAGTGGGCGTCTGAGGTGGAAGTGAAGGCATTCCCCAACCCCGCAACTGATTTTATCACCCTGGAAGTTAAAGGCCTTCAGGGGCACCGTGAATTGTCTTTCACTTTATTGAACTTATACGGTCAGCCTGTGCGTTCTATTGACAGAGAAGGTCATCAATGCACCTTCGACCGGAATAATCTGCCTGCCGGGAGCTATATTTATCTGATTCGGGCAGATGGGCAAAAGATTGCCGCCGGTACCCTGATTATTCGTTAACAAACGGTTAAAAAGATATTACCGCTGATACTTTGCTGAGCTTCAGCGCGTTTATAAAGGTGTAAGACTTAGGTCGTCTTATTTATTTCATGAGATTATGATTTGTTATTAGTGAGAGGCTCTGCCGCAACGGCAGAGCTTTTTTTATTCCTCCTCCAGCTTTACCGGAAAGTAGCTTTCTCCTGTCAATGCCCAGCGCTCGTCGTATACACTTCGGTAGATGAGCCGGTAGTCTATGTCGATGGACATTAACAGCCGCAAAAACTCATTTGCGCTTTCCTGCGAATTATCCACTTTGAATATTTCGATTCTTTCATTGGGAGAGATGAGCTGTCCCGGGGCGATATTGGAATGATAGATTTCGCTGACTTCGCTGAGTTCTGGAATCTCCTGATAAAAGAATGTTGGCAGATCCATCTGATAGGCCGAATCTTTATAAATGACAATCGTGGAGTCGACAATCGCCGGGCCTATCCCTTTATTGCTGAGTACGATGGAGAAATTGGGCCCTCCGTAGTTGGCATTAGCGATCATAAGGTAAGGCATGGTAGACTTGAGCTGTGCATTGCGCTGCAGCTCTTGCTCCTCTCTCATAAGGTTGGTTTGGTAAAAAAGGGCGATTAAAGACATAAGGCTGATCATAATCGCGCTAGTACTCATGATTTTCTCTGTATTCCAAAATCGCTTTTTCTTTTCATCGCTTTGGGGTAGCATCGGCGGGCGTGCCGCTTTCCCGGAATTAGAGTACGTCTTTTTCAGGCTCATAGGGCAGTTAGGCTTAAACTTAGGGTTCAAAATAAGAGTAAAATCCGATAAAAAGGGGATTAAAAATCGCGTTTACCTACTGCGAAGGGTATTCCATAAGCCTTACCGAAAGCCTTTTTGAAAAAAAACGGAAAAAAATCAGCAGAAAAAAGGAGTGGAAATGCAAATAAAAATCAACAAGTATTATTATTTATTTTTGGGGTTAAAAATTTGATTTACAGTAATTTAAACGTGGTTTTTATTATAAAATAAAAGCATTAGTTGAAGTTTTTTTTCAACAAAACCCGTTTTTTGTCTTTGTCCCGGGGTGATAAAGCCTGCATATTTGTAATGTAATCAAAAGGAAAGGGGCTAACGAAACAGCCTCAAAAAAAAAAACACCAGGAAAGCCTGGAGTTAAAATTGAAAGAACAGATCAATGGTAAAGTAGCTAACATCAAACTGAGAGGCTATCCCAAAGGCTACGAACAACTATTTAAGCCAGTTTTAATGTTAAAACCAACTTCATAATACTTTACCACCGGGCGGCAGTGTAGGGGAGATTACCTACAGTTCCCAGAGACCGATTCATATCCCAAAAACTTTTAAGCTGTAGGGATAAATTTTCTGATACTGCTGCCCATTCTTTCTTTGACATTAAAACGGTTCGTTTGCTTGCGGCAGCACGCACCGTCTTATGATAAATGGTACAATCTCTAGCCTTAAAGCTCGGGATAAACAGCCGGATGTACTGCTCAGAAGGGGATGAACAACGAATTGAGCGTACGCTATCATAATCCCAAACGCCGTGGGTTCCTTGCCGGATCAAGATTTAATGACTGGCAAGGAGCTCCAAAAAAAAACAGAGCAACATCAAGATATAGATTTGTTTGTAAAAATTAGGTCGTCTTATTATTTCATGAGATTATGATTTGTTATTAGCAAGAGGCTCCGTCGCAGACGGAGCTTTTTTTTATTGTAGGTCGTCGTAAAAAAGTAGGTCGTAAAAGGTCGTCTTACTATCTCATGTAAATAATAACTACCTCAAAGTTAGAAAAAAAATATATCTCACCAACTATTTCTACTGACCTGCCCACTGCTTTTGCTCTGCTTCTTCCCTTTATGTTTGTATTTGGTTAATTATAAATTGTTGACCTTTAACTGATTTCATCCCAATTGGGTCATTTGAAAAAATATTGTCTGCAGGGGCAATTTTTTTTGAGTACGCAGGGACTAGGGGCATGCTTTTACCCGATTTCAGGTAGAGCCTTGCCGATTTTTCCTGTACTTTTGCGCCATATTCAATTGAATTATGGCAGTACCTGAGATCATTTTCCACGTTGGCCTGGGCAAGGTCGCTTCCACTTATTTGCAGCACCGCTTTTTCCCGAAGCTGCAAAAAATCCACTACATCCCCACCAACCGCTACCGGCAGGTGCCGGACATCATCAAAAAGGGGAAGTACGGGCGTTACTTCGTCTCCCGGGAGTTTGATCAGCAACTGGAGCGGGAGGTCAGCTGGTTTGCGTTTTATTATCCGGAAGTAAAGCCCATCATTATTTTCCGGCGGCACGATGGCTGGGCAGCCTCTCAGTACCGGCGTTATGTGAAGAACGGCGGGCACCTGCCCTTTACCGGTTTTTTGGATGTGGAAGGGGACACAGGCCTGTGGAAGGTCAATGATTTCATTTTTTATAATCACATTGAGCAGCTCGAAAAGCACTTTACCCATAAGCCGCTGGTGCTGTTTTATGAAGAGCTTCGTACGGCTCCATGGGCATTCTTCGATAAGATTGCGGCCTACGCTGATGTAGCATACGATCAAAAGGATATTTCCCTGGCCAAGGTGCACACTTCCTACAAGGAGAAGGAGCTGAAGGTCATGCGTAAGATGGGCAAATACATTTTTGGAGAAGAGCTGACTCCTACCAACTCAAGATCCCTCAGTGGATGGCTGCACCGCCGCGGGCAGATGCTGGCCAGCTATGCAGTGCTCTACCCCTCCAAGCTCTTGCCTAAACGCTTTGTTGACCCTTCTCCGCTCATCCCACCGGAGGAACTGGAAAAGGTGCGCAACTTCTTTGCGGAGGATTGGGCTAAGGTCAAGGCCTATGCAGAGACATCCGCTACGGTGTAGCACGTTGCAGGTGTCGCAGCCCGGACGTCCGGCCCATTTTTCGAAAGCTAAACAGGCAATTTTGGCGTTAAAGGCACAGATCAAAACGATAGAACCATGAAGTATTTCCTTACCTCGCTACTGCTGCTGTTCGTGATACATATGGCCTTTTCCCAATCTGAGCAGGGACAGTCCATCATACAAACCTATACCCCTTCCCGCCTTTTGCCGAAGGGGAGCTGGGAAGTTAAGCTTTTCAATAATCTATACACGGAAACCCGCGGGGCTAATGAAAATGGAGAGGTAAGCAGCCGCCCCCGTGCTACTTTCCTAACCAATATCCTGGAAGGCTTCGTTGGGGTGTCGCCCAATGCGCGGGTCAATGCCGGTGTGATTGTCAACTTCCGGTCTTCTCTGATCTCTTCCGCAGAAATGGAGCACCCGGCCCTTGATGCCCTGCGGTACGCCAACAATGAGGAATTTGCGAGAAGCGGGGTGTCTTATATTGCCCCCTCTGTGCGGTTTACGCCCTTTAGGAGCCTGCCGCGCTTGTCCTTTCAGTCCTCCCTGATGCTGCCGGTGTTTGAGGAGGAGTCTGTTAATGGGGTGTTTTTTGCAGAACGCAGCACCATTTGGGCCAACAAAGTCTACTACGACCACTCCTTTGCGAATGGGGACTGGCAGCTGTTTACGGAGCTGAGTTTTGATTACCTGTTTGGGCCGGATGAAGAGAGCTATGCCAACGATAGCGGCTTTATGCCTGTATCTGTTTTTTTGAGCTATTTCCCCAGTTCCAACCTTACCTTTTATGTCAATGCGCAGCATGCCCGGCGGATTGACCTGGGCAACAACTTCAGTCAGCACTTTACACTGGCCGGGGTGGGCGCGAAGTATCAGCTCACAGATGCCCTGAATCTGGAGATTTCGCATGCACAGTTCCTGATTGGCAATAGCTCTGGCCTGGGCGCAACCTATAATATCGGCTTCCGTTATGTAAATCTATGATGCGGCTGATTTTTTCTCTTTCATTATTCCTGTTCAGCCTGCCTGCCCTGCGTGCACAAGGCATGGTTTTGCAATCCGTGGAAACAGAAGGGCTAAAGCGTACCCATCCCGGGTTTTTCTATGGCATTGCCGATGCATCTCCCGGAGATACGGTCACTTACGAAGCGCTGGAGGAAATGCGGCGATGGCTGGTATTGCAACCGGCTTTCAACGCTGTGGCCTACCACCTGGATACCACGGTCATTGGCGGAATTTCTGAGTTCAATTTCCTGGGGCGGGGCATTAGTGTGGGGGCTTACTATCAGTACAACCTGCGGCATAGCCTTGGGCTGTTCTACCGGCATCCGTTTTTGGTGGGGAAGTTTGGGGCGGAAGTGTCCTATACGCTTTGGAATTCCTATGAGCCGCTTTATAAAGGGCCCGCTACGGCCTGGTACGACTATTCTAACTCCAGCCTGAATGCGACTGCCTTTTTTACGCCTACCCGGCGGCAGGAGTATCAGGTGGGTATCAGCCTTTTTCAGGAAGGTTATCGGTTGGGTACGGTAGCGGAGGAAGACCGCCCGCTCTTTCCGCGTGAACTGGATATTGGAAAACTCGGTATCCGGGCCAACCACTTCTACCGGGGAGCCGTGCCCCACTATTTCTACTGGTCAGGCCTGTCGGTGGATACCTACTCGCAGGTGGTACTCGACGAACTGGGCTCCGAGCCATTCTACATTATCCGGCAAGCCTGGAAGTACTACCGGCGCGCAGGTGAGCGTGGGAATTGGGCCCTGCGCTTCATCTGGGGGCTGAGCACGAATGTCAATACGCCCTTTGCCCCTTTCGCACTGGACAATCACATCTCTATACGCGGCGTTGGCGATCGCATCGACCGGGGTACCGGCATGTTGACGCTCAATACCGAATATCGGTACACCCTTCTGGAAAACAGCCAAATCGGCCTGCAGGCAGTGGGCTTTGTAGATGCCGGAAGCTGGCGCCTGCCCGGTGGCACTTTTAGTGATTTTGCCGACCCGGAAATCATACGGCTGCACGGTGGGGTAGGAGGGCGGTTCATCCTAAAGCAGTTTTACAACACCGTCTTTTCCGCAGACTACGGGCACTCCCTGCGAGGCACCGGGATGGGAGGGTTTGTGCTGGGGCTGGGGCAGTATTTTTGAATTAGCCCATAACATTTACGGACGGGGTGAGCGCAATGAGCATCAGGTTTTTCATATCGCAGATTTTTCGTAAAATTAAAGCCTGAAATCTAAAAGCTTAACCTTTGGCGCATCAAAACGAGCCTTCCAGTAAGAGTCCGGAACAGGAAACACCAGCCTGGCTCCTTCGTGTACAGGAGCAAAGCTGGGAACCGGAAATCCTGGTTTCCGGTATTGTGCTGTATGGGCTTTTCCAGTTGCCGGCATTGCTGGAGCAACTGCAACACTTTCTTAGCCATTTTTCTTTTGAGGTTTTTTCCAATGGTACGGCCGATGAGAGCATAATTGCCGTGCTCAAGGTCGCTAACGTATGGCTTATCGGAGGTTTTATGGTACACCTGCTACTGCGCAGTATCTGGGTGGCTCTGGTGGGGTTGAGCTATGTGTACAAAAATGGCGTGGATGTTTCCAGACTGAAAATGGGCGAATCTTACAATCGGTTGATTTTCAAAGATGCGCAGTATACCCGAAATATAGTCCGTCTGGAAGAGATTTGCAGTACCACTTTTGCAGTCAGTTTTTTGCTGTTTATGCTGCTCCTTGGAGGATGTTTTTTTCTCGGTGTAGTAGTGGCTCTACTCGCTGCCTGGTTGTACTTTTTCCCGGATCGGGCAGAGCAGCTAACTACGCTAGACCCAATACTAGGCCTCATTGGGGGGATTTACGTACTTGATTTTTTAACCCTGGGGCTGTTAAAGCGTATTCCTTATTTCTCAAAGTTTTATATGCCCATCTACCGGGTCATGAGCTGGCTGACACTCTCTCCTTTGTACCGGAAAATCTACTACGGACTTGTCAGTAACCACGCAAAATGGAAGTCGGTACTGGCTATTTTGATTTTTATGAGTGTTACGGTATTGCTGTACAGTGGGTTCAGGCTAGAGTCCAATCCGGCTGATGCACTGACATTGCGGCTTCCTGATTCGGCAGAGCAGCTGATGTATCCCGGTCACTACTCGAATTGGGCGGGTGATAAGCCCTCAGGTTTGATACAGATTCCTTCTGATGTGATCGAGAGCAATGTCCTAAGCGTGTTCGTGGTCCACAAGTCGAGCTACGAAGACCGGTATATCAAACCTTCATGCAGTTACGATTCCCGGCAGGATTCCATAGGACATGATACGCTTGTGATGGATTGCCTCTCCCGCTTTTATAACCTACAGCTTGATGGTGAGCCTGTAGAAGCTGAGTATCTGTTTACACGAAAGCAAAAGCCCTATCAAGTGGGTTTGCAAACCTACCTGGATATCACCCATTTAGAAAAAGGATTGCACAATCTTGAACTTTACTTCCAAATTAAGGAAGAAGGTGACTCGGTCAGGTCAAAACGGGCTGCCAGGGTAGAATTTTATAAAGCACCACCCTCCGTGCAGTTGCCGCGGCTGAACTCCATGCTTTCTCCCGAGCCCGATATGGAAACCCAATAACCGCATCGGCAATCAGGATTTATTAGGGAATGCGATTTTTGTATCAGTCTATCATAAGGAGTAGCTCTTTGCTGTATCTTCCGGTAAAAATGGAAGATTTAAAATATATACTCAGAGCAGTGGGAGTAGCTCCGTTATTGCCTTTGATGGCTGCACAAGGCAAGCGTATCCGGGCATCGGTTCCTAAACTTCCTCCTGCCTCTGGTCCTGAGGGTATAGTGGAGAAGGGTAGCGGATTGCCAATACGGGTAATCGCTTTGGGCGAGAGTACCATCGCCGGTATTGGAGTGGAAACCCACGAGGAAGGCTTCAGTGGCACATTAGCCCGTGCTTTGGCCGATCAGTTGGGGAAGCCGGTTGCGTGGAAGGTCTATGCCAGGAGTGGGTACACTGCTAAACGGGTGACAGAAAAGCTGATCCCGCAAATAGCCGAAACCGATATTGACCTCATCGTCATTGGGCTGGGTGGTAATGATGCTTTTCACCTTAACTCGCCCTGGCGTTGGCGACGCAGTATTCGGGACCTGATTGCTGCCTTACGTGAACGCTTTCCCGAAACGCCCGTCGTGTTCACCAATATGCCCCCAATTAAAAACTTTCCGGCTTTTACCCCGCTTATCAAACGCGTTGTAGGCAGTCATGTCGAACTACTGGGGCGGTCTTTGGATCATGTTACGGAACCGATGCCCAATGTTTTTTACTATGCCCGGGTTATCACCCTGGAGGACTGGCGGGACCGGCTGGGTGTCAGTGCGCCACCTGCCGATTTTTTCAGCGATGGGGTACATCCTTCTGCTTTGACTTATCAGGTTTGGGCGCGGGATGTAGCAAGGTATGTTGGGCGTTTGGGGATTTTGTAGTTATGCCCCTGAGTTCAGCATTAAGGTAATTCCTTACAACAGCTGTTCGATGAGCTTCGTCAGTTTTTCTTCTTCCGCATTGCTCACAGGAATATCAGCGAGTAAGTCCTCCAGGATATGCTTTTTCAGGGCAGTGGCATCTTTCTGCGTTTTAACAGACAGGAAAGTGGTAACGACTGGCAGGTCCAGCTCTGTGAAATCGGATAGCTCTTCCTTGCTCAATTTTGGAAAACGGATCGCCGTCTTGAGCAGGTTGAAAACGCGATTTTTGTATATGCCTTTGTCCAGGCCCTTTTCCAGACCTTCTTTTCGGCCCATTTCCAGTAATTGTTCTAATGTGCTCATCACATTCGGTTTTGTCTTGAATTCGGTATTTTCCAATTGCTTCAGAAATTGCCTGGGTGATCGCTCGGCCACACCGAGAATATAAGTAATAACAGATAATACCTGATCGCTGTTTTTTGCCCCTTCAAAGATAACCTCAATATGTTCAAAGATCAAGTCTTGCTTATGCCGCAGCGCCATCGATAGCATCGTGGAGCGGAAGTAGCTGAGCCCCATCTTGAGCAGTTCTTCCGGTGGCAGGCGGTGCGCATCTTCGATTAGGAAACGGAAATCGGGCATATAGGGCTGTAGCATTTCGTAGGCGGGGTGGGCTTCAAAGAGCTCATGCACGGTCTTTGGCTGCCATGCCGCCTTCCCATTGTAAAACAACAAGGGCAACACGGGCTCCAATGGCTGCTTTTTAGCCTTGGCTTGCTCGCGCAGGAGCAGGAAAATATAAAGCCCGATTTGCACTGCCACATACTCCTCTGGCTCTGATTTGTGCTCGAAAAGAAGGCAAAAATGAAAATGCTGCTCATTTTCACCTTTCAGCCGGCATCGGAAGACAACATCAGCGCTAAACAGCTTCAGGTTAGGGCGCAGGGCCTGTGCATTTTGCTGTTGCAGCGTGCTGAGGTCCGCAATGGCTGCGATCTTTGGATAAAAATATTGCAGGTAGCTTTTAGCAACCTCCGGGTCACTCATAGCTGACTTGAAAAAGCGGTCGTCTGGCTGATGTATTTGATAGTTCTGGGGCATGATACAGAGATAAATGCCCTGCTAAAATAAACATAAAAGTTTAAAACAACTAAAAACAACACAATTTTTTTAAGTCGTTTCTGTCAATCCAACGGCAGGTACACCCGTTCGCCCGTTTCAGCGGATTGAATAGCTGCCTGTAGAATTTCCACGACGATCATATTGTTTTCCAGCGAAGACAAGCTCATTTTGTCATAAGGTATGGTTTTCCGAACCAGGGCTGCTAAAAGTGCAAAAGGGTCATCATAGGGCGCCGTCCGGGCTGTTGCCGTTTGGGGCTCAAAGGTGGCGCTTTCCGGTAGCCGGACTTTCAAACGGGTGGCATCGAGTGCAAAGGCGGCACCGGATTTCCCGTAGACTTCCATGTCTTTACGGCTGTAGGGCCAGTTCCAGGAAGCTTGAATGATGGCCTGGGCTTCGGGGTAGGTGAGCACAATGGTCGCTTCGTCGTCCACTTTCGGGTACAGGTGGGGCTTGATTTGCTGGGTGACCGCAAAAACGGACGTTGGGCGTTCTCCTTTCATCAGCCAGGTTGATAAATTGGCGCCGTAGCAGCCAAAATCTATAATGGCACCCCCGCCGTTCCACTTTGGGTCACAGAGCCAGTCGGTGAACTCCGGGTTGCAGCCAATCTCAATCGGCCCTTCATGCCCGTCGTGGATCACCATTTTACGGATGGGGCCAAGGGCATCGCCATCTACCAGCGCTTTAACCCGGTGATTAGAGCCATACCAAGTGGTTTCGTAATTGGTCAGCAGCATGATCTTATGCTTCCGGGCGAGCGCTTCCATTTTTCTCGCATGTTCCAGATTCACCGCCAGCGGCTTCTCTACCATAACATGGATACCCCTGGGGGCGCAGGCTTCCACCACCTCCAAATGCCCGTAGATGGTATTGAAAGCGGTAACGGCTTCAGGCTTTGTTCCTTCCAGCATACTTTCCAGATCCGGATAGACCAAGTCTATAGAAAAACCATGCTGTTTGGCATAGCGCTCCGCCAGCTCCCGGTTGGGCTCGGCAATACCAACGATTTCAATATCCCCGCGTTCTGCCCGCCCGAGTATCCAGTGTACATGGGTATGGATTAGGCCGGCAATGCCTACGCGAACGGGAGGCTTTGGGGAGGGCTGCTGCGCCAGCATGTAAAGAGGCAAGAGCATCAGGGTAACAGGTAAAGATTTCATGACCGGTTAATATTGGTTTGATAAGCCAATGTACAAAGAAGGGCGCAGTCAAGAATGACCAAAACGGAACATACCGGGAATATGGCGACTTTCGTCATTGCAGTCCTCGGTTTATGCACCTATTTTTTCAGCGATAACGGCTCATTTGTTTTTAATGCTTTGAAACCATGAAAACGCTTATCCGAATCAGTTACCTCATAGCTGTGCTGACCCTCGTTTCCTGCCTGATCAGCATCACCAACAATAATATTTACCAGGATGGCGACTGGGCTAATGCACAATGGCTGGGGCAGGACATTGTTACGCTACTACTGGCGTTGCCGTTGTTGCTTTTGAGTACCAACCGCGGCGTCAGAGCAGGGAACTGGCATTGGCAAGTCCTTCATGCCGGTATACTGTTGTATTACTTCTACACCTACAGCTTTTTTATGTTTGCCGCAAATTTGACCGTTTTGTATGTGTTCCATTTGCCGATTTACGGTTTAGCCTCTGTAGGGCTGGTTCTGGAATGTATTCACTTATTCAGCCAGGAACTGGATTTTACTTTTTCCGGCAGGAAGCTGGGGTTGGGGATTATCGTATATCTTTCACTGATTTCTCTGATGGTTACTATGCTGTGGTCGGTTGATATTTACAACCACCTAACGAATCCGGCACACCGGTCTGGTACTCCAACCGGTGAAGCCCCATTAATTATTTATTCTCTGGACCTCGGACTTATTATCCCTCTTATGTTGACGGCAGCTGTTTTATTGTATCGCCACACGAAAAGAGGCTATTTGCTTACGGGAATTATTTTGGTGAAAACCAGCACTCTCGGCTTCGCCCTTATGGCGATGGGATTGAGTATGTATGTGCAGGATCTTAATCCGGAATACTACCTGATTATGCTCTGGTCGGTGATTGGTTTGCTGGGCGGCTGGCTGGCTGTATCCTTCTTAAAGAATCTGAGCATCTCTACTGTGTCCTAAAGATGTAGGGGCTAAAAGTCAGCCATGACCAGGCTTCACCGAACTGCGGTGCCTAATCATTACAGGTCGCTATTATGTGCCTCTTTTGGGTAGAATAGCTTGCATTTATGATTAGGCACGGTTTTGGAAAGTGGATTTTTCCGGGGTTGCTTGTAGGGCTACTGGGCTGCAGCCCGGCAAAGGACCAAGGCAAAGAAAGCACTGCACCACCAAATATCATCCTGCTTATGGCTGATGACCTGGGTTGGGGGGATACGGGTTACAATGGGCATTCTGTATTGCAAACGCCTAATCTGGATAGTATGGCTGCCGAAGGTGTGACGCTCACCCGTTTCTATGCCGCCGCTCCCGTTTGCTCACCTACCCGTGGCAGTTGCCTGACAGGCCGCCACCCCAATCGCTATGGTATTTTTAGTGCGAACGTCGGCCACCTGCCAGAGGAGGAACTGACGCTGGCAGAGCTGCTCAAAGCACAGGGTTACCGTACCGGGCATTTTGGGAAGTGGCATTTGGGTACGCTTACCCGTGATACGCTTGATGCGAACCGGGGTGGTAAGCCACAGTTTGCCGATGAATATGCGCCACCCTGGCTGCATGGATTTGAAACCTGCTTCTCCACGGAGTCTAAGGTACCCACCTGGGATCCCATGCGTACCCCGGAAAAGGCTGCCGGCGGTGTTGGGAGTCAGGGGCTGGGAAATCATTTTGGCACATTTTACTGGAATGAACAGGGTGAGCGTGTAGAGAACAACCTGAAAGGCGATGACAGCCGTGTCATCATGGACCGGGCTATTGATTTTATCACAGAGGCTGCTGATCAGGAAGAGCCTTTCTTCGCCGTTATTTGGTTTCATGCGCCGCACACGCCGGTGGTTGCCGGGCCGAAGTACCTGGCTCAATACGAAGCGCATGCTGAAAACGAACAACATTATTACGGGTGCATATCGGCTATGGATGAACAAATCGGGCGCCTGAGGTCCACCCTGAAAAACCTCGGGCAGCGCCAGAATACACTCACTTTATTTACCAGCGACAATGGCCCGGAGAACCGTAAAGGCCGGCCTCGGAGCCTTGGCATTACCAAAGGATTAAGCGAACGAAAGCGTAGCCTGAAGGAAGGGGGCATACGGGTACCTGGCCTGGTCAGTTTCCCTGGAACATTACCCGCTGGGCAGACGGTTGACAAGCCTTTTTCCACCAGCGATTACCTGCCCACTATTTTGGAACTTACGGGGATTGCCTATCCGGATGACCGCCCCCTGGATGGCAAAAGTATGCTGCCGTGGCTGGCAGGGGAGACCGATAAGCCCGCTCCGCCCCTGTTTTTTGACTATCAGGGGCAGGTGGCCATCATCGATGGGCAGTACAAGTTGTACAAAAGTGAAAAAGATGCTCCATTCGAGTTATACGATTTAACCACAGATCCTGCGGAACTGAAGGATCAGAGTGAAGCTAATCCGAAAATAAAAGCAGAACTGATCGATGCTCACCGATCCTGGAGGGCTTCCGTTAGCCGTAGCCTCAAAGGAACTGATTACTAAAACAGAAAACCATGCGAAACATTTACTGGGTAGGAATATTGATAGGCATGCTGGGCACCCTAACCCTGACGGCTCAAAACCAGCCGGAACGGGAAGCCTGGCTCAGGGATGCGGGGTTTGGCATGTTTATTCACTGGAGCGTGGATGCGCAGTTGGGTACCGTCATCAGTCATTCTCTGGTGGGCGCCTCCGAAGATTACACCCGGCGCTACTTTGAGGAATTGCCCAAAACTTTTGACCCGCAAGATGCCGACCCGGACCGTTGGGCCCGCCTCGCAAAGCTGGCAGGTATGAAGTACATGGTGTTGACCGCTAAGCATCATTCCGGATTCTGCCTTTGGCATACGGAGACTACGGACTTTAGTATTGAAAATACGCCCTACCAGCGCGATTTTGTGGCTGAATACGTCAAAGCCTGCCGAAAATACGGGCTGGCGGTTGGGTTATATTTTTCTCCGGAGGATTTTCATTATTTGCATCAGCAGGGTGAGTTAATTAAGCGCGGGGAAAAAGGTGACCGCCCGGCAGCAGCCAACGAGCGCTATATTGCTTTTGTAAAAGCTCAAATGAAAGAGCTGCTCACTCAGTATGGGCCCATTGACGTATTGTTTTTTGATGGGAAGAAGAACTTCCTCATTGATGCGCTAAAGCCCTATTGCTGGTCGCTCAAACCGGATGTGCTCATCACTCGCGGGGAAATTGAAACCCCGGAACAGCACCTGCTTGGCGTAGCTTCGGACCGGGTTTGGGAGGCCTGTATGACGATGGGCACGCAGTGGCAATTTAAGCCAACCAATGAATCCTACAAACCGGCCTCGCAGGTCATTCAACTTCTGACCGAAACCCGGGCGCAGGGTGGAGCCTTATTGCTCAATATAGGGCCGGATGGCTTTGGGGAGCTCCCGTTCGAGCAGGAACGCAATCTTACAGAACTGGCCGCCTGGTACTTTATCAACCATGAAGCCATTGATGGGGTGGAACCCTGGCCGGTTACGCACGAAGGGGATATTTGGTACACCAAAGCCAGGGATGAGGATGTAGTTTATGCCATTCTGGGCGGGCAAGGGGAGTGGCCGCGGGGCGAACGTAGAGAATTCCTGCTGCACGCGGTAGCACCTACTGAGAAAACGAAAATTAGCGTACTGGGGCAATCCGATAAATGGGTGGAGTATATGCCCGAAGTGGATGCCACCTCCCGCTTCCGAAAAGCAGAAAAAGGGATAGAAGTTTCCGTTGTCCGGGCACAGCGTATCTACAATAACCACCGCTGGCCTAATCCTGTTGTCATTAAGTTAGAACATGTTAGACCCGCATTTATTCCTCCGGCTATTCGCACTCTTCCAGTAGCCGCAGATGGGTATTTACAGGGTGAGTTACTATCATTGGGCGATGAAAAAAGCGTACAGGCAGGTTTTCTGTACCGGCTCAAGCCTAAAGGGCTGAATGATATCACAAAGCATACGGATTGGAAGGAGTTGACGGCAGGTGAGTTCAGCAAAACGGGAGCTTTTAGCCTGTCCATTCCAGATTGGTCGCCAGGTCGTTATCAAATAAGAGCTTTTGTTAAACACGATTATATCTCTATTGAAGGAGCGGTTGAAGAGCTGCTCATTCCATAAATTTATTTCAACCCAGCAGAATAACCATGACGAGATTGAGCTGCTCAATAATTTTGATGGCCTTTTGTGCCCTTTTCTGCCAGGCTCAGCTTTCCGCTCAATCGGAACAGCAGGCCGTGGCTTCTCCCAATATTCTGTTTTTGTTTGCTGATGATATGCGGGCCAGCGCCCTTACCAATCCGGCAATCAAGACCCCCAACCTGGACCGCCTGAGGTCCAGCGGAGTGCTATTTACGGAAGCCCATATTATGGGGGCAGATAATGGTGCGGTCTGTGCACCAAGCCGGGCTATGCTTATGACAGGGAGGCACTTGAGCCGCCTTTTGCCGGCCGGCTTCAATATTCCGGATGATCATGCGCTCCTCGGAGAAACCCTGCAGGATAACGGCTATGATGCTTTTGGGACCGGTAAATGGCACAACAGCCGCCATACTTTCAACCGGAATTTCAACACTGGGGAGCATATTTTTATGGGCGGTATGCATGACCCCTGGAATACGCCATTATACCATTATCAACCCGATGCGGTTTATACAGACCGCCGCCCGGTTATTCAGGATGACCGGCAAAGCAATAAGGTGGATACGCTTCCCGGTGAGTATGTATTTGGAGGCATTCATGCTTCCGAAGTGTTTGCCAATGCAGCAATAGGCTTCATTGAAAGCCGCAGCCCGGGCGACAAACCCTTTTTTCTGTACACGGCATTCACGGCTCCCCACGATCCCCGGAGTATGCCCCCGGAGTACCTGGAATGGTATCATCCCGATAGTATAGCTCTACCACCCAATTTTATGCCTAAGCATCCATTTGATAACGGGCAGTTGATTATCCGGGATGAGCAGCTGGCAGACACGCCCCGGCAACCCGAAGAAATCAGGCAGCATATCCTGGAATACTATGCCATGATCAGCCACCTGGATGCTCAGGTAGGGCGCATTCTGGAGGCTTTGGAAAAGTCCGGGCAGCTGGACAATACCATCATCGTCTTTGCGGGAGACAACGGGCTGGCAGTAGGGCAGCATGGGCTGATGGGTAAGCAAAATCTTTATCAGCATTCGGTCAATGTGCCTTTGCTCATCGCCGGGCCGCGTATTCCCGAGGGGGCTTCAACCCCGGCCTTGTGCTACCTCATTGATTTGTTTCCTACGCTGTGTGATCTGGCCGGGGCAGAAGTGCCTGCCGGGCTGGATGGCAGAAGCCTGGCCCCGGTGGTCAAAGGGGAGCAGAAAACCGTCCGTAACGTCCTGCATCTTCAGTACAAAGACCTGCAGGGGGCTATTCGAAAAGGCAATACCAAGCTCATCCGGTACTGGGTTGATGGAGTGGAGACACTACAACTATTTGACCTGGAAAAGGACCCCTGGGAGGTTCGGAATCTGGCTGGGCAATACCCCGAAAAGGTCAGTGTTTTGAAACGGGAACTCCTGGAATGGGATAAGCAACACGGTCTGGCTAGCCGGAAAAGTCAAAAATAACAGAAGAATGAAAAGTATAAATACCTGGATTTGGGCAGCCTTCGCCCTATGGCTGAGCAGCTGCAGCCCGGAAGCTCCGCAGTACGATCTTATTGTTTATGGTGCGACCCCTGCGGGTATTATCACTGCGGTAACGGCTGCGGACCACGGTGCCCGGGTACTGCTGGTGGAGCCTATGCCTGTAGTGGGTGGCATGAGCACAAGCGGACTGAATACCGCTGAAAGCGAGCATATGATTGATGATGCCATCACTGGCCGGGCCCGCGATTTCTACATCCGCCTGGGGCAGCTTTATTACGATACAGCTTACTTTCAAACCTTCGGCAATGGCCGGAATATGGGTTTTCAACCGGGTGGCCCCGCCTTTTACTTTGAGTCGAAACACGCTCAGGCGCTTTACGAAACGATGATTGAAGAGGCCGGCGTGGAATTAATCACCGAAGCCCACCTCACTGCGGCCACGGTCGAGGAGGATCGTATTCAGGAATTAGAGCTCAGCAATGGGCGACAATTTACAGCCCGCTACTTCGTGGATTGCAGCTACGAGGGCGACCTTATGGCACAGGCCGGCGTGCCATACACTTACGGCCGGGAGCCCGTCGAACAATACGGAGAGTCGCTGGCGGGGCTGCGCCTGATTGACGATACCCTCAGCGCACGCACCGTTGATGCTAACGGGGCATTACTGCCTTACTTCAACCGCTACGATACGCTTGTCCCTGGTAGCGGGGACAAAAGGGTGATGAATTACAACTTCCGCCCGATCATGACGGAGGTGGACAGCATTAAAGTGCCAATTTACCGGCCGGAGCAATACGATGCTGCTGACTATGACTTCCTGGCGGATTTCCTGGCTGCCAATCCGGATACCCACATATGGGACCTGATCGGGCGATACCGCCGGGGCTC
>CAZNHN010000009.1:44614-45497 GCA_964572415.1 uncultured Phaeodactylibacter sp.
GCAGGGCTTTTTGTATTTCCTGGCGAATGATTCGAGAGTGCCCGCTACTTTGCAGGAAGAAACCCGCCGGCATGGCTATGCTAAAGATGAATTTGTGGACAATAATCATTTCCCCTATTACCTTTACGTCCGGGAAGGTCGCCGTATGTTGGGTCCGCAGGTGCACACCCAGCACGATGTATTCCGCGACCGGCAAAAGGAAGCCTCTATTCTGTTGGGCTCCCATTGGGTGGATAGCCATCATGTGCAGCGCATTGCCCTTTCTGACAGCACCTTTACGAATGAAGGGCGGATTTGGGAAATCGTACTGCTGCCATTTGAAGTATCATACCACACGATTACCCCTCCCAAGTCATCGGTGGAGAATCTTCTTGTGCCGGTTTGTGCCTCCTTCACCCATGTGGCTTTTTGCACCTACCGCCTGGAGTCCACCTGGATGCAGGCGGGGCACGCCGCAGGCCTGGCTATCGTTCAGGCGCTGGAGAACGATGTAGCAGTACAGGACATTGATATTCCGGAATTGCAGGAACAGCTTGTCGCTGAGGGCATGGTCATTGAGGCGGATAGCATTAGGGGCTACGATGATTATGACTGGATGAAGGGGCATCATCGCTACGGGCACCGCTACAAGCGGATGTATGAGGCTTATGGTATGGAGCTGGAAGGGTTTTGAGTGCATAGGCTAACCGGAAAATGACTAAATTACAATTTATCAATCTTCAATCCTTATGGCACTGCCAAAAAATCTGTCGAAACACTTCAAAGGCGTCCTCTTCGGTGGGAACTGGTCGGATTCCAACTATAAGGATCAGCTGTCGGATGTCGACTGGCAGATGGCGACCTCGAAAGTAGCCGGGCTTAATACCATTGCGCAATTGGTCTA
>CAZNHN010000009.1:45507-48073 GCA_964572415.1 uncultured Phaeodactylibacter sp.
TTATCTGCCCCATATCGCCAGTGTACTCGAAGGTGGCCCGCTGGAAGCCCGGGACAAGTACAGCTGGGAGACGCCGGAAATTCAGTCTGAAGCCGACTGGCAGGCCCTGCTTGATGGCGTTTGGGCAGATGCAGAACGGCTGATCGCAGTGACCGCCAAACTGCCTGAAGAGCAGATGTGGGCGGACTTTTCGGACCCCAAATACGGCCACTACTTTAGTAACCTAAACGGGATTATCGAGCATTTGCACTATCATCTGGGGCAGATTGTGCTGTTGAAAAAGCTGCATGGATCAAAAGGATGATCACAGCTTCTCACTCAACGCCCAAAACAACTGCCGGTACCCCACTTTATCTTCCTTGCCCAAGCGGACCATGATAATGTTTTTCTCCGGGTGCACATAAATGTACTGGCCCAGGATACCAATCGCCAAAAACTCCGGCCCGCACATCCGGTAAGCGTACTCACCATCCCGAAACGGAAAGACACCAACCCTTCCGGAGCGGCAGCTACCGCAGATGCTGAGTCGGGCGCAACTCCCCGGTACGACCGGCTGTACCACTGGTATTGGTAGCAATCATTGCTGTAATCTGGTGTGGTGCTGCGTTCCACCCACTCCTGATCCAGCAATTGCTGCCCTTCCCACGCTCCGCCGTGCAGGTACAAACGGCCGAACTTCGCATAGTCCCGGGCCTGTGCATTCAGGCAGCAGAAAGCTTTCGTTGTGCCACTTTTTTTGCTGTCAAAGCTCCAGCTTGCCTGGAACTCCATACCGAGGGGCTGCCAGATTTTTTCCTGTAGATACAGAGGCAGGTCTTTTCCGGTCGCCCGCTCCACAATGAGCGCGAGGAGTTGGGTGTTGATGCTTTGGTATTCCCGGTAGCTATCGGGCTCGGCGGCGAACTCAGACCGCTCGAGGGTATACTTTTCCAGTTGCCGCCCGTAGTAGTCCCGGGCCACAGGTGCAAATGGGTTGAAATAGCTATTCTCATTATACTTCAGCCCGCTACGCATGTTGAGCAGGTGCTCGATAGTCAGGCGGCTGAACCGTTCGTCCCTGTCCTTCAGTTCAGGCAGGTATTGCGTTATGGGGTCGTCTACACTTGCTATGGCGCCCTCCTGAACGGCAAAACCCACCAGGGAGGAGACAAAGGACTTGGCCACGGAAAAGGAAGGATGGAGCGGTCCATACTCGGCATACCCGTCGAAGTACGTTTCGTACAGAATGGTATCATTACGGATGATGAGGAAAGCCAGGGACTTCCCATAATCGCCTATATATTCCGGCAGGCTATATTTTTTACCGTCCGCGGTCAGTTCTGTTTCGGCAAGCTTCTGCTGAATACTGTCCGGCGCATAGGCAAAAGTGAAAGGCGTTTCCGGAGCGTTGATGGTCGTAGCCGGGAACTTTTTGTAATCGTTGACATCCGCGAAGTTCCAAAGGAAGAAACGGCCAATGTGGCAGCCGGAAGCCAGTAAAACTAGTGCAGTCAGGATGAAAGTCCGGAACAGATTGGGCATAGCAGTGGGTTTTGGCTGTAAATCTAAGTAAAAACCACTACGTTCCAACCGTTTCGATCCCTTAGCCATTTCCTATAGCTCGTCTGCCTCTTTTCTGAAAAAATGCTCCAGGCGTTCCACCCCGTAGCGGGGGGCAACATTATCCTGCGCCATCATGGTGAGGAAAAATTCATAGGGCCCGTAGGTTTTGGAGGAGGTAAATGTTCGCATCAGCCAGATGAGCCAACGGCGGCTCCAGTCGGGCAGGTGCAGAATATTCGGCGGACGTCCCACGGCTTTCAGGGCAAGCGCGGCTATCTCATTTTGGGTGAGAATGTCAGGACCGCCTACTTCCAGTTCGGTAGCAGCCGAGCCCATCTCGTCGATGATGGTTTTAGCGAGGTCCCGCCCGTGGATGGGGTTGAGCTTGTAATTGCCATTCCCAAACAGGTAGACCCGCCCGCCCTTCGCCATATCCAGGAAGTCGGTCATATCTGAGAAGAACCCATTGGGGCGGACGATTTGATACTCCAGCCCTGAAGCCATTAGCGTATCCACAAACCGCTCTTTGGCTGCCATGATTTTGAGGTGGCGCATTTGCCGGCCATTGATGGCGGAGATATAGATGAACTTACGAGCGCCTGCCCGTTTGGCCTCTTCCAGCAGATTGAGGTTGGCCTGATAGTCCACATCCATATAGGTGAGCCCGTCTTTTTGTCGGGTGATACCCACGGTAGAGATTAAGGTGTCGATGCCTTTTAGTTGCCCGCGCAGGGTGTCCGGTTGGGTAACTTCCGCCCGGATGAGCGTATCAGCAGGCAGTTGGAAGTGCTTAAGCTTCTGCGGGCTGCGGGCCAAAGCCTGGAATGGGAGCTGTCGTTCCTGCAATTCTGCGATGAGGTGCCTGCCAAGGTAGCCGGTTGCACCGGCGATCAGTATCTTTTTCATAGAAGTATGTTTTGATTCTCTGCAAAGGTGAGGTGCAGGAGCGCAATGATCGTCCGGGAATAAGAATCAGTACATGCTTGCCCTTCGTATGAGATTTCGGACGCTCAGTTTACCGGTT
>CAZNHN010000010.1:0-7625 GCA_964572415.1 uncultured Phaeodactylibacter sp.
GCAAAGCCATGGCAGAAAAAGGCAACCCTAACTCTGCCAGCGATGCCGGGGTAGGGGCGCTGTGTGCCCGGGCAGCTGTGCATGGTGCCTGGCTCAATGTCCGCATCAATGCCGGCGATATCGAGGACAAGGCCTGGGTGGAAGCCAAACTGTCGGCGGCTCAATCCATAGCTGCCAGGGCGGATGCTCTGGAGCAGGAAGTAATTGGGCTGGTGGAGTGGCATGTGGGGTGATGAGGACCAAATTGACTTACTGCAGTGGTCTACATTTGCTTTGGCCGCCTGCTTACTGCTAAAAAGAAAGAAAAAATCCCTGATCCGACAATTCGAACCAGGGATTTTTCATAATGTGTAAATGCTTTTGCTACCGCGCATAAGCCACCGCCCGCTTCTCGCGGATGACGGTCACTTTGATCTGCCCGGGGTACTGCATATCGTCCTGGATTTTCTGAGAAATCTGGAACGACAGCTCGTCGGCCCGCTGATCGGTTACTTTTTCGGATTCTACGATGACGCGCAGCTCACGGCCGGCCTGCATCGCATAGGCTTTTTGTACGCCTTCGTGCTCCATCGCCAGTTCTTCCAGCTCGCCAATACGCTTGAGGTAGCTTTCGAGGATTTCGCGCCGCGCGCCGGGGCGGGCACCGGAAATAGCATCACAAGCCTGAATGATAGGGGAGAGGATGTTGTTCATCTCTACCTCATCGTGGTGGGCGCCTACGGCATTGCAAACGGCAGCATGTTCGCCGTACTTTTCGCAAAGCTTCATGCCCAGCAGGGCGTGGGACAGTTCCGTTTCTTCCTCGGCAACTTTGCCAATATCGTGGAGCAGGCCGGCCCGTTTGGCCATTTTGGCTTGCTTGCGGCTCAGGCCGAGCTCGGCAGCCATGATGGCGCAGAGGTTGGCCGTCTCAATGGAGTGCTTGAGCAGGTTCTGCCCGTAGGAAGAGCGGAAGCGCATGCGGCCTACCATCTTCACGAGGTAAGGGTCAAGCCCGTGAAGATCCAGGTCGATGACGGTACGTTCACCGATTTCCACAATCTGCTCATCGAGCTGCTTGCGGACTTTGGCTACCACTTCCTCAATGCGTGCCGGGTGGATACGCCCATCGGCTACGAGGCGCTTGAGCGCCAGCCGGGCCACTTCCCGGCGTATGGGGTCAAAGCTGGAAATTACAATGGCTTCCGGCGTGTCGTCCACAACGATTTCCGCACCGGTAGCGGCTTCCAGCGCCCGGATATTCCGGCCTTCCCGGCCAATGATCTGCCCCTTCAGGTCGTCGGAGTCGAGGTTGAAGACCGAAACGGTATTCTCAATCGTGTACTCCGCGCACATGCGCTGAATGGACTGAATGATGATTTTCTTGGCTTCCTTGTTGGCGGTGATCTTTGCCTGTTCCACAGAGTTTTTCACCAGGGCCATGGCATCAGTCTCCGCCTTGGCTTTCACGGCTTCGAGCAGCTGTTCCCTGGCTTCGGCTTCGCTCAGGTTAGCTACTTTTTCCAGTTCCTTGATGTGGCGCTCGCTTGCGGTCTCCAGTTCCTCGCGCTTGCGATTCATGACTTTGATCTGCTTCTCGAGGTTTTCCCGCAGGGCGATGGCGTCTGCTTCGCGCTGTTCCAGTTCTGCCCGCTGATTGTCCAGGGCTTTGACTTTATCGCCGAAGCTCTTTTCCTTTTGGCGCAGGTCAGACTCTAGTTCCTTGATTTCCATTTTGCGCTCCTTCAGCTCCACCATCTGATCGGCTTTGCTGCTTTCAAATTCAGACTTGAGGCGGCTGAATTTTTCCTTGGCCTCCTGAATTTTGCGCTGCTTGATCTTCTCGTTCTTGTTTTCGGCCTGAGAGGTGATCTTTTCTGCTTTGATCTCTGCCTCGTCAATCAGGCGTTTGGCCGTGAGCCGGGCTTCCTTGACCTCCTGGTCCACGGTGGAGTTGATTTCGTCGATGCGTTTCTGTTTGGCACTTTTAAGGGCCATCTGAACGCCTATGTAGCCAATAATGGCTCCAACGACCAACCCAATAATGATTCCTATTCCTATATCCATAATTGGTGTTGATTTTGTGATGCGGTGGTTTTGGTGCTTTGCCTGTATGTATACTTGCAGGACAAACCCGGGCCACCGAATTGCATTTGGTGTATAAATAACCTGGCTGGCGAAGCTCATGTGCACCTAATTCAGGAGCAGCGGGCTTACGCCAAAACAGGGGTATTCCAATATTTCAGGAAAAACGGGCGGCAGGATACCGCGCATCGGGAAAGTTTAGTCAAGCACCTGATCAAGCAAGGCTTCCAATTGAAAGAGTTTACCAGAAAGGGCAGGGTCATTGCCCCCGGAGGTTTTAGCTTTGTGCAAGTCGACCGCGTAGGTCAGGAGCGCCATCGAGAGGCAGTCCTGTTTGTCCTTATTGGTATAGGTCAACTGAAAACGGTTGATTTTCTCGTTGACCTCTTTGACGATCTTGCGGATGGCAGGTTCATCTGCCACATCTATTTTGAGTGGGTACGGCCGGCCGGCAATCAGCACGGTAATATGTTTCATCTCCTTGTCTTGCCCTCTGCTCATTCCTATTGCTTATGTAGCCACTCAATACAAGCGTTGATCTCTTCAATATATGTTTCCAGCTGTTGCTTCAGCTGATCTGATTGCTCAGGTTGTCCTTCCCGCTGCGTGTCCAGGGACCGCTGCGTTTGTTCCAACTTATGGGTTAAGGCACTCACTGCACCGCGTTGGCGGTCCAGGTCGGCCTTGAGTTTCTGGTTTTCTTCCTTGAGCCCGGCATTTTCCTGCTTCAGGCGCGCCATGCGCTGCACGAGCTGCCGGACTTTTAGTTCAATATTGTCAATGCGCTCTAAAAAGTTCATTTTGGGACTTTGGGTCATCATACTACCCTGCCTTTACTGACGGATCGTAGCACCAAGTTTGGACTCATAGTCGGCAATCAGCTTGTTGACCACCTTGTCCACTTCCTTGTCCTTGAGCGTTTTCTCAGGGTTTTCAAATGTGAAGCTGACAGCGTAGGACTTTTTCCCGGCGCCGAGCTGCTCCTCGTTTTCGTACACGTCAAAAAGGTTGATATCCTTAATGAGCTTCTTGCCCACCTTACGGGCAATCGCCACAATATCACTAAATTTTACAGAATTATCAATAACCAGGGCCAAATCCCTCCGGCTGCTTGGGAATTTGTTCAGCTCCTCGTAGGATAATTTATACTTTTTTCGGGCTTTCATGAGGTTGTCCCAGCTGAAATCGGCGTAAAAGACCTCCCCGCGGATGTCCATCGCCTTGACCAGCTTGGGGTTGACTTTGCCGAAGCGGACCAGGGTCTGCGGGCCGCGGTGGTATTCCAGCCCGAAAGCCAGGCTGTTGTCCCGCAGCGCTGTCTCCTGATAACCCTGCAGCCCGAAGCGGGCGAGGATGTTTTCCACAAAAGCCTTCAGGGCGTAGTAATCCGCATCGCCTTCGCGTACGCCCAGCCAGGTTTCCGGGTGGCGCTCCCCGGTCATGAAGAGGCTCAGGTGCTGCTGCTCGTCGATCTTATTTTCTCCGTGCTGATAAGTACGGCCAAATTCAAACAGCTTCAGGCGCGACTGCTGCCGGTTCTGATTGTGCAGAATGGCTTCGAGCCCGCTGAAGAGCATATCCGGGCGCATAATATCGAGCTGTACGGTAGAGGTGTTGTTGATGTACACCAGCTTGTTGTCGGCCAGCCCTTCGAAAATTTCCTTGTAGTACTGCGAGCGGGACAGGGACAGGGCCATCATCTCATTGAAACCATTGGCTGCCAGGTAGTCGCCGATCTTGTCGCGCAGCAGGTTGGGGTCGGGCTGAGGGGCGATGTTGAGCCCGGTCTTGACCTGCTCAGGGATAGGCACCTCGTTGTAACCGTAAATGCGCAGGATTTCCTCGATCACATCGGCTTCCCGCGTTACGTCCGACTTATTGGTAGGCACTGCAACGGTGAACGTTTCCCCATCGTCTGCCAGGATTTTCATCTCCAGGGCCTCCAGGATGCTGTGGATTTTGGCTTTGGGAATGTCGATGCCAATCAGGCGGTTGGTGTGCGCGTAGCTGACCTTCACTTCCACCGGTTTGACCGGGTTGGGGTAGAGGTCGGTGATGTCGCTTGAAAGGGTACCGCCAGCCAGTTCCTTAATGAGCAGGGCGGCCCGCTTCAGGGCGTAGACCACGATGTTGGGGTCGCTGCCTTTTTCGAAAACCTTGGCGGCATCGGTGCGCAGGTTGTGCCCCATGCTTGTGCGGCGGACCCATTTGGCGCTGAAGTGAGCGGACTCCAGGAAGACATCCGTGGTATTTTCCGTCACACCAGAGCCTATGCCCCCGAATACGCCAGCGATGCACATGCCTTCGCCGGCGCCATTGCAGATCATAAGGTCTTCGCCCGTAAGTTCGCGCTCCGTTTCATCGAGGGTAGTGAACTTAGTGCCTTTCGGCAAAGCCTTTACGACAATCTTGTGGTCTTTGACTTTTGCCAGGTCGAAGGCGTGGAGAGGCTGACCGAGCTCGTGCAGTACGAAGTTGGTCACGTCCACCACATTATTGATGGGCCGCAGCCCGATGGAGAGCAGGCGGTTTTTGAGCCAGTTGGGCGACTCTTTGACGGTAATGCCCTTTAGCGTCAGGCCAGCGTAGCGTGGGCAGGCTTCGGCATCTTCCACCTCAATGCTGACCGGCAGGCTTTGGTCATCCGCTTTGAAGCCGTCGACGGAGGGCAGGTGTACGCCGTCGTTGTGGCTGTGGTTGACTTTGAGGTAGGCCGCCAGGTCCTTAGCTACGCCCAGGTGGTTGGTGGCATCCGAGCGGTTGGGGGTTAGCCCGATCTCGTAAACGTGGTCGATTTCGATATTGAAATACTCCCGTGCGGGGGTGCCCACTGCGGTGTCTTCCGGCAGCACCAGGATGCCATCGTGGCTCGTGCCGGTGCCCAGCTCGTCTTCCGCGCAGATCATGCCTTCGGATACCTGCCCGCGGATCTTGCCTTTTTTGAGTTTTAGTGGTTCTTCGCTGCCAACGGGGTACAAAGTCGTCCCCACGGTAGCCACCATCACTTTTTGTCCCTGCGCTACATTTGGCGCACCGCAGACGATCTGCAGGGGCGCTTCCCCACCTACGTCCACTTTGGTCAGGGACAGGCGGTCGGCATCAGGGTGTTGGCCACATTCGAGGACATGCCCCACGACCACGCCTTCCAGTCCGCCGCGGATGCTTTCCACCCGCTCCATGCCTTCTTCTTCCAGTCCAATACCTGTGAGCATAGCCGAGACTTCCTCAGGGCTATGGTCTATATCGATATACTCTTTCAGCCAGTTCAGAGATACTTTCATTGCTGTAGTTTTGTAAGGGCACAAATATACTGACGAATGGGGGATTTACAACCTATATGGAGGGGGAGTCCTCACAAATCTGGTTCTTAGAGCTGATTTTGGCGATGGTCTGCCTCTTCACAACGTTAAAAAAGGGTTAACCCGTTCCGGGAAGCAAGCGGGAGGGCCTTTCTCAACGTTTTCGTGGAGATTTCAGCCCGTTTTTCGCAGGGAAGTGCGGGGAAAGTCGGAAGTTTGCACCTCATGGAAGAAGCTATGCCATTATTGAACCCGAAAATATACGGTATCGCACTGCTGCTGCTGCTAGTGGCTGCCCCGTTATTTGGGCAACAGCCCGCCGCTCCGGCACAGGACACGGCCAAGCAGGAAGTGGAAGTCGACCACGCCGACCTGTTTGAATACATTCAGTCGGGAGATACGGTCATTCAGAAGCTCAATGGCAACGTCGAACTGCGGCAGGATAGCGTGTACATGTACTGTGATACCGCCCGTATTGAGAACCAAACCCGCGTGTATGCCAATGGCGATGTGATCATTCAGCAGGGGGATTCCCTCAATGTTTTCTCAGACTCTGCCGTTTACGACGGGGCGACCCGCATAGCCGAACTCTACGGGGATGTCATTCTGGAAAAGGGCGATCAGCGCCTCTTCACCGACCGCCTGACCTACGATCTCAACCTCAAGCTGGCGACTTACGATAATGGCGCCACCCTCACCCTCGACAGCACGCAGTTGACCAGCAAAAAGGGCTATTACTACGTGGACGAGCGGCAAATCTACTTCAAAGACAGCGTCGTGGTGATCGATTCGGCTTTTACACTGCTTTCGGACACCCTGGGCTTCAATACGGAGACCAAAGTGGTGGACTTTCTCGGGCCCACTCTGATCGACAGCGATACCACCAAGCTGTACTGCGAAGATGGTTTTTACGATACAGAGAACAACGTAGCGGAATTCACCAAAAACGCGCAGTACCAAAAGGGCGACCAACTGGCACTGGCCGACACCATCCGCTACGATGGCAGCCGGGAGGTGTACATCCTGCGCGGCAATGCCATTTTCAAAGAAAACGAACGGGAAGCCACCGCCGATGTGATCGAATACAGTCAGGAAGCCGACCGCACGGTTCTCGTGGGCAATGCCCGCTACAAAGATGATAAACAGGACATCGCTGCCGATGAGATTGTCTATGATGCCAAACAGGAGACCTATTCCACCCGCGGCCGCTCCCGCATTAGCGATCCGCCGCAGCTGCTGGAAGCCGATCAGGTGGACTACAGCGAGGAACGGGGCATTGGTATCGCCACCGGCTCTGTGATTTGGCGGGACACCTCCGAAGACCTGACCATTATGTGCGATACGGCCGACTATGACCGTAAAGCGGATTACCTCAAAGCCTTCGGGGGGCGCAATGGCCGGCCGCTGCTCATCACGATTGTGGATGGCGACTCCTTATTTATGGCATCCGATACCCTGCTGGCGCTGCAAGACGTATTTGACACCCTGATTGTGGAGACCGTTATCACCGTTGATACGCTCTTTTCGGATTCCCTGGTTACGGATACCTTGGTCATAGACTCCTTAATTGCCGACACCCTCATCACGGAAACCCTTGTCACCGACAGTGCCCGTCTGCTTCGGGCCTATCCTGATGTGCGCATTTTCAAAACGGACATGCAGGCCATCTGCGACTCCCTGTCGTACAGTACGCGGGACTCCACCTTCCGGCTGTTCCGGGAGCCTATCGTCTGGGCGGATACCTCGCAGTTCAATGCCGATACCGTCAATATCCTGCTCAACAAGGGCAGTATTGACCGCATTTTCCTCCGCAACAACGCCCTGATTGTCAATTCTCCTGACGAGATTATGTTCAATCAGGTCAAAGGCAAGCACGTGACCGCCTTTTTCAAAGCAGAAGAACTCCGGCGGATGGCAGTGAACGGCAACGCGGAATCCGTGTACTACGCTCTGGATGACGATGGCGGCTACGTAGGCGTCAATAAAACCATCTGCAGCGAGATGATGCTGTACTTCGGGAACAATGAGGTGGAGAAGATCACCTTCTTCAATCAGCCCAAGGCCGAGATGCTACCGATGGGGCAGACCAACCACAGTACGCTTAAGCTCGAAGGCTTCTTTTGGGAAACCCAATACCGGCCCGACAGCCTGCCGGATTTGTTCAGCCCGGAGAAAAAACGGGTACTGAAGCCCATGCCCAAAGCCGCTGCTCCCGCTGCGGATTCTCTGGCGCAGGACAGTTTGGAAGTCCCCCCTTCCGCT
>CAZNHN010000010.1:7639-13066 GCA_964572415.1 uncultured Phaeodactylibacter sp.
GCCCCGCCGAAGCCCCCGCTGCGCCCCCGGCTCAGGGTTTACCCGCTCCCCCAGATCCTGCTAAAGGACAGGGTTTACCCGTTTCCCCGGCCACCACAGAGCGACCACCGACACCAGAAAAACAAAACGACGAGCAATAATGATGAAAAAGTGGATGGTATTCATTGCATGGTTTGGAATGGGCATTGGGCTGCTGGCCGCACAGTCTTCACCAAAACAGCTGCTGCAAGCTGGCCATAATGCCTACCACGACAAAGATTACGAAACCGCCATCAGCCGGTACGAAGCCCTCCGTGCCGATGGGTACGAAAGCGTGGGCCTCTACTACAACCTCGGCAATGCCTACTACCGCAACGGCAATCTGCCCATGTCGGTCCTCAACTACGAGCGTGCTCTCCGGCTCGATCCCGCCAATGAGCAGGTACAGTCCAATCTGGCTTTAGTACAGGAAAAACTCGAAGCTTCGAATATTCAAATTCGGCAATCGGGCGTTGTCCGCACCTGGCTTTCCGTACAGCACCTGATGCGCACCCGGGGCTGGGCCGTGCTCGGTCTCCTCCTGTTTTGGCTGGGCGTAGGCGGGCTGGCCGTCTGGCAATTTGCCCCTCAGCGCCGGCAGCGCAAAGCCGGTTTCCTGGCTGGGATCACCGCTTTGCTCCTCTGCCTGTTGCCCTTCGGCTTCGCTTATGGTCGGGCGCAGCAGGAGTTTTACCACCATATAGCCGTCCTAATGGCAGAAGAAACACCCCTGCACGTGGCCCCAGATGCCCAAAGTGAGCCCGTCCTGACCCTCTACGGCGGCGAGACCCTGACTATACTGGATGAAATCAGTGGCTGGTATAAGGTGGAATTGAGTGATACGACGGTGGGATGGGTGCCTAAGGATTTGGTGGCGGAGGTGTAGGGGGGAGTGAGTCTATCCCCATAAAAAAGCAAAAGATGTATTAAGCCTAGCAGACTGGATGCAAGCCATTCGCCCGTCTCCGACGGATACAGGATCAAGCAAAATCATCCTCATTTGCCGTCCGACCAAATATCGTCCATCACCGTCACCGGAAAGATGCCTTTGCCAGTCAAAAAATTGGAAGCACTGCTACAGCTGTAGTCTTTCGGTTTAGCTGTCAGTCCGTTACAGACCGGGGATCAATCTTCCTGCGCCTCGTTTTTCAACTGCTCCCGCACTTCATCCACATATTCCTCCTCCACTTCCAAAATACGACAGATCGTAGGGTTGTCGAAACCATCGTGGATCATGTTAATGCAGGTTTGGCGGGTTTTTTCGTTGTAGCCCTCGGCTTTACCTTTGGCTTCGCCTCTGGCTTCACAGGCATCAAGAATACTCATCGCTTCGTTTTTTACAGGAGGAGGCAAGTCCCCCATAGCTTTTTGAATAGCGTCCATCTGATCAGGAAGTTTGTCGAAAAGGTAAACAAGCAGGGGCTTGTATAAGTTCCCGTGCTCGTCGGTGGCGTGGAGGAGGAGGAACTGCATTTGCTTTAGCAGGTAGCCCTGCTCGTAGAAATGCTTCATGGCAATCAATGCGGCAGTCAGTTTTGGATTAGAAGCCTGCTTGATCTCCTCATCCGGCTTGGCCTGATAGTTGTGGAAGAGGTAGTCGAAGCGGGGCAGGTATACTTTGAGTACTTTGTCAAGCGCTGAGAACTTGTCACCGATGGACTCATATTCCCAGGGCGCTTCCCCGTGGTAAAACAGGATGGGTATGATGAGGCGCTGTTCCTCCTTATTAATCGCCCGCTTGAGCATGGCGCTGCTGATGTAGTGCAGGATTTGGAAGGGGGCTTTGTCGTCGATGTAGCTCTTGTGCTCGAAGAGGAAACAGAAGTTGATGCCAAAACCCTGCCTGGTATCCGCTTTGAAGACCACGTCCGACATGGAGGCTTTAAGCTGTTCGTCAATGTAGGACTCAGTGTCTTGATCTAATGTCTCAAAATTGACAGCCGCCTTGAGCTCGTCTGGCAAAAAGGTAGCAAGATAATCTTGTGCAGTTTGTCGCTCGGACATCAGCTTTCGGAAGAAGCCATCGTGGGATTTGTAGAGCTTGTCCATGTTGCAAGGTAGACAAAACCTAAGAGACGTAAAATTTATTGTTTGACTTTATTTGTGTTTTGATACTGTTCCGATACCAGGAAGAGGCTATGCTTGTGTCATGATGTGCTACGACTAGCGGGGCTTATTCATATCCATTCACTTTGAATCTGCAAATTAAAGAAAGCTTATGTTGAGAAATCTGATTTTTCGAAAATATACAGTTCCCCTTTTGCCGTTCGAATAAATAATTTATCTGAAGTCACTTTCGGAGCCTCAGGTAAACCACCAGTTTTTTCAAGTTGTTGCTCCCAAATGATTTCGCCTGTATTACCATCCATAACTCCGACCCTGCTGGGTGTTACATACTGCCACCCGTAATCCGCCACAAAATAAATTTTGCCTTCAAAATGGGTACTATGCATGAACCTAAACTGCTCCTTTTTCGGTACATTGGAATAGTCTTTTTTTATTTCTATGTCATAAGTATTTAAATCGATTTCGAGGAGACGCTGCCTGTTTAACCAGATCAGTTTATCATCAACTAAATGCGGAGGGTAGTCATCGTCATACACGCTATTCTTCTTAAAAGGGTGGCTTTCATTCAAGTGCAAAGTATGTACTTTTGATCCATTACCTATATTTAGAAAAAGTAATGTAGCATCGGTTAATTGGACAATTAATTGATCCTTATGAACACCTATGAACTGGCGAATTTCATAATCTTTTTTTTCCTTAAATGAATTAGTGAAAGCGCATAGCTTAGCTAAATTATTTCTCCAAGATAATTTTTCAGGGTTAGGTACTGAAAGACTGTAAATTTCACTTTTAGATGCAAAAAAAACCTGGCTAGATGATAGTAGTATATATGTAATGTTTTGCAATCTACTGATATGCGAAATTGCTCCTGATTGTATATTTAAATATTCATAATCACCAGCGACAGCATAGTTAATTAGTTCATAATCACCCATCACGATCAAGCCCTCGCAACCTGAGTGATCCTTTTGAATAAGCAAGCTTTTTTCGGCTATAAAACCATTATCATAATAAATAGCTTTATTCTTAGAATAAAGTACTTTACCGCACTTAAAGATGTAACTGCCTGGCTCTACATTTTGGTCTAATAAGACTTTATTCAAGAATAATGAATTACTGCTTTTTACAACATACAACAAACTGTCTGCAAATACTTTAAATGATAATACATCATTGACCCTATCAATACATTTAAAAACCATAGTTAAATTGCGATAAAGTTATAAAATGGATTTTCTGTATCATTTATCATTGAATTAAAAACATCAAAATGAGTGTTAGGGTTAGGTCCAAATAGACTCTGTCTTAATTCAGGAGTCATAGCATCAAAATCTCCCGCCCCCTATAGCATGAAACCCTAAAACCAAGCCCCAACAACCATAAGCAACACTGTAAGTAGTACTGGCGCTGTCGGTCAGTATCCAAGAACTGCGTCCCTGTGCTAGCTATCAAGTCAAAGTGAAAATATTAGCAGCTCTACCTTCGCTAAGCTTCGGCGGACGCTGTGCGCTGCGGCAACCCTATCAAGCAGTATTAGAGGTGAATCCCCGCTGCCTCAAGTATATCCTTTAAATTAAAGGATTGACAAGCTATCAATTCGGTCAAAATGCTTCGTATTATGGGTGAGTAGAGGTAATCCGTGGACAAGCGCAGTAGCACCGATGAAAATATCCCTGAATTCAATCAGTTTACTGCGTTTGCGAAGGTCATGATATATCTCTGCTGACTTTTCAGCGACAGGCTTTGTGAATGGTAGAATACTTAAGGATTGAGTCAAAATTTCAACATCTCTTCTTTTGACATTATCGGTAGCACCCATTAACAACTCATAAAGGGTTACTACGGAGATATGCAGTTCCGTACGATTGGGCAATTGGTAAAGTTTGGTGTTCGTCTTATCTGTAGCTCGTAAGAAAGCTATGAAAATACTTGAATCGGCTACCATTCGGGAACTTGCCATGTATTCATTTTTTTGCTGTTTGCCTGCATCGCTTCTATATCTTCCTCACTCCATGTTGAAACCTTTAGGATCCTTGTTTTGTAGGAATCAAAGCTTTCCGCTTTTTCCTCTTGTTGTTTGCTAAGCAGGAAATCAAGGAAGTCCAAAATTTCTTGACGTCTTAAAGGGTCCAATAAGCCAAATTTAATGATGAGTTCATCCATGACACCTTGCATTTGGTTCAAATATAGAACAATTTGGTATGCCTTAAAAGTTCATGGCTACTTATGCTGAGACCCACCCAGCTGCCCTTAGCATGCCTCCCAACCCAAGCTCCAGCTCTAGCACCAAAAGCAACGCTGCAAGGAGTCCTGACGCTGTCGGTTCCCGGATTCTGACGGTGGAGTTTGTCAGTACAGCATCCAGGAATTGCGTCTACGCGCTAGCTATCCGGTCGAAGTAAAAATATTAGCGGGGGAGTTATTCTGCCGTATATTTCTGTTATCAACAGCCAAAGATTCTAGCCTATAATTTCATGAATTCTTGATTTTAAACGCACAACAAGCCCTACATGAAAATACGCAGTATAATAATCTCAGCCCTATTCATTATGGTTCTTCTGTACGGAGCTTATATTTTATGGGCAATCCTTGCGTTTGGAGGGGGCTGTAACAGAATGGCTCCTGAAACACATTTTTTGCCGGATGGCTACACGGGGAAAGTATATATATTTTTTAATCAGAGCGAAGGCAGGGCAAGAGAATATGATGAAAATGCAAGGGTTTACAGGATTCCAAAATCCGGAGTGCTGCGAACCAAATTTAAATCCAATAGCGGCACGATAGATGCAAGGAAGGATTTGAATTTCTATTACCAAAAACCAGATACCTTACTAGAGCTAAAGCAATATGTGTTTGCAAGGGCAGATAGCACTTTAAACCTTGACTCGAATACGGTAGTAGTATTTGAGTATGGTATAGGTAGAGACTGGTTCGGGTTTGGTAAAGAAGGAGAAAAGCTTAGATCAACCACCTATATAGTAGATAGCTTGAAAAACGTCAACAAAAGAGATTATAAGCTAACAATTGAGAGGTTTGAAGATTGGGATCATTAAAAACAGATGCATTATGCTGGGGCTTTTCAGGAAACCAATCGAATAGTAGCACCAAAGATCACACCACAAACCCCATCACTTCAACGCCCTACAGCACCGCCTCCCGCGCCGCCTTCATTGGAATGCCAATGCACTTCTTTTCCATATAGGCCAGCATCTTTTCCATCAGCGCTTTGGTCTGATCGTCGAGGGTGGCGACCTCCCAAGCGAGGTGGTACATCCCGACGGTGCGCTGACCTGCTTCGGAGCGTGCTGCGTCGGCGCCGATCGTGAAGAAGGCGCGCAAGGA
>CAZNHN010000010.1:13076-18801 GCA_964572415.1 uncultured Phaeodactylibacter sp.
GGCGCGCTCTCTGACGGCTTTGATTTCGATGGGAACCTGCCGCATGGCCAGTTCAATCTGACGCTGCTTGAGGAGGGCGGGCATTTGCTGTATGTACTCGTTGAGGACTTTGTGGGCGCGTTCTACTTCGCGTTCGCGGAAAGCGAGGTTCTGCTTGGCAAGATTGCGCAGCCCTTCGACTTCGATGTATTCAAAATCGAATTGCTCAACGGCACCTTCGGCTACGTTATTGGGGATGGAGAGATCAATGACGACTTTGCGTGCGGTGTCGCCCTGTAGCAGCTTTTCGTAAAGCGGGGCTGTAATGATCGGCTCAGTAGACCCGGTGCATACGATCAGGCAATCGAAGCCTTCCTGATAGTCAGACAGGTCGCTTAACGGCAGTGCCCGGCCATTCAGGGTTTTGGCCAACTGCTCTGCTTTATCGAGGCTGCGGTTGAAAACCGTGATATCGGAAAACTCGTACTTGCTCAGGAATTTGCCCACGAGCTGATTGGTCTGCCCGGCACCAACGAGCAGCACGCGGTCTTCTTTGTGAACGTGCGCTTTGAGCATTTGCTGAAAAGCCAGTGATACCACGGAAACCGGCTTGTCGCCGATCCGGGTGCGGTTGTAGACAGCTTTGGCAGCCACTACGGCCTGCTGAAAAACGAGGCGGATGTATTCTCCGGTGGTGCCCCAGCTGTGGCAGAGTTCGTAAGCTTCGCGGATTTGGCGGAGGATTTGGCGCTCACCGATCACGAGGGAGTCGATGGAAGCGGAAACATCAAAAAAGTGTTTGAGTGCTTCTTCTCCCTGATAGTGGTAAACGATATCATCAAGCTCGTCCACAAGCTCAATAGGCATGTCAGGGTTAATACGCTGAAAGAAATGGGCGATGAAGCGCTCGTCCACCTGATGATTGGTGGTGAAGAAGTACATAACCCGGTTGCAGGTGGGCAGGTAGAACAGCTCATCAATATGGAATTGCGCCTTAAGCTGCTGCAATTGCTGCTTCAGTGCTTCCTGATCGTCCACTTTGATCACAAAATCGCCTATATCCTTGAGGTTAGTGCGTTTGTGTGTTACCGTAAGTATATTGTACTTCGCCAGCATAAAGCCCTTAAATTCAGTGTTCGGTTACAAAAGTAATTTTCGCTCGTTGCACCAATGTCACAAAACTGCAACAAGGTTCAACAAAACTATTTATCGACTGTATTTCCTGTCATGACATTTATCAGTATCTTATATCTCCTTACGAAAAAATGACAAAAGAAATGTTGGTTTTCTGAAAGGCCACAGCTTGGTAAAGCCCTGCTATGCCTTTGTTTCAGCGTTTTTGTCGCAATAGTCAGGTATAAATACGAAGTGTAGGCTCGAACCGTTGTCAGGCTTCGGTCATAAAGTTGCACAAAATTTTTTGTTGAACTAAGTTCCTGATCCTGAAAGGAGTTCGTTGGTGAAGATTGGCTCAATAGATTCCAGAGTGGCTTCGATGTTATTCGCCTTCAGCCACGTTACAAACTTTGAGACGCGCGCGGCATCCATTTGCCCCCAGGTTTGGGCCGTCCCGTAGTAGGGGTTGGTGCGTTTCTGAGCTTTTACCAGGTCAATGCGCTCCCGGTCTTGCGCAGTGACGAAGGCCCCCAGCATACGGGCCGCTGATTCGGGGTTTTCCAGGGCGTGGAGGTAGCCGGCTTTGGTGGCTTGTAGGAAGGCTTGGTAGGGCTCACGGCTCTTTTCGATTTGGGCAGACATTGCCAAAAGCACAGGTGAGTAGCCGTAGGGGATGCCGTAATCACCAAGTTCAAAACAACGTAGCTCAATACCCTGTGTTTCTGCTTCCACCCCTTCCCAGTTTTGGAATATCCAGGTGGCATCCGCTTTGTTCTCAAGCAAGGTATTCCAAATGCCGAGCTTGTCGGGGTAGCTAAGGTAGAGTTCGCCCTTACCGCCATCGTTGCGTACCATCTGCTGCACGATTTTGTCTTCGTACCGGGCACCGTAGGAGGCATAGCTTCTGCCATCCAGTGCAGCGGGTCGGTTGATATCGCTGGAAGCCAGTACCGCGATGGCGCTGGCATCTTCCTGCAGGATGGCGGCCACGGCTTTGGCTTCCGCCTTATTAGCTTTGGTATTCAGGCTGATGGCGCTCTCTGTAGGGGCGATGGCAAAATCTACCTGCCCGAGCTCCAGCTTTTTGGCTGGAGTGACGGCATAGTTGTCGGTGGAAGGGTCGAGGATGGTTACTTTGAGTCTGGCCTGTTCGTAATAGCCTAATGCCTGTGCTACGAAAAAACCGGTATGATTGGTATTGGGCGTCCAGTCGAGTGCAATATTAATAGGTGTATGTGCCATAAGGAGTCTTTATTGAAAAGTGGAATACATTTTACAGTACAGTGAACGGATATGTTTGCCGTTGTCACCAAATTTAGACGTTCTGGAGGCCGGCAGCTACAACTCCTCACCTTACAGTTGGACAAAAAACAAATTTGCGTTAGCTTTGCCCCGCTGAATCAAAAGCGATTGGCAGGAGCGTCTGCAACTAGTCCGGTTTGATCGGCCGTTTTTCTTGGCTTTTACCCCTTGCTGTGGTGCTAAGCTTTTAAACGGCCAGGCATTTATATATGCATCAATCCGCTTGCAAACGACTCTTACGAAATAACTATAACTTTAAACAAAAAATGGCATGGGTCAAACGATCACTTATTTAGTACCCGTCTTTGGTGTACTCGCCCTGTTGTACACCTTCTGGCGCTCGGCCTGGGTGTCTAAGCAGGAAGTTGGAACAGAACGCATGGGCCGTATCGCGGTGAATATCGCGGATGGCGCCATGGCATTTCTCAAAGCGGAATACCGCGTACTGGCCATCTTCGTACTGGCCGTGGCAATCCTACTGGGCATCAGTGGCAATACTGCTGATTCCTCTCCCCTTATCGCCCTGTCTTTCGTGCTGGGCGCGATTTGCTCTGCCCTGGCAGGGTTTATTGGCATGCGCGTGGCGACTAAAGCTAACGTGCGCACCACCAACGCTGCCCGTACAAGCTTGGGCAAAGCCCTGGAGGTCGCCTTTGCTGGTGGTTCCGTGATGGGCCTTGGTGTGGTTGGCCTTGGTGTTATTGGTCTTGGGACACTATTCCTTGCTTATTCCAGCATGGGTTGGGATGTCAACCGCGTGATCACCGTGATTACCGGTTTCTCTTTTGGTGCATCTTCCATTGCGCTCTTTGCACGTGTGGGCGGCGGTATTTATACCAAAGCAGCTGACGTGGGCGCTGACCTTGTTGGTAAAGTGGAAGCTGGTATTCCGGAAGACCACCCTCTGAATCCTGCTACTATTGCGGATAACGTAGGCGACAACGTGGGTGACGTAGCCGGTATGGGCGCTGACCTGTTCGAGTCTTATGTGGGCTCTATCATCGGTACGATGGTACTGGGTGCTGCATTTATTTTGGTGACAGACCCTGCGACGCAGGAAGTCATCAGTGGTTCCGCCGGTTTTGAAAGCGATAACCCCTTTGGAGGCCTGAACGCCGTACTGTTGCCACTGGTACTCGCAAGCGTTGGTATCGTGACTTCTATCCTGGGTACTTTCTTTGTGAAGGTAAAAGAAGGCGGTGACCCTCAAAAAGCCCTGAACCGTGGGGAATTTCTGTCTGCAGGTGTAATGCTGGCGGCCACTTTCGCCATCGTTAACTGGATGCTACCGGCAGAATGGACTTTCGAAGGCACCACTTATACCTCTATGGGGGTATTCTGGGCGGTGATCTTCGGCCTGGCGGGCGGACTGCTCATCGGTATGATTACCGAATACTACACAGGCACAGGCACAAAACCGGTAAAGAGCATCGTGGACCAGTCTCTGACTGGTGCGGCGACTAACATCATTGCCGGTCTTGGCGTGGGCATGCAGTCAACGGCTATCCCTATCCTGATCCTGGCGGTTGCTATCGTAGGTTCTTACTCTTTTGCTGGCCTGTATGGTATCGCAATTGCTGCAGTAGGTATGCTTTCCAACACAGGCATTCAGCTGGCGGTAGATGCCTACGGCCCGATTTCTGATAACGCCGGCGGTATCGCTGAAATGGCGGAGCTTCCACCGGAAGTACGTGAGCGTACAGATAAGCTCGACGCTGTGGGTAACACCACTGCTGCAATCGGTAAAGGTTTCGCCATCGGTTCGGCTGCCCTGACAGCACTGGCGCTGTTCGCAGCTTTCATTACTGCGTACAACCTCAGCCACCCGGATGCAAGGCTCACGAGCATCAACATCACCAGCCCCTACGTAATGGCGGCTCTGTTTGTGGGTGGTATGTTGCCGTTCCTGTTCTCTGCCCTCTCTATGGGTGCAGTAGGCCGTGCGGCAATGGATATGATTCAGGAAGTACGCCGTCAGTTCAAGTCTATCCCTGAATTGACTGCAGCTCTGGATGTGATGCGCAAAAACGATGATAAGGCTTTTGCGGACTGGAGCGATGCCGATCAGAAGACATTCGAAGCGGCGGACGGCAAGGCAGAATACGGCAAGTGTGTGGAAATCTCCACTGCGGCTTCTATCCGTGAGATGGTGCGCCCTGGCTTGTTGGCTGTACTGGCACCGGTAGTGGTTGGCCTTACACCTGGTCTCGTAGGTTTGGGAAGCCAGCTGGGCGCAGAAATGCTCGGTGGCCTTCTTGCTGGCGTTACCGTAACAGGTGTACTCATGGCCATCTTCCAGTCTAACGCTGGCGGTGCATGGGACAACGCCAAGAAAATGTTTGAAGAAGGCGTGGAAATCAACGGCGAAATGTACTACAAGGGTTCTGACCCGCACAAAGCGACCGTTGTTGGTGATACCGTGGGTGACCCGTTCAAGGATACTTCCGGCCCATCACTGAATATCCTGCTGAAGCTGATGTCTGTAGTTGCACTGGTGATCGCGCCACTGCTGTAATTTCAGCTACAATAAAATAGTAACAGCCCCGGTAGAATGACGCTACCGGGGCTGTTCTGTTTGGGCCGGTACAACTTCTTTTCTGGTTTTATCGTTACCTATTCGATAATTTGGCACCGGATTTGTTACCATACCGTTAAAGCAACACCCGTGCAGGTACGATTATTCCCTTTTCTTGTTGAATGAAGTATATTTATTCGTTGAATTGCCTGGCAGAAAAAAATTAGCAGAATAATCTAAGACAGCTGGCACCGGATATTGCTACTTGCAAACCGTGCATTAATCCAGAAAGCACACCTTAGGATGTCAATAAAGAAATTTATCATGAAGTACAGAGGTCAGATCTTCTTCTCCGTTTTGTTAGTCGCCCTACTTGCTGCGGCTTACTACCCGCAACCCAATAATGCTGAAAAGGAAGCTGTTCTGATGCAGGCCGTATTAAGTGGATTCGGTCAGCTGCATTATCAGCCGAAGGATATCAATGACGAGTTTTCCAGCCAGATTTTTGATTTTTACCTCGATCAGGTCGACGGAGGCCGCCGGTTCCTGACACAGGAAGATATTGCGAAGCTGGAAGGCTACCGTACGAGCATTGATGATCAGGCGCAAGCCGGGAAGTTCGAATTTTTCGACGCCTCTGTCCAAATGCTGGATGCCGCTCTTGATAAAACACAGGGCTATTACCGGGAAATGCTGGAGACGCCTTTTGATTATGATACCAACGAATTCATTGAGCTGGATGGCGATAAAAAGCCCTTCGCTCAGCATGACGACGAGCTGAAAGAATACTGGCGCAAGTACCTCAAATACGAG
>CAZNHN010000010.1:18811-34309 GCA_964572415.1 uncultured Phaeodactylibacter sp.
ATTGAAGAGATAAAAAAAGGGTAAAATGAAGGTGAAAAGAAAGGGGAAGAGGAAGCCCCAAAGTCCTTTGAAGAAATTGAGCAGGAGTCCCGCAAAGAAGTCCTGGAATTCCTCGACGACTGGTACGGGCGTATGCGCAAACTGAAGCGGGAAGACCGCATGAGCGTGTACCTCAATACCTTTACACATATCTTCGACCCGCACTCGGAGTACTACAAGCCTATTGATAAGGAGAACTTCAATATCCGCTTCAGTGGCCGCCTGGAAGGCATTGGCGCCACTCTGCGCACAGAGGATGATTATACCAAAGTGGTGAGTATCGTAGTTGGTGGGCCGGCATGGAAACAAAAAGAGCTGGATGAAAACGATGTCATCCTGAAGGTTAAGCAGGAGGATGAAGACGAGCCTAAGGATATTGCAGGCATGGTCATCAACGATGTGGTGCAGCTCATCCGCGGGGACAAAGGCACCAAGGTGACCTTAACGGTAAAGAAGATCGATGGCAGTGTGAAAGATATAACGATCACCCGCGATGTAGTCGTCCTGGAAGAGCAGTTTGCAAAATCACTCATCCTGGAAGGTGAGGAAGGCAGCGAAGAGCGTATTGGATATATCCTGCTGCCCTCGTTCTATGCAGATTTTCAGAATAAAAACGGGCGCTTCTGCTCTACGGATGTGGCAGCAGAAATCGAGAAGCTCAAAGCTAAAAATGTAGATGGCATCATCCTGGACCTGCGCTACAACGGTGGGGGTTCCCTGCGGGATGTGGTCAAAATGACTGGCCTGTTCATTGAGAAAGGCCCGATTGTACAGGTGAAATCCCGTATTTCTGATCCTGAAGTGCTGAAAGACTCCGATTCGCGTGTGCAGTATGATGGTCCGCTCGTAGTTATGGTGAATTCTTACAGTGCTTCTGCCTCGGAGATTCTGGCGGCAGCGTTGCAGGACTACGGCAGGGCGGTGATTGTAGGCAGCCCTTCCACCTTCGGTAAAGGCACCGTGCAGCGCTTTATTGACCTGGACCGCACTATCCGTGGGTTCAATGAGTTGAAGCCGCTGGGTGAAATCAAGCTGACCACTCAGAAGTTCTACCGCGTCAATGGCGGTTCCACACAGCTCAAAGGCGTGACGCCGGACATCATCCTGCCGGATAACTTCTTCTACATCAAGACCGGCGAGCGCGACCGGGAGTATGCCATGGAGTGGACGGAAATCGACCCTGTGGAGTACGATCAGGATGTACTGCGGGTGGATAACATCAGCAAACTGCGCCGCCGCAGCGAAAAGCGTATTGAAGAGAATGAGACCTTCCAGAAAATTCTGGCCAACGCCAAGCGCGTAGAGCAGCAGCGCGAAGAGTCTGCCTACCCGATTGGACTGGAAGCCTACCGCGAAATGCGTGAAAAACGTCAGGAACAGGCCGATGAGTTTGATGGCGTCATGGATCAGGTGGTCTTGGAGAATATCTCCAACCTGGAGGAAGACCTGCCTGGCATCGAAGCCGACGAGTCCAAAAAAGCCCGTAACGATGAGTGGCTGGAAAGTGTCTCCAAAGACATTTACATCAAGGAAACACTGGCGATCATGCATGATATGATTGAAGAAAAATAAGGCGATAGCCGTCCAAAAAAACGGAGGCTTTTCTGCACAGGCAGGAAAGCCTCCGTTTTTTTTCAGCTCAGGCGCCAACCGCTAAAGTCTTTTGTACTTTTGCATATTCATTCACAGAATCCATAAGCGTGAATTACCTCAACCTCGAAGATGTCACAAAAATGTACGGAGAGAAGGTCCTCTTCGACAATATATCCCTGCAGATCAATCAGGGGCAGAAGATCGCATTGGTCGCCAAGAATGGCTCGGGAAAAACGACGCTGCTCCGGGTGATCGCCGGGGAAGAAGCCCCGGAAGGAGAGACGGCCAAGGTCTACCTGCATAAAGATGTGCGCATCGGTTTTCTGAACCAGGATCCTGAGTTTTTCGAGGAGCACACTATCCTGGAAGCCGTACTGGACTCAGAGAATGCCATGATTCAGGCCGTGCGGGCCTACGAGTATGCTATGCTTTTTCCGGATGATACTGAGGCCATGCACAAGGCGATTTCCAAAATGGATGCCCTGAAAGCCTGGGACTTTGAAGCCCGCATCAAGGAAATTCTGACCAAACTGGAAGTCAGCGACTTGAATAAATTGGTCAAAAACCTCTCCGGAGGGCAGAAAAAACGCCTCGCCCTGGCCAAGCTCATCATCGAAGAGCCGGAATTCCTCATCCTCGATGAGCCGACCAACCATCTCGACCTCGACATGATCGAGTGGCTGGAAGAGTATTTGCAGCAGCCGCGGATCACCTTGTTTATGGTGACCCACGACCGCTACTTCCTGGAGCGGGTTTGTGATATTATCGTTGAGCTGGATCTGGGCAAGCTTTACCGCTACACCGGTAACTACAGTGAATTTTTGGAAAAGAAGACGACCCGCCATGATGTGGAGACCGCCACCCTGGAGAAAAGCAAGAAACTACTCAAACGGGAACTGGACTGGGTACGCCGTATGCCCAAAGCCCGGGGAACCAAGGCTAAGTCCCGGGTGGATGCCTTCCACGACCTGAAAGATGAGGTCTCACAGCAGCGTATTGATGAAGAGATGAAGATCGACATCAAGGGGCAGCGCCTGGGCAAGAAGGTGCTGGAAGCTCATAATATCAGCAAGTCTTATGATGACAAAGTGCTGGTCGATGGCTTCAGCTATAAGTTCCGGAAAGGGGAGCGTGCTGGCATCGTTGGACCGAACGGGGTCGGTAAATCTACTTTCCTGAAATTGCTCACGAATGAAATTCGCACCGATAGCGGCAAGGTAGTGGTGGGTGGAAATACCGTCTTTGGCTACTACACTCAGGACGGTATCCAACTCAAAGAAAATAAGCGGGTGATTGATGTGGTTCAGGACATTGCCGAGTTTATCCCGCTGGAAAAAGGGCAGAAATTGACGGCGCCACAATTGCTGGAGCGTTTCATGTTCAACCGTAAGCAGCAGCAGGTCTATGTGTCTGAGCTTAGTGGTGGAGAGCGCCGCCGCCTGTACCTGCTCACCGTCCTTATGGCCAACCCCAACTTCCTTATTCTTGATGAGCCTACGAATGACCTGGACATCATGACGCTCAATGTCCTCGAGGATTTCCTGCTGGACTTCCCCGGCTGTGTGCTGATCGTCTCCCACGACCGTTACTTCATGGACAAGATTGTAGAGCACCTCTTCGTTTTTGAAGGCAACGGAAAAATCCGCGACTTCCCGGGCAGTTATACCCGATACCGGGAGGTAAAGAAGGAAGAAGACCGGGAAAAAGCCCGCCTGGCCAAAGCTGCGGAGGCCGCTCAGTCGAGTGCGCCTAAACCTAAGTCAAAAGCCACCGCTTTAAGTCAGGAAGAACGTAAAGAGTTGAAGCGGCTGGAAAAGAAAATCCTGAAACTGGAGGAAAAAAAGGCGGAGCTAACTGAGCAGTTTAATGACACAAGCCTGAGTGCTGAGCAAATTACAGATTTGTCGAAGGAGCTGAGTGATGTCAATGACGAGCTGGAAGAGCTGGAGCTCCGGTGGATGGAGCTGGCTGAAATGGCCTGATTTTCTCTGAGCAGAACCGTTGTAGTGCATGATCATTAAGTACAGTAGTCTGGTTATTTTTCCTTTAATGTTGCTTTTGCTTACACCGGAGAGCAACCGGCAGAAAGCCGCCTTTCGTGCGCACTACAAGGGTATGCTGCTGTATTCCGAAGCCCACTACGAGCGGGCCGTCAACCACTTTGAGAAAGCCCACAGTATCATTCCGGATAATTACAATTTCAATCTTTCCCTCGCCCTGGCGCTGAGCCGCGTAGGCCGGGCAGATGAAGGGCTGGGGCTGCTGCAAAAGAGCGATATCCTACTTCGGTCCGGCGATCCTGACCTTGCACAAAAGGAATCCACACGCTATTTCCTCAAGGGCATGGTCCTGCTCTATGCCGACCGGGCGGGGCAGGCTTTACAGCCACTGGAAAAGAGCATCGGATTGCAGGAAAAACTGGGAGACCCCAAGCGGCTGAGCATCTACTATAATGCACTGGGATACGCCACTATGCTCAATCAGGGCGGTAGCGATCATGGCAGCGACACCCTGGGCTGGCACTACCATGTGCACCGGCGCGACCTGATCCGGTCTTTGGGGTACTTCGATCAGGCGGTGAAGTACGACACGAAAAATGCCACAGCCCTCTATAACTATTTTCTCGTTAGGGACACATTGGGCATGGAAGGGCTAAAAGATTACTACGCACAGCAGGACTCCGCCGGGCCCAGGCCGGCAGGAGAACTCCCTGGTAATACCAACCGGACGCTGGAGTTTACCAATTACGAAGAGCTGCTCTTTCTGCTTGATTTATCCGGATCCATGGTAATGGAGAAAGTGCCTTGCATGGGCACCACCCGGTTTGAAGTCATGAAACAGACCGCTCTTTTTATCTTGGACAGTCTGCCGGAGACCACCCAACTCGGCCTGGGCAGCATAGATGGCGACTGCTGGACGGAGCCTAAAGCCTGGGATGCCGTGGGGGCGCTGAGCCGTTACGATATGCGCTACCGGCTGCGTTTTCTTGTACCCAATGGCACCACACCGCTGCTGGAGCGTTTGCAGGCCAGCCCGGAGCTGTTTTCAGACGATGCGCAGACCCGCAAGTCGATCTTTCTCATTAGTGATGGCGCTAACGTTTGCCGGGCCGATGGGGAAGACATCTGTGAGTGGGCCAGCCGTTTGTCCAGGCGGAAAATCACCATCAATATCCTCACTTTTCTGGATGCTACGGAGAGCAACACCAACGCATTCGCAGAATACGCCTGCCTCGCCGACAATACCGGAGGCGACATTCTCTACATGGACAACTACCGCTGCGGATACGAGTACTTTGGCGCTTCTATGGTAGAAGGCTGCCTGCCCCGAATCCCCAATCTGCGCAAGGTCACCTGCTGGGGGCGTGCCTACCAAAACCTCTGGGCGGTAGAGCGTTAGTCAGAAAAGTGGAAACCTGCAAAACAATATTTCGGTCCATCCTATCTATATTATAGATGCATTGCCAGAAAGAGGTAAAAATTGTACATTTGCCTACCTTCTGAAATCCTTTGAAAAATAAGCGTTTCGCCCCATCCTGCCCACTCGCGTTTTGCAGGGTCCATGACAGGGGGCAGCTACTGAAATTACCAAATAAAAAACCGTGTACGGTATGAAAGCATGCCTGCACCTTCTTTACAATAAACAAATTAAATTCATCTGCTATGCCATTCGATCTCGATATGATCAAGGCAGTGTATGAAGCACTGCCTGCGCGAGTAGAGGAAGCCAGGAAAACCCTTGGCCGCCCGCTCACCCTTACTGAAAAAATCCTCTATACCCACCTGCACCCTGAGTCGCCACTGCAAAATTATACCCGTGCCAAAGACTACGTTTTCTTTGCGCCTGACCGGGTTGCTATGCAGGACGCTACTGCACAAATGGCGCTATTGCAGTTTATGATGGCTGGCCGCGATAACGTCGCTGTCCCTTCCACCGTGCACTGTGACCACCTCATTCAGGCCGAAGAGGGCGCTGCACAGGACCTCGCCAAAGCTAACGACGTGAATAAGGAAGTTTACGACTTCCTGTCTTCCGTGTCGAATAAGTATGGCATTGGTTTCTGGAAGCCGGGCGCGGGTATCATCCACCAAATTGTGCTGGAGAACTACGCTTTCCCCGGCGGTATGATGATCGGTACCGACTCTCACACCCCTAATGCGGGTGGTTTGGGTATGGTTGCGATCGGCGTGGGCGGTGCAGATGCCGTAGACGTGATGGCAGGCATGCCCTGGGAACTCAAGATGCCTAAAGTAATCGGCGTGAAGCTGACCGGCAAAATGAGTGGCTGGACTTCTGCCAAGGACGTCATCCTTAAAGTGGCAGGGATCCTGACCGTGAAAGGCGGTACCGGTGCTATCGTTGAATACTTTGGCGATGGCGCAGAGTCGCTGTCCTGTACGGGTAAAGGCACCATCTGTAACATGGGTGCTGAAATTGGCGCGACCACCTCGACCTTTGGTTACGATGAGGCTATGAGCCGCTACCTGCGTGCTACCGAGCGCGCCGAAGTTGCCGACCTGGCGGATGGTGTGAAAGAGCACCTCACCGGTGATGCCGAGTGCTACGCCAATCCTGAAAAATATTTCGATCAGGTGATTGAGATCAACCTGTCTGAGCTGGAGCCACATATCAATGGCCCTTATACCCCGGATTTGGCATGGCCAATTTCCAAGTTTGCTCAGGCCGTAAAGGAAAATAACTACCCGCAAAAGCTGGAGGTAGGGCTGATCGGTTCCTGCACCAACTCCTCTTACGAAGACCTCGACCGGGCGGCCTCTCTGGCACGTCAGGCGGTAGATAAGAAGCTTAAGGTGAAGTCGGAGTTTACCGTAACGCCGGGCTCCGAGCAAATCCGCTTTACGGTAGACCGTGATGGGCAACTGAAAGATTTCGAAAAGATGGGCGGCGTTGTGCTGGCCAATGCCTGTGGGCCTTGCATCGGTCAGTGGGCACGGCACACTGATGACCCCAACCGGGCGAACTCAATTATCACCTCCTTCAACCGGAACTTCTCTAAGCGTAACGACGGTAACCCGCAGACCCGCTCCTTCGTGGCCTCTCCGGAGATCGTGACCGCAATGGCCATTGCCGGTGACCTGACTTTCAACCCGCTGACAGATACGCTGAAGAACGAAAATGGCGAGGACGTGAAGCTGGACCCACCAACTGGCGTGGAATTGCCGGCTAAGGGCTTTGCTGTTGAGGATGCCGGGTTTATCCCACCTGCTGCTGATGGTAGTGGTATTGAGGTAAAAGTAGACCCCAATTCAGACCGCCTCGAGCTGCTTACTCCATTCAAACCGATCACACAGGAGCAGCTGAAAGGCATGCGCCTGCTGATTAAAGCGAAGGGTAAGTGTACGACGGACCACATTTCCATGGCGGGCCCATGGCTGAAGTACCGTGGCCACCTGGATAACATCTCCAACAACTGCTTCATCGGCGCCGTCAACTTCTTTAATGGCGAAATGAATAAGGTTGCGAACTACGTGGACAGTGAGGACGAAGCGGAATACCTGGGCGTACCAGACTCCGCACGCAAGTACAAGGCCGCAGGCATCAGCACTGTGGTATTCGGTGAGGAAAACTACGGTGAAGGTTCTTCCCGTGAGCACGCTGCGATGGAGCCGCGCCACCTGGGCGTCCGTGCCGTGATTGTGAAGTCTTTCGCACGTATCCACGAGACCAACCTGAAGAAGCAGGGCATGCTGGCCCTCACTTTCGTCAATCTTGATGATTACGAAAAGGTGCGCCAGGATGACAAGATCGACATCCTCGGCTTCAATGAGATGGCACCTGATAAGAACCTGACCGTGAAGCTGCACCATAAGGACGGCTCAACCGACGAGTTTGAGGTTGCACATACTTACAATCAGGCGCAGATCGATTGGGTAAGTGCTGGTTCTGCACTGAACAAAATCCGGGAGGAGCTGGCTAGCTAAAGTCAGGCTCCTTACAGAGATTATTAGAAAAAGAAAGCCATTCCGGGAAATATCCCGGAATGGCTTCTTCAATGAATGAGGTATGGTCAGGTGTTGTTTAGAAGGTATGCGCAGCGATCAGCTCTGCCTCCAGTGAAATGTCTGCATTAAGAACTTGTGAAACAGGGCAATTGGCCTTTGCGCCATTCGCCAGCTCCTGAAATTGCTCGGAGGAAACCTTAGGGACTTTCCCTTTCAGCGTGAGGTGGATTTTGGTGATGGCGAACCCTTCCCCTTGTTTTTCCAGTTGGACGGCGGCCTGTGTATTGAGCGCTTCCGGCTCAAAGCCAGCTTGTTCCAGTTGCACGCCCAATGCCATATTGAAACATCCGGCGTGGGCTGCTGCGATGAGCTCCTCAGGGTTAGTCCCTTTTTTGCCATCTTCATTTTCGAAGCGGGTTTTGAAAGAATAAGGCTGTTGGTCAAATACACCACTTTGCGTGGATAAATGACCACTGCCCTTGGTGCCGGTTCCATTCCAAACGGAGGTTGCTGTTCTTCTCATGAATACTTTTTGTTCTGCAACGGGTGTGCTGGCAGCGATGTTCGCTAGTCGACCAATAACCTGAGGCTCTGTTGGCCTGTCCGGGATTGCAGTTGCAAAACATACAAGCCGGCAGACAATGCTGAAACCGGAATATTGTGCTGGCTGACCGGAGGCAAATGCTGAAAGATCCCCCGCCAAACTTCCTGGCCATTGATATGGTACAGACGGGCATTAAAGCGTCGGTCTTCCTGGGTTTTAATCCAAAGCGTTGCGGATTCAAGGGCAGGCTGAGGCAATAGTTGAAAATGCTCAGTGGTCCGGGCTTCCGTATCGGAGGAAGGGAGATTGGGATAAAGCTGTGATTTCGGGATGATGGCCTTAGGTGTTCTTAAACTACTCCAGCGAAGCTCACAAACCGCGCCACCACCTTCTTCAAAGTATTCGAGACGGATGGCATAGCGCTGCCCTGCCTGTAGAAAAATCCCTCCGCTCACCTCGGTGGGCGGCTGCGGTACCCATTGGTCGATGATCAGCTGATCGTTCACCCATAGCCTGACTCCGTCATCCGAATGGGTATAGAAGGTGTAGGTTTCTGAGAAGGGCACTTCGATACTGCCCGTCCACTGAATACTGTAGAAGTCAGTACCAAGCAATGCCGGTGCTGCGGAACTGCCGCCCCAGTCAAATTGTATAGTCGTATCAATTCGCCAGAATGCGGGGTTTCCACTAAAGTCAGGCACCGGGCTGTTGTAGTAGGTACCGGTCAGTCCTGTTCCTGTGCCCAGGGGCGCTGCCGCGTAGTAAGCCAGGTACGTTTGGTCGGCCTCAGGCATCGCAAAGGACAACAGCGGAGCTGCACCGGCATTGGCCCACCCATCGAAAGTGTACAGCATATTGTCAATCACCTGGCTAGCGGGGGCTTGCAGTGGCCTTCTTCGGTCTGAGGCGTAGTCAGGGAGCGGCCGTCAAGGCGGAGCTGTAGCCCCGGTGGGTCAGTCAGTAACTGCAGGCTCCGCTTTTCGGGTAAGACGTCCTGATAGATGGATTGAGACAGCCCCTCAGCGTCGGTAGCAGTCAGGTGGATGCGGTACCAGACGTTGGGAGAAGTCTCGCCGATAACAGGAATGTTGAAGCTGCCTCCTGTTCCTGCCTGCGGAGACAAGCCCGGGTGGGTATGATCATCATGGTGGAAGTCTATCCGCCAGGTAAGTTGTTCAGGAGATAGCGCTCCTTCCTCCGGGTCGGACGCGGTGCCTTCAAAGACCAGTACATCACCAGCCCGGTACGTTAATCCAGTAACAGGCAGGGTGATTTCAGGCACCGGGCGGTTATTGACCGTTACCGAAAGCAGTGCTTCGCTCGTCCACACTTCGCCCTCATCATTGCTGATACGGCAACGGTAGGCGCTGCCATCATCCGCAAGGGTGACGGCAGGCAAAGTCAGGATGGAGTCTGTTGCTCCCGGGATATCAACATCATCGCGTTGCCACTGATAAGAGAGGGTAGGGGCACCTGAGGCAGCGCAGGAAAAACGGGCCGTTTCGCCCACCACCCGCAGTACGGGCTGAGGCTGTACTGCAACGAAAGGTGCGCCGCTGCCCGTGTAGGATACTTTCCAAAGCACGCCATTAGCGGTACTGGTATTATCAATTTCGGAGCCCCCGCCAAGCCCCCGCCGCTCGATGTAGTACAGGCTGCCGTTTGGAGCGGTATGCAGGGCTATGGGGCGCTCAATGTTGGTAGCAAAGGGGGCATTAACGGTGCCAGTTGCAGGGTCCATGGTCCAAATGGTACCTTCGCAATAGTCGGCAAAGAAGTACCGCCCGGTATACTCAGGCGGGAACTGTTGTAGTGGGGGGCGGTAAAAAGCGGAGCCGATAACTGCGCACCCTACGCCGTGGTCATAGGCATGGAGCGGAGCGATGTAGTGGTCGGGGAAAGGTGGGGTGCCTGGCCCTTCCTGTTGTGCCCATCCGTAATTGCCACCGGCTACCACGGCGTTGACTTCTTCAAAGTTGTTGCTGCCCACATCGTTGGTGATAATAGTGCCCGTCATAGGGTCTATTGCCATGGTAAATGGATTGCGAAAGCCATACGCATAGATAGCCCGCTGCTGTCCGCTGAGCTCGTTGTAAAAAGGGTTGTCTTCCGGTATGCTCCCATCGGGATTAAAGCGCAGTATTTTCCCCAGGGTGGTATTCAGGTCTTGTCCGCTTTGAGGGTTGGCTCCATCGCCTACTGCAATGTAGAGCTTGCCATCATTGCCAAAAACCATCGCACCACCGTTGTGGATGGTGCCGGAAAGGGGAGCTAATTCAAAGAGAATAGCCTCACTATCGGGCAGGGTGTGATTCCCATTTGCTGTGAAGCGGCTGATACGGTTGTAGTTGCCGCCGGGCACGGTATAAAAGACGTAGAAATAATTGTTCGCTTCAAAGTCAGGGTCGAGCACCAGCCCGCTAAGCCCCCGTTCGTTGTAGTTGTCCACTTCAATGCTCAAAAAGGGGTCCGGGAGCAGCGTGTCATCCTCTACAATACGGATACGGCCAGACTTTTCGGCAATGAAAACCCGCCCGTCCGGGGCAACAGTAAGCGTTGTGGGGTCAAGCCCGGTGGCTATTTGTTGCTCGATGAATCCGGGCGGCAGCTGTGCGCTGTACACAGACAGGGGAAGAAATAGGAGGCACAGATAAGGGAAGGGGTATTTCATAGTAGTTCATGAATGCTTCTTTACCCAAGAAACGGATTACTCTTCTAATACCCAAATCTGGCTGTTTTCCTTGATAGCGATAATGCCTTTCCCCGGCTGAAGGTAGAAGCCGAGGTTGTCTTGCTCAAAGCTCCAGACCTCATTGTAGGTGGTACCGTTGAGATCAATAGCTTCGCGTTTTTGCATCAGGTTAGTGATGCTGGTTTCTTCCGGGATCAGTGCGCCGTCGAAGCGCTGCTCAATGACCTGCCCGGCCTGAATGGAAGGGGTGCCGGAAGAAAAAGACACCTGGAGGGCATCAAAGAAGTGCTCCGTTTCCCATTCGTAAAGCCCGGTGAATACAGCGAGGTCGAGCAGGCGTTCATTATCATCAGAGACAAAGATATAGCGTAAGTTATCTGTTAGGTAGTACTCACAACTGGAGGGGCTGTTGAATCGGGCCTCAGTGCAAATGATGTTGACACAGAGCTGGTCCTGGCCGGCTTCCTTCCCGCGGGGCGCTGAAAAAGCCATGATTTGTCCGCTGGTATTTACAAAACGCAGCGTTTCAGTACCATCGTAGGGCAGAAAATTCCGACCGGCCTCACTAAGGCTAAGTTGCCCGATTTCCTCATCAGGCGGGCAATTACAAGCCACACCCGTCAGTAAGGTGAATAAGCTGAACAGAAAAAGAAGCGGAGAAGCATTCATGATTGAGTATTTACCTATCATAACGCTTCAAATCGAATTTGTGTGTATGGAATAAAAAAAAGAGCCACCGTTTGCAGATGGCTCTCCCGGCTAGGCTAAGAGAGCGTATTAGTCTGCAAAGCAGACAATATCAAACTGAGTTAAAGCTTTTTCCTGTCTTGCGAGCCCAATGGCTGAAAGAAAGGAGGGGTATTCGGTGAGGTTTTAAGTGGCTTTGCAAAGAAGAGGGGGTTCTACTCGCAATGCTTCGATATTTTCAAAGGTAAGGTTAAAATACAGTGGGTGTAGCCCGCATCTGACGAGCGGGCACAATTATGGAATAAGAGGGCAGATAATGCTTATAAGCGGGTGAGCTGCTGCAGGAATTCTCCGCGCCTTCGCTTAGAAACAGGGACCAGAGAGTGGTCTTCCATGGTCACCTGCCCCTCCCTGTTGTAGCGGAGGATGCGGTTGAGATTGATAAGGTGAGACCGGTGAGTCTGGAAAAAACCGTAGGGCTCCAGCAACCGGACAAATTCTCCAATATTATAAGAGCTGACCAGAGAGCGGCTGCCGGCGAGGAATAACTTGGTTAACTTTTTCTGGCCCTCGCAGTGGATGATATCAGATGTAGGGATAAACTCCAGCCCATCCTCTGTGGGTATACCGATCCGGTTGGAAGTATTGCCGGGCTGCTGAAGGTTGCGGATGAGCTCTCTGTTACGTTTGTTATCCCGTTTCTGACGAATTCGCCGGGCAGCATTATGCACCGTTTTGATGAGTACGCTGGTTTGTATGGGCTTAAGGATATAACCAATAGCGCAAAGGTTTATCGCATCTATGGCGAAATTGTCAAAGCCCGTAACAAAGATAATCTCGAAATCAAGATTGTCGAGTTGGCTGAGCATATCAAAGCCACTTTCACCAGGCATGGCCACATCCAAAAAGACAAGTTCTGGTTTCAGGTCTTGAATGAGCATTCGGCCTTCCTTAGGATTGTCTGCCATGCCCAGCAACTGTACCTCCGGGCAGAACTCCTCAAGTTTGCTCTTAAGCGTAAGCCTCGCGTGGGCTTCATCTTCAATGATTATGGCTTTAATCATAAGGTTTACTACTCAATTTCCGGTACGGTAATCCTGACCCGTGTTCCCGCTGCAGTGCCATCCTGGTTTTCCAGGTCGGTCACTTTTATGTTCACATCGTAACCTTCAATGACCCTTAGAGCATGCAGGCGCTCATTTGTGATTTGCATGGCGCGGGAGCGGTAAGCTTTGCCTGCTTTTTGCTGAATGCCTTTCGCTGCGGCACGCCCTACTCCATTATCTTCTAACGTACAAATTAACGTCTGGTTCTCGTCTTTCGCAATGTTAAGGCTCAACTTGCCGTCTGCCATTTTGTGGAATAAGCCATGGTTGATAGCATTCTCCACAAAAGGCTGCAGCAGCATGGTGGGGATTAAGGTTATATAGGGGTTAATATCCGGCGCTACCGTAACTTCTGCCTCAAACCGGTTGGGGAACCGCATCTGTTCAAGTTCAATGTAAAGCCGGATCAGGTGCAACTCCTGATGGAGGTTGAGGTAGCGGGTTTTGGAAGACTCCAAAAATTGCCGCATCAACATCGCAAATTTAGACAGGTAGCTGTCTGCCTGCTGTCTTTCATTAGCCGCAATAAAGTATTGTATAGCACTCAGGGAGTTGAAAACGAAATGGGGGTTCATTTGAGCCTGAAGTGCCTGCAGTTCCAGTTCCGCAAACTGCCGGTTGATCGCGTTTTCCTGTTCGGCTTGCTGCCGGTGGCGGTGTAACCGCCAGCGGTAAAACAGCCACGCGGCAAGAGCAAAGATCAACATGGCGATTATCCAGGGCATGAACTGCTGCCAAAAATCAGAGTGGATCGTAATGTCTACCGTGCAGATCTCACTGCGCTGTTGGTTGTTGTCTTCTGCCAGCACCGTGAAGGTATACTCGCCAGACGAAAGGTTGGTATAGCGAACCTGCCGGTCGGAAGTTTGCATAACCTGTTCGTCCACGCCTTTGAGCTGATAAAAATAGCGGATATCTCCCAGGCTTTTAAAAGATAATCCTACAAAGGAAAACGAAAGCTGATAAGGCACGCCCTGCATCGTGTAGCTGGTATCCGGAGGCAGCGGCACCTCATCAACCTCTAACCCTGAGAAATAGAGCTTAGGGTGCCGGTAATTGAAGTAGGCTTCCTGCTTTGAAATTTTCGCCAGCCCCATGGCACTGCCTATGTAGATCGCCCCGCTGTCTGAGGTTATGGCCTGGGTTTCAACAGAAGGCAGCCCTTCCCGGATACCATAGGTTTCTACAACCTGTGAACTGATGACATCCTGAGTAATCCTGATGAGTTTAGCCCCCTGATTGGTGGCGACCAACAAGGTCTTATCCTCAAGGTGAAGGTCATTGATACTTAATCCCTCCGTACCTTTTACAGTGAAGGCGGTGTCTTTGCGGAGCGCTATAATCCCACCCCCATCAGAGCCTATCCATAGGATTTCGTGGCTGGCGTCATAGACGAGTTCCTGTATGTAAAGCTCATTTACGATTTCGGGTGTCTTTACGGGCTGATACCCCTCCTCTGCGGTGTAAGTAGCCAGGCCGTCAATGTGGCCGAGCCAGAGTTTGCCTTCTGGTGAAAAGGTGCAGGCATAGGCACGTTTGCTGGTCAGAAGTTCCAGCCACTGTGGCTTGTCTTTTCCTTCGAAGTGGAGGATGTAGGGATGAGTGCCACGGGCAACACAAAGCCGTTGGGAAGGGGCATGCCAGGCGAGGTCTTTAATGCCCAGTCCCAGAGCGCGTTTCCTTGCAGGAGTGTCAAAAAAATGAGGTATGCCGTGGTCTTCCAGGGGGAGCTTTTCGTAATCCACCGGCTGCGTGATGGTTTGCTGGTCATTAAGTTCGACATATTCCAACGGTAGGACAGGGCGTGCAACCCACAAATGCCGGTCGTCCCTAAAGCAAATAGCGTTGACATTCCGGCTGTCGTTGAGCTGGCCTTCTAGTTCAGATAAAAGCAGTTGAAACTCCTCCTTTGTACTTAACCTTAGCAAGGCCCCTTTACGAGTGCCGGCTACAATCGTGCCATCACCAGATTTCCGGATGTGTGTGATACCAATTTCATACTGGCCTTCTACCTTGAACAGCCTGGCGTTCCGTTGACGGGCAGTGAGAAAGAACACGCCACGATCCTTTGTACAGATCCAATAGTTGCCCTCCCGGTCGCGAAAGGACCGGTGTATATCACTGTCAGCGGTTAATTGGAATCTTAGGGTATCTGCGCCATTCAGTTGATCATCCAGGATGAAAAGCCCCAGGTTGGTCTGAATTTGAAGCTGTCCATGCAGTTGCTGATACCTTAGCAGGTGAGGGGTTTCTCCAAAAACCTGTTTGAGGTTGTAGTGCTGTAGTTTTCCGGACTTCAGAGAAAAATAATACAGGAGGCTGTCCTGATGTGGCCAGATAAAGAGTTGTTTGTTCCAGCAAGTACGGCTTTGCTGGCGGTCGTAATTCAGGCGGCTCCAGGTTGCAGCGTCCTGCTTGTCTAGGAGATAATTTTCCCGAAGCCCGCCGTTGGCAATCAGGGTAATTTGTGATAGCGATTTATGAAACTGCAAAAAAGTATCCCGGGAACAGGGCAAAAGCAGGTAATCCGGAATACTGTCAAGTATTTCAGGTACCGGCAGCCGTTGCACGCCTCCCTGACTATCCGGGATGAGCAATTGCTCGGCTCCTCTTTCGTAAATGGTTAGATCATGATTATTTACGATAAGTTCAAAACGTTGAAAAAGAGGGTCCGTGCTTTCGTAGTAGGTTTTGACGCTGTCACCTTCTATAGCAACAAGCTTCGTCCCAAAGGTATTCAGCCATATGCGCCCCTGACTGTCCTCAGCGAGGTGCCAGACATCATTCACCGGCAATCCGTCCTTCACGGTGTAGTTCCGGAAGTCTTGGCCATCAAAGCGGCTGACACCATGCTCAGTATAAAACCAGATGAAT